>NZ_JBHFKW010000021.1:0-94131 GCF_042879395.1 Photorhabdus sp. RM322S
ACGTAAAAACACAATATACCATGATAATTAAACTTAATAAAAATCAGGTGTTAAAAGTAGTAATAACAACGGTTAAAACCTGATTTTACTGATTAAAACCAGAGGCTAAAAAATGGCTTTTAATAACAGTTTAAAACCTACCCATCATAAAACCATCAGGGAAAAAGAATTGGTTTTATTAATGTATACATAACCGGTTAATCAAAAAACATTAACCGATTTTAATAACATTTTTAACTGGAGAATAAAATTTTTTATAAACCAGTTAAATAATTACTCATGAAAAATCGGAATAACAAAACCCACAAATAAATGATTTAACTAAATACGAACCGGGTTACTTGCAGCATCATTATATTATGTAATACCGCGATACATTAAATACGCCCGCTTAAACTTGTTTTACACTATTTTAATCCGTCCAATAGCATTGCTTTTCTACGATTTTATTTAAATCATACCTCTTTTTATACCTCAGATCAGTATCTGACTTTTTATGAAATTCTTCATTATTAAAACGATCAGATCACTATACTCCATAAAAAAGTGATTTTGATGATGAGTACTTTTAATTATATCAGTGCGATAACTGCTCCCCGCCCTGATATCTCCGCCCAGTATTGGGCGAAGATATCCAGCGATGTTTGCTACAAAGAGATAGCTCGTCGCGCAGCGCCAACAATACTGGTTCCATAGTCTATCGCATTGGCAATCCCGGTTGTGGTCAAGACCCTGCCTCTGATCTGATTACCAATCATACCGGCAACGTTATCTATACCACTGCCGATAGCACTTAGCCCTCTGGAAATCCAACTGTCTCTTCCCATTGTTCTGTGCAGGCCAGTTCCAATGCCACCCGCAAGCCCACCGAGAGCACTAAATATAGGCTCAAAGACAGGTCTGGCTACAGCAAAATGCACTAATTGTCTGGCTAAACCGGCTACATGTGGGCTAATAGCCCGCCCTAAGAGCCTACTCAAAAATCCACCCCCAATTATTCGGTTGACTGCCATTTCGGCGCCCAGACCCGCAGCAGCACCCACGGCATAATTCGCTAAATGTCCGGCTGGGTTACTGGCAACATCTAAACCAAAACCAATCCAAGAGCCGTAATACGTTCCAATACCGGCATGAATTCCTGCCCTAGTGCTCCCTTGTGTACCGGTGATCATCCCACCAGCCGCACCTCCCGCCGCTGCCGATATTTCATGTGTAAGGGTGGAGGAAGTGCCCAGCATGGTATCAATGGTGCCTACCGCACTCCCGGCCCCAATAGCGCCACCTATTCCACGGTCAGCATTATTGATTAATGATCCTATAGCTCCGGTAGCCGCCCCGGCTACGGATGCAACACCAACACCCTGTGCTCGCGCACCATAAGCCGCGGCTGAACCCGCCCCGGCAGCAGCGCCAGCGGCCGCCTGCACTAACGTCGATTTTCCCTGTACAAGTCGAGCAAGTAATGCCCCGCCTTTTTCCAGCAGGCTACCCACGTTATATCCCATCAACGCCCCGATCCCTGCCCCTATGGCCGCAACCCCCAGAATGACGGGAATAGCTGCTCCAGCGGTACCGGCAATGGTGGCTGCAAGACCGCCAATCGCAATCCCTCCGGCAATGGCTCTGCCAATTTTTTGCCCCCGCCTCATTGACGCAGACATCCCCTCATCCGGTTTACGAAACAGAAATGAAGCAAACCAAAATGTATTTCGGTTTCGGTTCGGAGAAGGCGCTAATCCATCGTGGTCAGTCAATGTAATTGGGTTATTCCTTACCATCCGATACAGATTCAATCCATCTACGGTTCCCGCCGGATCCGTATTCAACCACCGCCCCACCCACGGCTGGTAATACCGATAGCCGTAATAATACAGCCCAGTAGCATCCCGCTCTTTACCGGAGTAACGAATAAATTTGTAACTGGCTTCTGTCTGGTTTTTCGCCGCCCATACCGCCGTGCCACCATACGGATAATACTCTTCCTGACTGAGAATCTGCCCTTCGCTATCCAGTTCAAGCTGGCTGGAGCCAAGAAGATTATCGTAGCTGTAACGCACCTGATTGTTGTTGATATCTGCTGGCTTACCGTTTTCCCAGTGCAATACCCTTACCTGCGCGCGACCAGCCTCACCTACCGTAATCACCTGCAAACTTTTAGTTGTTTTATCTGCAACCTGGGTTGTGCGTAGTTCCAATCCCGGCAGATAAGTCACCCGTTGTACTTGGGTACTGTTACCGGTCTGCTGTTCACTCACTTTTAGCAATCGCATTCCATCACTGCCATAACGATACCATTCCCGATCACTAGCATCTTCACGGCTCACTGGCGTTACCTGTTGCAATTCCCCTCGGATATTCCAATCCAGGTTTTGCCCTGGCATTAATGTTTTCTGATGACCACCGGAATCAAATAGCGCATCCACCTGGGTTGGATCTGTCGTTAATGTACTCAATACCGCCCGGTTGCTGCGATTTGAAACTATCATGTCTGTGGTGTAATTATTTTGAGTCGCGGGTGAACTGTGTCGGATTTTAACCAAATTACCCCCACGGTCATAAGTATAGGTACGAAGGTAATTGGTATAGGTGCTGTCGTCGGTAGGAGCAGGCATGGCTGGTAAGGGAAGTTTGCTGCTTTGCTGGCCGATATTCGCCATTTCACGCCCTGTCGCACTAATAAGCTGATACAGGGAATCATAAACATAGCGGTTCTCCGGCACCACGGTCTGATTACGCCAAAAGCGAGTGGCTTCCGCATCACTATGGATACTGATGACATTCCCCACCGGATCATACTCATAACGCAGATCCTGCAACACTTTGGCTGTTGATTTTCTGTTATCTGCACGTCGGGTGGTGATACCTATCAGACGTTGAGTTTCTGGTTCATAGCTGTACTGCGTAATCACACCATTACCATGCTCTTCACGCAACTTATGACCTGCGGCTGACCAGGTTAAGGATTTAACAATAATCTGCTCACTCTGGCCTTTCACCGTCAACCAGCTACCTTTTAACTGACCAGAAATGTCATAAGCCAGACGTTGAATATTTCCTTTCGCATCGGTTTGAGTGAGTAAAGCGCCAATGGCATTGGTTGTACTTTGCGTCGTATAAACTTCACTTGCCAACATACTCTGCCAGACAGCTTCATCGTCACCGATCCAGTTCGCTTCCTGCCCTTCGGCCAGCAATTGGTGAGATTGGGATAAAATGGCGCCTGCCAGTGACTGACTTTCCAGCCGGGTAACTCCCGCCATGTCGTAGTGGCGTATACATTGACCGGAGAGGTTATAGTCTTTCTCCGCAGTTGTATTCTCAGCCCAGATAAAGCGCTCTGTTACATGAGGAGTATCTTCATCGGAAACCCGTTCGCTAACAGACAACAGACGACCGGGCAAAGTGTTGCTTTCATAGAGACGAGTCTGACGAACACCTGTTGCATTAACAGTCATGACCAGACGGCCTTCAACATCATTTAATGAGATGGTGCGACCAGCATCGGCACTCTCTGTCCGCAAGGCATTACCAGCCAGATCATGCTGCCAGATAAAATTAGGTTTCACCGAGTCATTGGCCTGTTTTGCATCATATAAGCGTGGGTCAATACTGTGGTTCAGGTGTCCGCGGTTATCATATTGGTGACGAGTGATACGGGTGTCAGTATCACCACTGACCACAGTACGGTGAAAACCGATATCACGAATGGACAGACCGCGATTATCCAACACGCTGACTGTTGGGGTTTGGGTATAAAGAGTAGTATCAGACGTACTCATAATCATATTCCTTTTATTTTGTTTCAAAGCTTCCCTTCCAATGAAATGGAGAAAGATCGCAAAATTGATTTCAGGTATGACAGACGCTCTCCCACCCTGGCATACCAGAGTGGGAGGTATTAGTTAAAAATTGATTTAAACCAGTGTTTTCTTGACCTGCCCCGCAAAGCTGGCTCCACCGTCGCAAGCCGTGTAGTGCACCTGCACCAGTACATCGTCCATATTAGCCAACAGTGACGACTGCATGTCATCCGCCTTCAGTGTATTGCCATCAATATGCTCATCCACAGCGCGCGGGAAGTTGAGTGTCCATTTGGAAACCGCTCCGGTCCCCTCAAACGACAGATAACGCTCATCTTCCAGACGCAGTTCAAAACTACCGGCATCATTCAAGCCAGAAGAGAGTGCTACCTGCTGGCTAGCGCGCAGGTTGGTGACAATATGAGTTGCATCACCTTCTGTATCTGGATTATTGAGGTACTTAACACCATGAATATCCGCAGTGAGCAACGTACTGCTACTGGTTTGGGTAAGCGTCGCCTTCACATTTTGATACGGCCCGATCAAAGTCGGCAATGTCACGGACACCGTTTTAATCTGGCGCAAATAGTGCCCCGGATAGTCGTTGTCGAACAGCTTTTCACTCAATGCAAAATCGACTTTGCCTTCGGTTTTTAACTTATTGAAACCATCATCACCCAATAGAGCCCTGAGCGACACAGTACGGATCACATTAAGACGGCGCTCATGACGAGCCAAATATGCCGCTTCCATCTGATGCAGGTTGAGTTGCAGTGTCTCACCCACTTGCAAACCACGATAATGGTCATTCCAGGTTCCGGTCTGGATAAAAGTGGTGACGTAATCACCCAATTCATACTGCCAACAAGCCTGGGCGGACAAACACAGAGAGACCACCGCGTCGTACGCTTGATAGTACAACGCGGATAATTGACCACACAGCCACTGGTACAGAGTCGCCTGGGTGAAACGAGTAGTTAAGTAAGTCAGCATGGTCCGAATTTGTACCTGCTGCGCCTTCGCCTGTTGCAGAGAAGTCTGAGCTGCTTTTTCGCGCACCGCCAGCGCATCCAGTTGTTTGGTCAATGCCTCCACTTCAGACTGCGCTTGCTGATACTGGATTTGCCACTCTTCACGGCGACGGCGGTAGTTCTCAGTGGTCGCCAGACGATCAGCCACCACGCTGGTGGCCTGACCGGAAGCCATCAACCCGATAGCAATCGCCTCAGTCACCCCTTCATAACGCGAACCGCCATCAGCCAGACCGAAGATATTTGGAATCACTTTCAACGCCCCACTGGCAGTCTGTACACCAGTGGAAGCGGAAATCAGGGCCTGTGCCGAGGTTTGGGTGTCCATCACCAGTTGTTCCGCACTGGAGATGTTGTTTTGATACAAGGTGTAATAATGGTCATGACGTTGTTGCGCCGTTGCCTGACTGGCTTGCAGTGCCAGACGATCTGCCGCCAATCCGTCCAACGCCTGTTGTTGCAATGTGATGGCATAGCTGGACATATCCAACAATTGCTGTTGCGCCAACTCTTCCTGACCAGCGCGTTCGCTGCGTTCCAACAGACTAAGCAGGTTCTGACCAAAACCGGTCAGCGTACCGACTGCGCTGTAAGCACGTGGCAACATAGCGCTGAAACGGTACGGCGGCACCGTCAACATTGCCCCGCTGACACCACCGGTCAAGGTACCCGACTGAGCGCGCTGAGCCAGCAGCGCTACCGGATCAGCAGGCGCAGCATACAACGGCAGGGAAAGTGGTTTGCCATCAACGGTTAGGTTATGACGCAAATTATATAACCGTGCATCCAACGTATCCCAGTGGGACAACATCAGGACATTAAGCGGTTCATTAAAGTAACCATTATCTGCCAGTTTCAAATGGCTGACATTGCGGCCCGGCAATGCAGGTAAAGCAACATTACTGTTACCCAGTTGATGTTCGAAGTCACGTAAAGCCATTTTTTGCCCGGCGGCTAAGGTATCAAGGGCTTGCGGTATCCAGATACTGCTCAACGACACATCTGGACGAGGCCCCAGCAATTCAGCAGCCAGATTGTAGTAAACACGGGCCTGAGTCAGACCATCACGGGTCAATTGGCGATACCACATATCTCCCTGAGCAATCAGGTTGCTGACATAGGCGATAAACACCGCTTTCTGATATATCACCGGATGGGCATAGGCTTGAGTATCGGGATCGATAGGATCGCCTAAATGGCGTGACAGATCGCTATGTCCTTCAACCAGCGGACGCACATTCCAGTAAGCCGGAGCATGTTGCGGTTTGTTTTTCATCGCCGGGTCAAAGATATAATGCAGAGATTTTTGTGCCGGTGAAAATTGCTGTTCACTGGCGAAGCGTGTAGCGACCATAAACGGCAGGTGGAAAAACAGTTCCCAAAAATAGAGACCGTTTGAACCGTTAAAATCCATTGGTTCACTCTTGCCGTTGGTGACCAGATCTGCCTCCAGAGAAGGATCCGCTTGCAAGGTGTAATCCAGCAAGCTATCCAGCCCCAGATTAGCCTTCTCAATCAAGGTACGCACAAAGGTAGTATTAAGGCGGGTCTTCGCAGGTAATGATGATGTCCAGAAATCCAGATATTGCACCAGACCGCGTTTGCTATCGTAACGAGAAACCAATCGTGGGATAGCATCCGGTGCCTTGCTATCCTGCAACGCGATATACACATTAAACCACTTGCTCACCCAAGAATAAGCCCCTTTGTTTCCTGATGAGTAGTCATAATGATTCCAAACAACGTTCAAACAAACCTGTAAGTAGTTTTTATTTGGATCGGTGGAAAAATCCGCTTCGGACAAGGTATGGGTCGTAGAGTAAGTTGCGCCGCTGGCGAGTTCGAAAGTTTCGCTACCATAATGTCTGAACAGGTTGCGGTCATCCGCAGTATCAACATTGATTTCCTGAGAGAATTTGCGGTTATCGGCGATTTTCTTGAAGTTTTTGATACTGGTTAGTGTCGGCCAATCAGGAGACATAAATGCAGATTCAAGTGTATCAATACTGATAGCGTAATTTATTGCACCAGACCAATCTCCCAAACGTGTACCATCTGGAATAGGCAAGTAATAACTGGCTGGCGTATCTCCTGCCCAAGCTATATAACTTCCCGCCACAGAGACAGAATGGTGCCCATAAAGCAAAAATACAGTATTCCATGCATCATTAACCGGCTGATTTATATCCCACGTTCCATTAGGGATAGATCCGCCACCATATCCAGAGGGATAATAGTTGATTGCTGCATTATGAAAGGTGTAATAATTTCCATCATGGTAATCCAGATGAAAACCTTCATCCCCTGACCATGAAAAACCATAACCAGATTTAGAATCGTACACAATATCGTTATACCCAAACGTATGGCGATTAACAAAATCCCCATTGGTCGTGGTTTGGATATGGAGAGTCAGGCCATCTTGATCGATATATACATAGGCCCCGGTAGTGCCCTGCTTCAAGTCATCAACTTTACCTACCCAACCCGTGCTTTCAAGATCTTCTGTTGGTTTGCCTGAAATAACCTTAGTAATCACATACTTTTTATCGTACACCGCAAATTGCAGACAATTCTGATCATCCGTTTCATCACGATAGGTACTGAACAAAAAGTTCTTACTCAACGGCTTGAGAATATGGCGATTGAAAGCTGAGTCACAATAAAGATAACCATAAACAGCAGGTTTATTTTTCTTATTGACCCCATCGCCTTCAAAATGACGCACAAACACACCCAACATCAGGCGACCATACGGATTGCTGTCAGTCTCTTCCGTCGGATCAATACTAAAATCGGTGGTCGCCAGTAAATTTATATCCCGTAGTGTGATGCCATTTTCATTAATCAGCAAACTGGTGCGCGATATATCCTGATCATCATCTCCGTTTTGTCGCGTCATCAGCGTAGTAGTATTTGGTGCCGTCCAAGTATCATCATAACGTTTATAACCAAACTTTATGCTATAGGCATGTGTCTTATCGATATCTTTGCCATTAGCGTCTTTCTGTACCGCTGGGTCACGCTCAACCCAAGCCACATACAGCCGGTCGTTATAAAACACCGGGCGAACCGTGTGCTCCAACACCGTATCACCGGCCAACGGCAAAGTGATTTCCTGCCAATCATTCCAGCAATTTGGTGTCACCGGATTCCCTGCCGGATCTTGACGGTTTTTACTCAAATCCATCTGGCGCCAGTAGTAGCGATACGGTTTAGTGGTAGTGCGACCAATAAAGTAATAGATGGCTTGGTCAAATTTATCCTGATTAATATAACCACTGAGCACATACAGATTACTCACTGCCTCAAACTCATTGAGATACGCCAAAACAGCATCCTGCACACGATCCGGATCGAGTCGATTCTGGTTTAAAGTGGTTTCCAGCTTCGAGAAATAATGGCTTTTTTCCTGCCGGGTGATGGGTGAAATGTAGTTTTCAGCGTAATTTCGCACCTCAGCACCAGCAGCCCAGATAGCATACTGATTATCATTGTCACGCCATTCGTTCGCGGTAGAGGGTTCCATCGCTTGACGCCCCGGCTCAGAACCGTTAACCAAACGAGTCATATATTGCTGTATGCTGGCAATCGCTTGTGCTACCCGACTCGTCTCAACCTCATCAGCCACTTCCGGGTCAATTAGCAAATATTCGTACAAGTCTTCCACCGTCACTGGCTGACCACTGACGCCTTTCAACGTCGGCGCCACAAAATTCATATAGCCAGTCACCAACGCATCACGCTGGGATTCATTCAGTTGCTTTTCCATTGTTGATAACATAATTACCTGCCTTACTTAAATGGCGGTTTAGAAGCGGCCCCATTGAGCCATACGGAAAAATCAGCCTCACCCATTCAAGTGGTGAGTTTCTGCCATATTCAATGACTGCCCTTGACATGAGATACGCCAGCGACCAGCGCCTGACCGGTGCTTTGCCAAAGGGCATAATCACTGTCACGGTTCAGGACATAGCCTTGCTGTTGCTGCGTAACACCCAAACCGGTTTGATTCTGTGCCTGTTGCAGACGCAGAAGCGTATCCAGTTGCGGTGTGGTTTTGGCAATCCCACCCAATACCGCCCAAGCGGCTTGCAGTTCGTTAGCCTCCCAGCCCAACAGCGTTGCCAGCGTCTGTGCAGCATCAGATTGGCTCAACGGCGTGGCAGCATTGGCCGAACGCAAATAGGCCAGTACATCATTTTCAGTACCACCAGCTTTACCCACCTGGAGTAGCAAATCGCCGTAACGACTCAGGGTATAAAGCGTCCACAAACTGATATTTGTCACCGTTTCTGCGGCAATCCCAAAATAGGCCGGATTATCCAGCAGGGTCTGTACCATTACGGGACTCAAAGTGAATTGTTGGGTTAACAAGGAACGGCGCGCCACTTCACGTAATTGATGCAGATAGTTGGCCGGAATATCGGCGGCTATTTTGACGGTATCCTTCAATGCCCAAGTCGCACTGAGCCACTGATAGGTTGTTTGTCCACTCCAACGCAGCAACAATGCAGGCAGGGACTGACTCACGTTCAGCGTCTGCGCCAATAGACTGACAGCAACCCCTTGCTGAGTTTGCTGCGCCTGATTCAGCGTATTAGTCAGAGTAGTGATTGCCAGCTTCTTATCTGCATCAGACAGATTTTGTGTATTGACCACAGTTGCTATGACACTTTCTATGCCTGCATTAGTCACCAGCCCCACCTTATCGATAAGCGGGCTATGACCTGCCGAGAGCAGAGTAAACCAGTCAATGGCGTGACCACTGGTATCGACTAATGGCGCGCCACTGCGGGATAACAATGTTGCATCCACAAACGTACTGCCCAAGTTCTGCCACACCTGACGGATAAAATTCAACTGATCGTCAGTGCCTTGCGCGGGGAAAGTGGAATTATCACTCAACAATAAAAGCAGAGTTTCAACCGATAAATTGTGCTGCTGTTGCCATTGAACGATAGCGCTTAATGCTTGTAGCAAACTCAAAATATCCGCCGCCAAAGGAGAATCTTTTTTCGGTCCTGTGATCGCCGGTTTTCCTGCCAGTTGCTGCCAAACTACCCCTGTCCCAGCATCCAATCGGTCAGCCAAAGCACAGAAAGCCTCCGGATCTATCCCCAATGTACGCGCCAGATTAGCCAGGCGATAGAACGCCGACACGACAAATAGATTACAGTTCAGGGTACTTAGCGTGATATTTCCCTGTTGACGAGCAATATTATCAGCCAACAGCAGGAACTGACGGTGATTGAGGCCCAGTGCAGTGCTGATATGTTTGACACGCGCTCCATCACCACCCGTGGTCGATGTATAAACAAAATCCTGATTATCTACTACAAATGATGTATCAAAGGTACCGGCAGCATTAAACACCTGGTCTAAAAACGACGTTGCTGGCGTAATAGCAAACGGCGTCACCACGCGCAACCAGCCAGCAAACTGTTTAGCGGTGACACCGTACTGCGCCTGATAATGTTTGAACACACCTAACATACGCAAGGTGTTGTCGTTCATCAGCAAGGCAGTATTCGTCTCTCCTTCAGCATCCATAGCTGAAGTCACCAACAGGTCAACATCCTCATAGGGCAGATTCAACCACTTTTGCAGACGAACCATACGATTGATGCGGTTTAACTTATCATCTGCCAGATTGTTAACCGTCAAAGCAAAATGAGCCTCTTTTCCACTACGACTAAGGGTAATAGCCTCCGGCTTGCCGGCATGAATAAAACGGGCGCCGTATACAAATGGCGTCGCGGTAGTGTCACCCGCGGCGACATTATCAGACTTAATAACCGTAGAACCCCCGACGGTTGAGCACAACATCAGCTCCACTTGGGGTACAGTCAGATTAGTTCGGCTGGTCAGTATGGTCATATCGCTGAAACTGTCCGCGGTAAGCGAACTATCACCATAATTAAGCTGATAGAAATCCTGTCCAACGGTTTCAGTAATGATTTTCTGCTGTTCCGGCGAAAGCTGGCTCGCCATTATTTGCAATCGGGTCAACGCGCCAGCGGCCGCGTCGCTCAATTTTCCTTTTGCCGTTGCCCAGAAATTTTGCGGCAGATCCAAAGTCTGAGGCAGGGTAATATCTTGCAAAGTCGTGTTTAATACCGATTGGGCAGTTTGAATCTGCTGATGACCGTAATGATACGGCAAATTATTCGGGTAACGGGTGGTGGAGAGTTTAGCATTTACCGCTGCCAGATCAGTCAGACTCAGTTTTTTCTGGATGGCCTTGGACAAGATTTCATTGACCAGTTGCAATTGCGGTATTACCTCATTGATTGCCTTATCATTAATTAACAAAGCTCCCAGATCTGGGCGACGCTCCGCCAACGTATTCATAATGGCGCTGGCACCATTCTTTTCCTGTTCAAGGGCCAGTTGATAGATATGAGTCAGATAGGCCACCGGCGCATCGTTCGCTTCCGGTGAACCACTTGGCGCTTTATCTTTCCAACCGGTATCTGCATCCAGAAACTGATTGGCATAATCTGGCCCCGCTACAGAGAACGGACTTCTCAGGCTAACTTGAACAGCCTGGCTAAGAGAATTGCGACGAAAATGGTGCAGTACCTGATGAGCATAACCCACCGCCAGGTCATACATTTTCTCAGCATTGCGCCCGAGATCAGCACGATGCTCACGAATAAAACGCTCACGCGGTATACGTACCACATCAAACACTGAAGCATAACCAAGTTCGGTCAATTTACCGGGCAGGTTGTGGATCTCTTCGGTACGGGAAATCAGGGGGCTGGCGAGTTGATTCATACGAACTCCTGAGTTGAGATTTATCATGAGACAACAGGTTCTTTCGTGCAAAAAATCACTATCGCTATGTTCAAGAGAGGTACCAGATTAAACACACACATTAGGACATCAGGTCGTCTGGCCTTCCAAAGACGTCATATGCAGCGACAATGTGTGAGGAAAAATATAATAAATCACAAAACTTGCTTACATTAAAAAATAAAATACAAACAATAAAATAACTTTACCTTTATATAATTATTTAGAGTAAGCATTTACTTATATTAATGATTAACTTACAAAATCATTAATAATAGTTTGTAAGAACGCACTTTTAATAAGGTAATACCCAGTGTCCTGGAATATTAATACATGACTGAGATAATGGCAGGAGAATCGTCTTTTATATCAATGTGATGAATATTCCTGGTGTGTTTTCATTATTTTTTTAAACAATATATTCTATTGAAGAGTAATGAGAAGTGAATAAATCAAATTACAGGCTCAGCCAGAGCTGTAACTGGCCTTTTTATGCCCAAAATTTCGTCGTCTTAAGGGGGCTGTGATAGTTGATGCGTGTGGTGAATCCTGTTATGCGAAGGGCCAGCACGTTAACGACAACTACGGTTGCCCGTAAACGCTATTACGAACACATCGAGCTAATAGTGATGCCAAAATTAATCCTTACATCTTAAAAGGAGCATCGTTGTTTTCTTTTGCATACAACCCTTTTTGCACTGTAATGAGTAGTTCTTTCAGTGTGTTTTCAAGGTAGCGCATGAAATCAGCCTTCCCTATAGTCCTGCTGTAAACTGGCACAGGGATAAAGCGTTTCATTTCTTCCTGGAATGTGCCTGAGACGATGAGCGCTTGAATAGAGTCCAGTCGTGCCTGGAGCAGATCAGCAAATTCAGTTAAATGATAATCCGACAGCTTGCGTTCAATCAGGCTGACATCAGGAGCAACCCCCTGCTGTTTCAACCAGACCAAATCCCACATGTCACGATGGCAAATATGTTTGGTTGTTGCGGGGAATGAAACCAGCTTATCAGCCATGATCTCAGTTAACTCTTCCACCGATACGATTGTTTCTGAGTAGCCATCAGGTAAAACAGAGTAATTGCGTGTTAATGGGCGCGGATTCTTGGTATACGCCGGAATGTTTGCGATCTCAATCTTGATACGCTGTTTTGGCAAATCCTTCCGCTCTGGTGCTGTAATGACGGAAACTTGCCATTTATCGATTTTCACATCAACGTACTCAGGTTCTTTTCTAAGTTCGTTGGGCTCCTTTACCGTAACCTCAAGACCGTAACGTTCCCCCAGATACTTTTCGACGCTCTCTTTAATCCTGTTCAAGTCTGCCGAACAAAAGTTTCGGCCACCAGCAAAGTCTAAATCCTCACTGAACCGGTTAAAGCCATAGCATAACCTTAGCGACGTCCCCCCCTGAAAAGTCAAGGTCTTCAGTAAGCCATCTTTAGCCAAGCAATATAAAATGTCATAGTGCAGTAGTTCTTTCTCAACCACGGGCCTGATGTTGGCAAGCCCATCCTGAGTAACGATTTCATCGACAATAATATTAAAATCCGCTTTATCCGACATATTCCAATTCCTCCTGTTGGATCAGATGTGTATTTCTGCCTACTCGCCTTAAATCACGAAGAGCTGTTTCTTTTTTGGCGATACGCATCGGCCCCCGGCTTTCCAGCGTTCCTTTCAGAATTTCGCTTGGCCTCCTGTTCGTGTGCGTAATCTCAATGACGCCCCAGGGCGTTTCAAACTCCCCTGATCTGCCTGTTGACATGATCGTAAGTCTATCGATAGGGATTTGCGAGATAACTCCATACTGGGACAGTGCAGACTCAAGGCTGATGTAGTTGTATTCTCCACGCCTGATATTGATTGCAATACTTTCCAGCGGATACGCTCCCAAGCTCGCGCGAGCATTTGCATAAATCCCTTTGGTGATGCGCACCAATAACCCCGCTTTGATAAGACGGTCGATGGATTTCTTCAATGTTCGTAACGTTTCATCAGCAAAGATGACTTCCAAATCCTGCAAAAGAAAGATGTTTTTACCCATCTTACTGAATTTGTCTAATGTTTTAATTGCAGTGACCTTATCCAATTCTCCACCTCCACATTAAACCCTCTTTAATGGGTGTTTTGTGTATAGATATATATTGTATCAATTATATCTATACACATAAACCCCTTTAATAGGGATTATGTGTGAACATAAATCGGTGAAGACGGAGCTGGTTTGGTTTTATAAGGGATCAATCCTTTATCAAAAATTTCCTGATAGGTTTTCCCCAAGCTATTAATTAGGGCTTCAACGTTGATAGCCATTATTTATATCACCTCCGTTCTTGATTTAGCCAACTCATCTGAGATTTAACTTTCCAAACTGCTCGCAAATGAATTGGCGTTCAAAGATAACCGTCCATCTATTGTTGATTAACCTGAACTTTGCTTAAGAAGGAAATTAAAGTATCTGAGATACGATCAAAATTTTTGTCAAAGAAAATTCAAGACATCTCAGTCCGCTTGGTTTTTTGCTTAATATTCCTTCAATATAAAAGAAAGTATGCTACCATTCACCGATGAAGAGAAAAAATACACCAACGCCACATGACGCTGTTTTTAAACAGTTTTTAAGTCATATTGATACCGCCAGAGACTTTTTGGAGATACATTTGCCTGCGACATTACGGGCAGTTTGTGATCTGGATACACTGCGGTTGGAATCAGGGTCGTTTATTGAAGACAATCTGCGTGCGCATTATTCTGATATTTTGTATTCATTGAAAACGGCGCGGGGTGACGGCTATGTGTATTGCGTGATTGAGCACCAAAGTTCCCCGGACAAGATGATGGCATTCCGGCTGATACGATACAGTATTTCCGCAATGCAGCGGCATCTGGAACAGGGACATGAAAAGTTGCCGCTGGTCATTCCGGTGTTGTTCTATCACGGGAAAATACAGCCGTATCCGTGGAGTACCAATTGGCTCGATTGCTTCGATGATCCGACCCTGGCGAAGGAAATCTATTCCGGTACATTCCCACTGGTAGATGTGACGGTAATCCCGGATGATAAGATTCTGACGCATAAACGGGTTGCGCTACTGGAAATGGTGCAAAAGCATATCCGGCAGCGTGATATGGCGGAGTTACTGCAAGAACTGGTTATGCTGCTGACGTATGATTACTATACGGATGAACAGCTAAAAAGCATGTTAAACTACTTATTACAGGTGGGAGATACCGCCGATCCAGAGGGTTTTATCCGGCGACTGGCAGAACAGTCCCCGAGGTATGAGGAGGTACTGATGACAATAGCGCAGAAACTGGAGCAGAAAGCACGCAAGGAAGGACTCCAAGAAGGATTGCATAAAGGACTCCAGGAAGGATTGCATAAAGGACTCCAGGAAGGATTGCATAAAGGCGAAAAACAAGGGGTCCTGAAAGTCGCGAGTGCGATGATGGATATTGGCATCGACCGTGAAACGATAATGAAAACCACCGGTCTTAGCCAGAACGAACTTGAGCAAATACGCCACTAACTCGTACTGAGAGTTCTTAATCAGCATTCAACGATTCATGTTAAAAGAGGATCTTACGGTGACTGTCAGAACAGTCACCGAAGTATGAGTATCGACCGTGAAATGGTGATGAAAATTACCGGACTGAGCCAGAGTGAGCTTGAACACATATCCGACGAACTTACTGTTGATACGCTATCGGCATAAAAATGCGTGAGTCAATGCACGAAACGCATAGAAGCGGTACATTTACATTCCAAGAGATAAGATCGAGTCTGAATCTACGTACTTCTGAAATCTCTGTTCTTAAGTGGAACTGAGGTTAATTAACCTCAGCTTTGCTTAAGGATAGCGATTTCAAAATCACGTAAATTTAAGCTCGGTTTTTTCGGTTGGAATGTATAGGCAATTAAGCCCGATACGACCTCCAACAAAAAGCCGACTATACTCCGATGTCGTGAATGTTCTATCTGAGAAATATTTTTCAATTGGTCATTCACACTCTCTATCAAAAAACGTTTTCTTAACATAATCTTATCCCAAAGCGATAAAAACTTGGCTTTCATATTGCGACGAACACTTGTGATAAGTGTTATCCCTTCTGCCTCCAGTTCATCACTTAAAGCTTGTGATAAATACCCTTTGTCGCCATACAGATGTCCTGTTAATTCTTTTACAACTCCTTAACCGGATGGAGATCATCTGTATTTCCCGGCGTTAATTTGACAGACAAAAGCTCCCCACAATCATTAATGACCAAATGAAGTTTAAAACCATAAAACCCCCCCATACTGGTTTTCCCCCGTTGTGCTACCCCCTTAAAAACCTTATTTCGGGGAATACGAAGATGATGGCAAACGGCGATTTTGGTGGAGTCGATAAAAGCAATGCCTTGTGATTTTTCTTTGCGTGAAGAAAGAAAAGTGCACAACGGGATAATCGCTCTTTTCTTCAAGGTTATTATTCGGTTGTAACTGACCAGGTGGGGGAAATCAGCCTTAAGATACTGTTGCACATGCTCAATATAAAACGCGTTGAAATGACGATAGTGGCTCATGTGAAATAAAATGAGGAGCGTCATGATTTCACTCAGTGACAGGGAAGCTGCACGATGGCGTTTAAGCCGGTTATTTTCGATGAGCTGTTGTTCCCAAAGCGGAATAAATTTTTGGCAAAAATCATCGACGCAGCAGTAAAGTTCTTCTAAAGTCATCATAGCCTGAGGATCTCCACGATTTTGTTTTCTATACAAAAACTTTGATCGTGCCTCAGGCTCTTAGTTCCTTTTTTCTTTCCTTTCTTAAGCAGAGTTCAGGTTGATTACCAACGGACTTCTGATGTGGGTAAGAATGCAATTGACTTCACTTGTTCCAGCAGATCGGATACACCACCGACAATGATATAAGTACCGGGATGTTTGCCACAGGTAACCTTATCCCCTTCACGAGCCGTTGCTCACCCATTGAATGTCATGGTGTGTGCAGGAAGAGTTACCCTCCTGCACAAGCAAACATACTTTGCTGGTGTAGATTGTGAGCAAACTGGCAGCTTAAGGTCAATTCTTTTTTGCTATGTCCCCGAACCAGTAAAGCTTCCCAACGATGATGATGACCGGGCACAAACCCCGTACAAACAAATCCT
Source organism: Photorhabdus sp. RM322S (assembly GCF_042879395.1). NCBI lineage: Bacteria > Pseudomonadati > Pseudomonadota > Gammaproteobacteria > Enterobacterales > Morganellaceae > Photorhabdus > Photorhabdus sp. RM322S. The sequence goes on from NZ_JBHFKW010000021.1 coordinate 16,786, forward strand.
GCTTGCTGCAAAATTTCCATAGCCTGGAGTGTGCCTTCCCCCACCGGGAGTTTCACATAGACCAGTTTATGAGCCGGTAACTCCGCTACCTCCTTTACCCGCTCAGTTGTCTGCTTTTCCACCCACACTTCCAACCGGCGTCCATGATTGGTCATGCTGATATCGGCATCAACCGGTTCTTCCGGTTGTAAAGGCTCTTGACCAAACACTTGAGTCACCGAATTCAGCCAATTTTGCCAACCTGAAGGCCAGTGTAACTCTGGAAAGGGCCAACTTTGTAGAGGCAAGCAACCCAGTACGATGCTTTCCGGATGTGTCTGATCAAAGGGTGATGTAACATAATCCGGCAACAACCCCGTGGTATGAAAGCCCAGGTTTTGAGCCAGACGCTGGCTGTGATTATGTGACGATACCTGCTTAATAGTGAGTATGCTTAACCCCATTTCCCTAGCCTGATCACACAAGTATCTCCCCAGTGCAGTAGCAATCCCCTGACCACGCGCCTGTGGGTGCACCGCGATAAGCGCCAGTTCAGCGCTTAACGGACAGTGCTTATCCTGCCATAGTGCTGCATGTCCCAACACTTGCCCATCCTGTACCGCAACGGCAGAATACCAGTGTCTTGCCGCGTTATAGCGACCAAGCATGGTTGGCAAATAGACTTCCGGATAAACATAATCTTCGCCGTAAACAGCCCGAAACAAAGCACTGACACCGGTAGAATCTTCTTCCCGAAATAATCGAATTAATGGTATTCCTGGATTCATGCTCATGCTGCCTTCTCTTCAGCACTATAACCACGATTATCAACCACCCGCATCAACTTACCAGAACGTGGATGGGTGACCATATTTTCCAAGGCGCAGTAAGTGACTTCCACATACAGCAATCCCTGACAACATAACGTTGCCATCGCGGGTTGTGCCACCAGCAACGCCTGATGTACTGCTGTCGCAAGTGGCATCGGTGACGAATCGCTGGCTAACAAGAGTTTTATCTTGTCTATACCATCCTGACGGCTCAGTAATAGCTGCCAGGCCAGTATTCCCTCTTGCTGTCGCAGTAAATGAGCAATATGGTCAGGAAAAAGGGATAACGTGGCAACCCGTACCCGGTGAGCACTGCCCGCCCGCCCCTGCAAAGCGAACTTGCGACGTGGCCGCCCAGATTCTTCACACCAACAAGCCAGATCACCAGTAGGATAACGGATAACCGGCATCAGACGCCGTTGCAGGTTGGTAACAACCAACATGCCGTTTTGTCCGGACGCGGTAATCGGCTGACCACTGGATTCATCAATGATTTCAACAATCGTCTCCGTATCAAAAACCCGATGTTCACCGTGACCACAATCGGGAGAAGCCGCACCAATGAGACCGGCGTCAACACTGGCACAACCAATTGAGCCAATGCGTGCATTGGGGAATACATGACCCAGTAGTGTCAACTGCTCTGGAAACAGGCTTTCACCACCGTACAACAGGCGCTCAATACCCGGTATGGTCTGGCCGCTCTGCTGTAAGGTACTGGCAAAACGTAACAGTTGCGCCGGCACCCCAGCGAGAACATTAATCCCCAGGCTGACAATCCCATCAGCCAACGCCCGATCATCAACTGAACAAGTAAACGGAAACTCTACCACCGGCACCGGTGAATAGGACAAAGCACCGTGAATAAATAACAGGCTGGTATACAGATCACCGGCAAAAAACAGATTGGCAACACGGTCACCAGGCTGTAGTTGCAGTGCCAACCCTTGACCAAATGCGCGCACAAAAGCACGCCATTCATTGCAACTGAACACCGACAGCCTACCCTCACTGGTAGAGCCACCGGTTTTGAAAACATGACCTCCACTGATAGAACCAGTCAATACCGGCCAGTTTGCCAGTGGTTGCGACTGCTGCCAGTAGTCAGCAGGATCGATTAATGGTAGATCAGTCAACGTCCAACCAGAACGGGGCAGATCACAATAAAGATCCCTAAAGAAGGGAGCATGATTGCGGGCATATTCAACCAAATCGTGTAATGATAATGTCATGATTTACTCAAAAAGTAATATTATGGGTCTCAGGCTCGACTATCCAGCACCAGCGGCGTTTTGCCACTTTGCGGGTGACGGCGAAACTGTCCGGCTGGCGTAGGGATAATTTCCAGTTGAAGCATTCCACCACTGACAACCTGATTCAGCATTCTATGTTGCATAAGATGCCCACGTACTTGGTTAACATCACCATCCGCTAACACATGGATGTATTCGCCACCACCAGCGTGATTCCCTATCAGCCACTGCACCGGAAACGCCAGACTGGCTGACAATTCTGTTGGATTCACAAAAATAGACCCTACCCGTATCAACCCCCCATGACGACCTACCAATTTAAAGCGCGGTGCCGGCAACCCGCAGGCACAAAGACCGGGTAACCAATGGCCCAAATCGCCCAAATCGTAGCGTTGAATTACCTGCCCTTCCCGCGCCAAAGGCGTGAACACTAACCGACCGGTCTCGCCGGGCTGGATCGGCTGATCACTATCCAGAGCCAATATTTCCAGCCACTGAATATCAGATAACAGATGGAATTCCCCATCGTGGCAACAGGCACAAGCATGGCCCAATGGACCGGCATCAACGGAGCCATAAACTGCCGAGCGGATCACCTGAATACCAAAACTGGATAAAAACTGACGACGCTCTTCACTAATATGCTCGCCACCAGCAAAAATTTTACGCACGCCACCATAGGCACGTAACGCCGCTTCTTCACGTTCAAACAGCTGATACATAGTGCTTGGCATCCCTACCAGCGTATTGACCCCCTGAGTAACAATAAAATGCCTGATTTGGCTAAAATCATCGTTTATCGGGCCTCCCATCGGGTAATGCGGCACGGATAATTTATCCAGAATAGTGAAAAAACTCAGCAGACCACCATACAAGTTGCCGCCATACAGCAGATTCATTACCCGGTCCTGCGCTGGATCTAAACCGGCGGAAAACAGACCATCCGCTGCTGCCTGCATCTGACTGTGATAATCTCTGTGACTGAACCCCGCCAGTTTCGGCGTACCGCTACTGCCACCGCTGCGGAAAAACAGCTGTGCTTTCGACGTCACCCCATTTTGCTGAAACTTTTCTTTATCCATCACTGGAACCCCGGCCAGTTCTGGAGGATTGACCGCCAATTTATCCAGTGTGACATGGCCCGGTAATTGTTCAGCTTTCAAGCTGACTGAGACACGCCGTGCAAGCCGGGTCAATGCATAAACACCATCATGTGGCTCACCTTCATAGCCGTCGTGCATCGCTCCAGCCTGACATACCCGACTGACACCCGCGGTCAGCAACTGGCGGCTCAACATCGGCAGTTCATTTGTTTCGGCTATCAAAGCACAACTTTGCAAATAGGGCCGCCACGGCAACAAAATTTCCACCAGTTGCGCACGCGGTGCCGGGCGAATTTGCAGGGTACGGTACAATGGCGATGGCACCAGCTCCTGACGTTGCACCCAAGCTACCCGCCACCCATCGCCCTCTTCTACCACACCCGTCAGACCAGCAAAAGTGTGATCTAACTGCAAAAATGCCATCTGGCTGCTGATTTCAGCCGCTTCCTGTATGTCAGGCTGCAAAGCCGGCCATACCGGTGCCCGTCGTACCAACGCAGCAGCCACGGCACTCGCCACCTCCCGCAACACGTTCTCATCCGTGCTGTCTACCAACAAACACTGTGGGCTGGAACAAGCTTGTTGATCAAACCGGCAAACATCATCAGCCAACGCGTCGTAATCAGCATGGTCGGCAGACTGGGGATCCAGATAGGCAAAGCTGATACGGTGTCCCCAATCGATCCAGCGGCAACCGGGCCGCAATTGGCTACGGATAGCGGTCAATGCGGTATTACTCCCCCAGGCTGACACAGCATCAGCACACTCCAGCAACGTTGACAGTTGATCAGACGGTAAAGGTAATACGGAGACATAAGGAACCAACTTGCCACTCAGGTCATGGCGCAGGAATTCCGCCAATAACTGTGCATTGAGGCCGTGATCGCTGCTACTGGGGCGTAGCCAGTTAACATTACCTACCAGCAAACTCTCCAGCACAGCCATAAATGGCAGCAACGGAGCATTAGCCGGTGTGATATGCACTACCAGCCCCAGAGGTTGCCAGGTTTCAAAACGAGGCTGTGTATAGTCAAAACGACGCAGGGAAAAGGGTTGTTCGCCCAACTCGTGCCGTAACTTTGCCTCCAGCAAATCACGACGACAAAAGCTGCGTAAAGCTGCGATTGTCGCTGTATCCAGTGCAAGTTCAGAAGCGACAGTATCGAGGCTGTCGGCAAAGCGCCCGGCACAGTCCAATACCTGTTGCACACTTGGGGGGCAAGCCAGCGTATCCGCAAGGTTGCTTTTAAGTTCGGCCAATACAGCGGCGGGCTCCAAGTCAGATATCATCTTGCCATTAACTAAATACATTTCAGGACTCCTTTATCAACTCAGAGGCCGCAATCGCACAGCTGCGGCTTTTACTTGTACCGGCACGACCCAGCAACTCAAACCAGTCGGTAGCCAACCCACAACCACATTCAGCAGCTGAATGCAGCACTGCCAAATCGCTCACCACGATACTGTGTGCCGGGCTAGAGGTGATATAAGGCGATGTCAGATGCAGAAAACCGGGCTTACCATAGGGTTGAACCGCCATATTAGCCGTATCACGAATATAGGCACGGGCATAAGTTGGCACATGAAAATGGTGATGCCGACACTCAACATAAGGCACCGGATGTTCAACCGAACCGTAACCATCCCGGCAACGCTCGTCAGGAATCCCCAGTTGTTCACCCAAACGCTGGTACAACAACGATCTTGGAATAGCTTTATCGGCATGTGTTTTCCAGCCACCCCCTAAAAATACCAGTGACTCAGGATGTAACTGTATCGGCGGCAGGCCCATTTCCTGCATCCGTTCCAGTGCGAACCACAGGAATGCCGGAAAACCCAGCATACGCACCGGCAACCCTTGCATAGCAAACTCCTGCAAGGATCGGATCACACCAAACGGATCAAACTCATTACCTTTTCCATTGTGACGCAGTGCATAACAGACTTGATTCACTGGCGCATATTTACACAGATACTGATCGGTATAGGCGGTTCCCAGAGTAATCGCTCCGGCGGGTTCATAGCTCAACAGCAAATAGTTACAGAGCTGTTGCGGCGTATTCCAGCCGTAATACTCGAAAATGCGCTCAACCATATTCTGGGCCGCCTGTATACTGCGTGTATCGTAACGCATACGGCTTTTCTGACCTGTTGTCCCGGATGAGGTCAATTCCAGCGCATCCTGGCCGGTGGTACTGAGCAGCAACTGATGTTTAAAATAATTAGCGAAAATGGGCGGCAAGCGCGACCAATCGCTCAGTGTTTCCAGTTTTTGATCATTCAGGCCGTTAGCCTTCAACCACTGGTGATAACCGGGGGTGTGTTCACAATGGTACCGCGTCAGCTCGCACATGGCCGCGTCAAACAATTGATCGCAAGCACTATCGGCACGATAAGGATGATCAAGCGCGCAAAGGGCGTCAACATAAGCAAGAGAAGTCAAAAGTCATCTCCAGAAATAAAGAAAGCAGGGAATTTACTCCCTTAAAATAATAAGTAGTTGCTTCATCATTCGGCAAGTCAAAACCTGAATATCCCGCCGCAGAAAAAATAACGATATGTTGAATACAACGACTTAACCAAATGAAAACAAGTCACCATTTTGGGAAATTAATATTTAAATTTGTTAATTCCTCGAAAAGAAAATAGCAAAATATAACAACGATGATTTAACAAAGGCCAATGTAATAACGAACTTATATTTAATAACCTTATCATCGAATCTAATCATAATTACTTATACGTTAATCGCCCAAAAAACAGTTAAAAACTAACCTATAACATACGAATTTATGAACAATATTTAACATTTAATAAACAAGCAAACATCTGCAATCCCCATGATATTCACACATCATTAGCAGTTAAGGTAATCATCAATAAAGTTATTTATCTAGTAAATATCACCAATAAGGAGAATATCTCTACTATAAATATCACTATTGAATTCAATAGAATAGATTTTTTGTCTTTAACGATTAAGCTATTTCGAGTACAGTATCATATAGTCTATTTCTATCCAGCAATGAAAGATACGCCGAATTACTTACAGCATGATAAGAAACACAGATTCAGAATCTGTATTATCGATATGTAAACACTTAGAAAAAAGTAATTTCTGATATGACTAATACCAATCAAATTTTTTAAAAAACATATCAAACCCATTAAAAAAATCAAAACAAAAAACATATTCCTATACACACGATAGAAATCTGCTATTATTATTAAATACTTTCCTTACTTTATTAATTTTTCACGTTAAGATTTCTCTATCAACAATTATATCTCCTAAACAAGAAATAAAATATTCCAATAACGGCCAAATAAGAATTGCTAATAAGTTATACCATATATATTCATATTTCAATAAAAAAACAAAAAGTTTTTTATGTTTAAATATTAAAAAAACACGAAATATAATACCTGTACTTTAAACATTATCAATATTTATAACTTTATTTTACAATTTAACCCAGAATTACAATCCTATACTATCAATATAGGAAAAATAACCATGGAAAATTAATTAAGATCTACTTCATAATATAAGTATGACCATTAACTTACATTATCCCATGTAATAATTTCATTGCTTTATAAACAAAGAAATGAAAAATATAAAAATAATCTTACACCACAATAATACAATATTAATTACACACAAATTAAAATTATTCATCTCTCTCAAATGCTTTTCAGTAATAGTATCACACGCTTTTAGCGGAGATAGAAGATCGTCAGCCATTGTTTCAAAGTTCATCCCCTTAAATTTTTCATGAACAAAATTCACTAAATCCTTAGATTCTTCATTATTAAAAACAAGCGAATCATTAAGAAAAAAAACGAATCTGGAAACCTTACCTTTATCTGCTTCAGGAAATATCTCCAGAGGAATCCTCAACCTTTTTTTGTTACATAATCTGAGTTCAAAATACAGGAGCAAATATCATACGAATAACAATGCCATATTTTTTTCTCATCATCGTAAAAAACCCCTGTCCATCAGGATCACTTAATCTTGCATCATCCATTCTTTTCTTATATTCGTTTATTAATATATTCATTATGATGCGCCCATGTAAATTAACTCCTTTTTAGTGATAAATTTATCCTGATTATTAAGCCGATCGAAAATAAATTTATCCATTGCCATCCGATCCGCCTCTGGTATCAAGTAATACATGATATTGGTATACCAATACCAACCCATTTAGATGTCCTCTCATGTTAACAATGTAATATGATTACGTAATATTTTCGTTGCGAAATCAATATTATTTTTAGCTTAATATGATCACTTATGTGCATTATTAGAATAAAAATTGTGAATTATATCACAAAAAATTTTCTTCAATTTAAGGTGGATTGGTTTTATTATTAATTTAAATCAATATGTTATCATAAATTTATTATACCAACGTATATTAATGCAATTTATCTGCTGGTTTAGGAACGCAAAAAGCCTATTTTGCAAGTTCATATTGCCTTCTGAACGGGAACATTTATCAAGCGTATGATACCCGATTTCCGGTGGCAGATAATAAATATCGGATACTATATGATATAACTGATGCATGCATTTGATGTGATTATATTCTGAGATATTTTAGACATCACATTATAAACATATGAGACATAGTCCACCAAAGAAATAAACTAAAACATACCAATTTCGGGCCAAAGTATTTATGGCGGCTGGCTCTAGTTCACCAGCACCAAAATCAAAATTCACATTAATACTTCAATTCCTTTTTTTTCAATGATCATGAGCAGCTTTAATGCTGCACCAGTAGGGTGTATTTCATCTCTCTCCCATTTCTGAACGCTATTTGCAGACATATTAATAGCAATAGCTAGTGCTCCTTGACTTATATTGTAATGTTTACGAATTTTTTTTATACGATCACCAGTCATTACATCAGGAGAAGAGTAATCTTTATTTTCTTTAACCAGTGAGTTAATTTCTCGCATGGTTATGTTCGATACTGTACCAGATTTATGAAAACGTTCAGCCATTTTCTGCATTTTAATAAGTCGGTTATCATTCATCACATATTACCTCTATTAATAAACCATACAATAAGTTATCTTCAATATTTTTATCACTGATATTAAGAAGGTCTTTGGCTAGCAACTTATACATTTTCAACAAGTTATCGGGAATTTCTTTTCCCAATTTTGCTACATTTTTTTTAAGCCAACCGCCAATAGAAATCATTTTATCATGATACCTGAATGCAACAACAGAACGAGCGCTACCACTTTTCCCTACTCTCCCAAAAGCGATTCTTTTTTTAAAAAGATTACCGCCAAGATTAGCGTCTACCAATCCCCCTATTATTTCTCTGGCAGATTGACAAATATCTTTATTAGTCAATAAATTATCTTCCATGAAAACCGAAAAATCATCTGTGGCAAAAATTCTCATTTCCGTAAGCCGAACAAAGTTTTATATAGTAATATTTACCATAGTAAATATTACTATATAAAATACATCCAGTTACGTTTCGTTAGCAGTAGGTGAGACTACATCCATCCAGACTTTCACAAACCAATTTTCATCAGAAATAGTATTTTTCAGGTTCTCACCGGTAATTTCAGTCCGCTAGCCCAAAAATCACCAGCTCGATTTCCTGTAGCATTCAGGTAAAACATAATGACGATATACTTTACATTCCGTATTTTTGCGCTACTATAAAAATATATAATTTTCTCTCCGTGCTTATAAATATAATTAAATTATAAACAATAAATTACCCAGAACATTCATAAAATGTCGTGGCGAATAAATTCTTTAAGAGAAACTTATCCAAATTAAAATAATGAAGTATAAAAATATATTTACTTTGTATCTATTTTAACTGTAACTATCGTCATGACTATTGAATTTATAGCAGTAAAAATAGAAGTTCCAGAGAAACTATGGTTATTTCTATGATTATCAGTAGCTTTATCTATTAGTTCAGGAGCCTAAGATGAAAGAAATTGAGAAAAAAGAAAAAGGTAAAATGCTTGGCGTCAATAGACATTCCTTCTTCGTCGTTAATCTAACCAATAAAATTTTAACAGGTGATGTGTTTTGGAGTAACTCTACAAATACGAGTGCCATAAATGTCAATGGATTATATCCCGCAACAGCTTCACTTCTTCAAGAATTCTATCCTGAAAGCGGGAAAACAGATTATTGGCGATGGACTGAAAAAGGAAGGAGATATCAATTAGATTGTTATGACAATGATACATATGTTACCGTTGTCATTAGCGATTATGGAATTGGTGTATTACCTTCTGGAAGCAGCCCAGACACATGGAAATGGTAGCTTTCTTCCACTAAATTATTTATATAAAAATAATTTAGTGGAAAATACAAATTTTAGTCTCTGCCTTAAGATATAAAATAAAGCTGGTTCAATAAAAACTATAATTTTTATTGAACCAGCTTAAAATATGATAACCAGGTATTCCGGTATATAATTCACCTACGTTAACGCCTCATATTTATTTAATAAACCTGATATTAAATCATAATTTCAAGGGAATACTCTTTCATCAATTGCCCCAGATTACCAAATCGTGATTTATCCTGACATTCACAATCGGCGCTCCAGGGCTTGCTTTTCCCAAGAATCGTTCTTGCTTCTGGACTTAAGCAAACAAAATCAACTTTCGGTAAATCCGACAAAAAAACTAAAATTTTTAAGCCTACAGTTTAAATGAAAGCAAAAAATTTAGATAATCATCAGAGCCAACTAAAGCCACAAATATATGTTTGCAACTAAATACTCAATAAAAATAGCTCTCACTCTTGCATTAGATAAATATCCATATAAATTGTTTAATAATAATCATTTATCAAGATAAATAACGCTCAGATAATCCTTCTTTCTCGCCCCATTTTTTTAACAATAATATTCGATCTTGTATATATTTTTCTGGTAACACTTCTAATTTCTCTATTTTTTCTACTTGTAACTTGATAAATTCATGACTAAATTCACACCAAGAAACTAAAAAAAATTCGTTATTGAAAAAAATCGACAATGGACAGGCAGTTTTCACTGTACGTGCATTATTTAAATCAAAGAAAGTTATCACTATCTTTTCTTTATGATATATCGCTTTCCTAATATCAGATAACATCGAGTTATTATCAGTAATTTTACTACAACCTTCTGTTTTTACAAACATTGGCGAACAATATAGTTGAGCACGTTGCTCTTCGGGAAGTACTGCCGCGATCTTAGATATAAAACTATGAGCAGATTTAGCCAAAACAACATCATTTTGCTCGATAACCCATTTGTTACCTAAAACTAAAGCATCAATTTCATCCATTGTAAACATTAAAGGAGGTAACATAAAACCCGGTCTTAATGTATAACCTAAACCTGGCTCACCCTCTATATTCGCTCCCTGACTATTTAGCAAAGCAATATCTCGATAAAGAGTTCGCAAACTTACATTTAAATCGCCAGCCAGTAACTTACCGCTGACAGGATATCTTCTTTGCCTTAAGTATTGCAATAATGCCATGAGTCTTTCAGTTCTTGACATTTCCGTACTCCTCATCTTAATAAAAAATCAAATAGGAAAATCTTTATTAAATAAATAATATTGAGTTACTCACCAACTACCCAATAGAACTATTTACTCTTACTCATTGATTAATGGAACAATGCCAAGACTTCGTTATAAAACTATCAACTGGAAATCCTATATTTAATATATACTTCAATTACCTGAATTAACGAAAATACTATTTACGCCTTTCATAACGACTCTACCCAGTCAAGAATGAATGCTCGATACATTAAACTGAAACGCGGTAGAGATAAGTGTCGAACATCGAATCATAGAGTAAACATTTAAAATATATATAGCACTAATCAATAAAAAAAATAAAATTAGCTTTCATAAGTAAACTTACTATGTATTGACAATATAAGAAAACTTAAATGTTAAAGTCAAGTTTTATGCTGCCAGTCAATATGTAAGCAGAAGAAATATGATCTTATTATTCGAACATTTCGCTTCGTAATGTTTATGAAGATGATTTTATTTTATGACTTACAGTAAAGGAGCAATGAAACTAAAAGAAATAGCCAAAATAAGTTTTACCTTCATGTCCATTAGAAAAATAAACATTATTTAGATAAGGTAATTAGTATTTATACCTTTCATCTTTCAAGTTGCTGCTTTGTTGGCTGCTTTCACTCACCCCAGTCACAGAGTTATCTATGCTCCTGGGGATTCGTTCACTTGCCGCCGCGCTGCAACTCGAAATCTATTAGGTATATTTAATTTAAATTTTATCTGCCACTCTCTATAATAAACAGCGAACCAAGACAGTGCTTAAGCGAAAGCGCTAACTTTTGTACTCATTTCAGTGCAGCAGCCCAAAGGGCAATAAAAACGAGTCATCCTCATATATATATGTACGATGCGGATCTTACGCACTGTCCGTGTTCACTATTCATTTATAAGAACGCTCTGCAAAAATTACACCAACTAAAATAGGTGTTAAGTGTAAAATAATTTAATTTTTCTTAGCGCTATTTAGCTTGAATTGTTCATTAACCCAATCCAAAACTTGTATCATATATTCGTTTATTTTATTTAAACAAACATGAGCTTCTGATTCATAACATAATAATTTATGATCATCGCCCCACAAGTGGTCTAATTCTCTAACTTTATCAATAGAAAATATATCATCCAATGCTCCATGAACAGTAAAAACCTTTGTTTTGCAAGTTAAAGATACGTCTAATTTTATTTCATCAAAAAGAGACTGCATATTATTATCTTGCATAAAGGCAAACTGAAAATCCGCTTTAAGTCTTCTGGGTAATTTGTCGAAATTTGCTATTTCAGGCCCACCAGATAAATTAACTATACAGCAAAATTTGTCGCCAATTTTTTGCGCAAGGCGTAAAGCAAAATAACCTCCGAAACTAATGCCTAAGAAACAGAGAAGGCTACTATTAATTCTAGCATCATCCTCTAATAATTTAAGTATAGAGGTAACATATAATTCCATATCAATAGACAATGGCGATTTTCCAAGGTTTACTCCTTGCCCTGGTCCATCAAATATAGCTACCGCCATACCTTTTTCCAAGAAACATTCTGCCAAAGATAATATTTCAATTTCAGTCATTGAATCCAATCCATTGGATAAAATAACACAAGGCAAAGGATTATTCTCTTCTTCTTTATATCCTTTAGGAAATATAAGGAAGAACGGCATATGAAATTTATCAACAATAATATACTGATGCTCAACCAGCAAATCACTGTATTTTATACCGGATAAAAAACATGAACGAATATATTCTCTGAGCTGGATCTTCCTGCCTTTATCACTGAAATACATAAATTCAGCCCAATGATAACAAGCAGCAGCACTCTTCAGAGCACGAACGTAACTGACTTCATTTTTGGCAGAATTAGCGATGCTGATATAATTATCACCCACTTTTGACCAATTAATCATCCACTCATGCCAGAACTCTTCAGATGATAAATCTAAGTTTTCCTCCTGAAAATGACTCAATGCCTCCACCACATCTCCCCAATGAACCTGAGGCGCATATTGAGAATTTAGGAAAAACAGTCTTGGCATAAAATAACCACAAGTAGAAAAAAGTGCTGCCGAAATTCTATTGGGTTTATTCTTATTATTCATTGTATCTTCCTTTAATTTACTAAATACGAGCGTCTAACCACTCTTTACAGGCAAAAACCATTTTCTTACTATTTTCTGAAATAGCATTCTTCACTATTTCTTGTTGTCTTAATTTATCTTCTGTACCAAACTTAATTGCACATGAATTATGATCTAACTCAACACTATGATTAGAAACAACGAACGAACCACTTCCGCTGATAAATATACGCCATGAACCGCTATGAGATTTTAATACTAATGGAGGCTCTGGTTGAAAATATTCAATCGATAAACTATCTCTATCGCAGAATCGTATGCTACGGAAAGTCTCATTTCCATTTGGCGTTGACACTTCCATATTAAACTCTTGGTGCCTATCATCATTGTAGATTATTTTCACTGAATCACAATGAGGTAATATCTGACTCCAATCGTTGATATTTAAAAAGATATCGTAAACATCATCAACTTGATGAGGAATATAATATCCTGTTGTAAAAGTTAACAAATCTGATTTTTTATTACTTTCTACCTTATTCTTTATACTATCCATCTCCATTTGAGTATTGTCATCAATAAATGAGATAATAAAGAAATTAGCCTGATCATGATTATCAACATCATCAATAATACCACCTACATCATCTAATAAAGACCAATTCCTTTGTACTGTCAGAAGACAACGTTGATCATTAATAGGAATAACTTGCCATCTCCCACTCATTGCCTTTAATAATGGCATAGGTTTAGGCAGGATATAATCAATTCTATAAATAGAATCAGAATAATATCGTTGTGTTTGCCAGCTTACTGTTTTATTATTTTGTCTTGCTTTAATTTCAACAAGTTCTGAATCATCTGTTTTATTTAATACTTCAGCCCCTTCACAAAATGAGAAAATATCTGGCCAATAAGAGACATCTTTAACCAAAGTATATACATCCTTTGCCGGCATCTCACATATCATTGAATGAGTCAGATTTCCGTTTAATTTTTTCCCCGACCATTCATTTGCTTCTACAATATTCTTTATATTATTAAGTTCTTTAACTGAATTAATATCAATTCCTTTACTAATAAACTCATGAGCCTGCTGCGTTGTTTCAACACCATCAACTAATCCTGTTATTTCTGGCTCAATATCATAATCATGCTCTAACATAAGCATACATTGTTGAGAATTGATCTTAATAACCCGCCATGACGTTTCCATTTCTTTGACGAATGTCATTGGCTTGGTCAGTTTTGATTTTATACTGAATGTTTCTGCATGAAATTTACGCTCTGATACCCACTGCATGAGGACACCGTTAATTAATGCCTTAACTTCTATTTTTTCACTGTCTTTATCTCTAAAGATAACCTTCACTTCCTGACAAGGCTCAAATATTTCTGGCCACTTTTCAGAATTAACAATAACTTGATATACCTTTTCTGTTTGTGTATTACAGATGATTGAATGTGCTTCTGAATAATTCATTATTGATTCCTCAATTTAAATAATTTTTTAGGATCGATTGACTTAATTAACGCTGATTTTAGTATCTTATCATTATGGCTTTTCGGAAAAGACTCACCAGTAACATAGAACCAATCAGGCCATTTTTCCTGACTTAATTTAGCACTCAGAAATGATGAAAGAATATTTTCAATTTCAGGTAATGATTTCTTCGATATATCTCCACTCATGCAAGCAACAGGTTGGTTAATAGCCACACCATTTTCATGGAAAGAAAAACCAACAACAGTAGCAACATTCACATCGGGTACTCTTGATAAAATAGATTCAACTTCTTCAGGGTAAATCCTATGTCCGTTAGCACTCATAAATGTATTTTGCTTACGTCCCTTTAAAATTAAATAATCATCGTCATCGATATAACCTAGATCACCGGTAGCAAACCACTCATCAGGAGGAGTAACTTTCCCAGAAATCACATCATAATACCCTTCCATTATACTTTTACCTCTTAGTATAATTTCTCCAATATTATCAGATGAACCGGTTATGGGTTTAATAGCAACTTCCAATGTATTATCAATCTTCCCAACACAATAAACTGAGTCGAGATATCTTTTATCACGATGATCTTGCTCATCCACCCAGCAGAACGGACCATAAGTTTCACTTAATCCGTATCCCTGCATCCATTCACAACCTATTAATTTACGTCCTTTCTCAAGGACACTAGGCGGCATAGCCGCAGCCCCATAAGCAACAATGTGTAAGCAAGTTAGATCGATATCATGTTCTTCTGCCGATTTAACAAATAATTTCATCGACTCTGGGCGTAACATAATATGCGTAATTTTATTGCGGGAAATATAAGCAGGCCATTTCTCTATATTCCTGTCTTCTGGTATAAAAAGTATTGACTGATGTAATAATGCACCGAAAGAGAAAATCACGCCGGTAGTATTATTCAATAAACCTGACATGAATATTTTAGCATCCTGAGTAAACTTTAATTTTTCTGTTACTGTGCAAATTCGCTGGCATACTAAGGATTCTGAAATGCTAATTGCTTTCGGTTTGCCAGTACTCCCACTCGTGAAAAGCACAATAAAGTTAGCAATAGATTGTGGTGAATAGGTAATAACTGGGGTTTCTTCTAGATCATTAGCGCTGATCTCATGATCTGAAACATCAATAACATTAATGCCATTTTCTTTTAATTTTTCGACAAAATGTTTATCTTTTTTAAGATAAACGACAAAATCGTATTGGACTTCATTGGTAAAATTGATCCATTCATCAATTGTCGCTGATGATAAATTATAAGGCATTAACAAATGCAATCCCATAGCACTGGCCGCAGCCAAGAAGAAAATGCCTAATTCATCATGTTCAAATATAACGATAACTTTATTATCTTTATGAATTCCTCTATTTCGTAAATCATCAATTAAATGGGAAACAGAAAGTATTACCTCTTTTCTTGTATAATGAGAATCCTTAGTGATAATACAATCATCATTTAAATTATCACGTTCTGAATGTAACAACATAGAAATTAGTTTCATTTCTGCTTCCCTTTGATCAACAGTTAATTTTTATCACTTAAATTTGCTGAGACGAAATCAAGAACAGCTCTTCCTGTTTCCCAATTACCGAATTGACTTTTGGTCACAGAAATACCAAATTCTTTCCCAATTTCTTTTGCTAAATCAGCTAATTCCGTGGAATCCATATCATAAGCTTGAGCAAGATCTGCATCCATATTGAAATCATCAAAATTAATATTAACAAAAGATGATAAAATAGTTTTTATTTTTACTTCTGTATTGTTACTCATATATTTCACCCGAATATTTAAATATTTTAGAGATTAAATAGCTGAAAAACTCAACGCACATACATGACCTTTGTTACTGAGACGCTGAATGACTATTTGATTAGTATTTGAAAGTTCATTTATTGTAATAGGCTGCTGTTCTCCATTATTTTCTGACAAGAATGATGAAGCCAGGACTGAATCAATCACACCACTGACCGAAAATTGATTATTTAAATAAGGTCTCAGATTTAAAAAAGATGTTTTTATATCTTTATCTAAAAATACTTTACTCGTCATTTCCTTTTCGTCATCATATATTCCGTCCATAATAAATGCAGAATTCTCATTATGGCTGAATAGTTCAGCAGTATATTCCAAGGTGTCACTTCTTGTATTTTTATCAGGTGAAAAATAATCAATAAAGCCGGTTAATTCACACAATATCGAAGCGCCACGTTCTAAAGCGTGCTGCATTTCTTCTATAACCATAAATGCAGCACCTTCCGAGAAGTTTTCGGGTAATTTCTTGCCAAATATTTCAGAGTTTCTCTGCGTTGATCTCTGCTCCAGTAAATTTTTAACTAATGGGCTCGAAAGATGTTCTGACGCACCACATAACATAACTTCCGCGACACCATTAGAAATAGCTTCAGCCGCATAGCCTATTGCTTGTATTCCCGCTACATCCGATGTAGAAAACGTTTTAGATTGTGCACTAAAACCATAAAGAAGTGATAATTGCCCCTGGAGTGCAGCGGGAAACCATGCCGTAGCGACATAAGGCCCCATTCCCTGAATTCCTTCAATATGGAGCGCTTTAACTTCATCTTCAATATGTTTCCATCCACCAAAGCAATTTCCAACATATATCCCGACGCGATTAGGATCAATCTTGTCTAAATCTAATTTACTCTCTTTTAATGCCATCTCGACGGCGACGATGCCATAAATAGAAAAGTCATCAATTTTGCGCTTTAAGCGATTATTGATATATTTTTTTTCATCGGGATCACTCAATGTCCTTATTACAGGGTTTGAGTCCATATTATTTATTGAATTTTGACCCAATAGTTTCTGAATCAAATTTGACTTGATGGATGTAACATCCTTGCCATCAGGATGTATTGCACCAACACCGGTAACAACAACTCTTCTACGCATTGTTAACTGCCCTCATAACAATAACACTGTGAATACCGGAAAAACCACTGGATAATTTTAACGCGGTGTCAATGGGATATGCGCAACCTTGATTAGGGATATAATCTAAATCGCAATCAGGATCCGGGGTTTGATAATTAATTGTTGGGTGAACATATTGCCTTTCTATTTCCAGGCATAATGCAACAGATTCTATCGCATTAGCGGCAGCTAAAGCATGACCTGTCATTGACTTTAATGAGTTAATTGGAATATCAAATGCTTTTTCCCCCAAAATAAATTTAATTGCATTTGATTCATTAATATCATTTTGAGCCGTAGAACTTCCATGTGCACTAATATAATTTACTGCTGATGGGGCAACCTTGGCATCTTTCAATGCCATATCAATGCATCGTGCCATTGCCAATCCATCAGCGGGCAAATCCGTCATATGATAAGCATTATTGACTGATGCATACCCCACTAATTCAGCATAGATATGTGCTCCACGCTTCTTTGCATGTTCATAAGACTCTAAAACTAATATTCCACACCCTTCTGCAATAACAAATCCATCACGTTCAAGAGAAAAAGGACAAGTTGCCGATTGCTGATTTTCCAACTCTCTTGATGACAACGCCCCTAAGGCCTCAAAAGAGCCAATAGACAGCGGACAAAGCGGAGCTTCACTTGCGCCAGCCAGCATGACATCCGCTCTTCCATTACGGATATGCTCAAGAGCAATACCTAAAGCATCAAGTCCTGCCGCACATCCCGTTGATATATTACTCACCGACATGGATGCACCATATTTTTTCGCCACAGAGGTTGCCGCAGAGCTGAAATCAAAGCTATCGTAATCCTCTTGTTGAATTAAATCAGGGCTGATCTCTTCTTTGCCTCCATTGGTAATTCTGAGCAAACACTCTTCCATTCCAGCAGCATCAGCAATAGCGGTTGCTATTGCAACACCAAAACGTTTAGTGTCAATTTCTGAAGACATTAACTTTGCATCTTGCATTGCCATCTCGGACGCATCCAAAGCAAATTGCAGATATTTATGCTCACTTTGCAAAACAAACTCTTTGTTATTGTTATCGACATCAGCATCGGTATCGCAAACTTTTCCTATAGCTCCGCTTTTGAATCCGAATCTATTTCTTCCCCATTCATATTCACTGATCCCCGATTTCCCGTTATGAATATTGTCCCAAAATTCATTAACACCAATACCCGCAGGCGAAATAACACCTAACCCTGTCACCACCACTCTCTGCGCTTGAGATTCATTTCTGTTATTTATTATCACAATAGTTATCTCGATAGAAATAGAATACAGACTTATTCAGGTAAGTTTTATTCACATAAAATTTACCCATTTTTATTTAAGAAAATCCCTATCTGAAAGTAGTTATCTCAAACTACTTTGATTAGCTTTAAATTAATATTTGTCATATATATATTTGTTCTTTATCTCCTAACCAAAACTCTTGAAAATGAGCACCAAGCCCAACTTACATATCAATTTGCTTCTCTCACCGACTTCCCATCTGCCAAACATACAAGAATGGCATGAATACCCCAGATTAAACCAAATTGAGTTAACTCCATTCGATCTTTATGTAGAATAATCCAGCCTTTTTCTTAATCGCTAAATTTATCCTCAAAAACCATCCAGAAAGGAGATGACAAATTTATTACAATAAAGCTGATATAGCTGATCACAATAAAACACAGCAAAGATAATCTATTTTCCGCTTCTTTATAATATACTCACAACGCATTCAGTTTTATCAGTCAGTTATACATTATTATCAAATATTGCAACAACCCGACTCCATGAAGCATCCGCTTTCTCTAATTTTATTGGAAAACAACACACTTTAAATCCATAAGGTTTAGGGATACTGTTTAAATTACAGAGTCGTTCTATTTGCAAATAAGGATGATCCCGTCCGATAAAATGAGAAGGCCATAAGCAAGCTTTATTCCCCGTCTTTTTATAATCGTTAATCATCGCTATAAAGGGCCGATCAAAACTGAATGCATCTGTTCCAATAATCTTTACGCCTTGCTCTACTAACCATTGAACAGCACTGCTTTCAATAGCTCTATAGTGAGTAAAATAGGATTTTGAACCTACTAATTTATCAGCGCCAGTACTTATAAGAACAATATCATTTTCTTTTATTTTATAATTGATTTTCTTTAACTGGTTTTCTATCGCCTGTTTATCAATTAATTGATCATTTTGGCTAAAATCAAGTAATACACCATAACTATAAAACCAATCTAAAGGAATATCGGTAATTGTTGCCGGCTGCTCTTGCCCTTTACGCCACCCATAGTGATAAGGTGCATCAATATGCGTTCCGGTATGAGTTGTCAGTCGATAATACATAAGTGATAATCCCATATCATCAGGGAAATCACGATGATCAATTATCCACTTTTTGCGTTTAAAGAGTTTTATAAAGACTCTTTTCCACCATGAACTGGTATGGAAATACAAATAACTCTCACCTAATTTATTGGCACCTTCTTTATGATCGACTATTTCCCTCGTGACTTTTTCAGGCTCCCAAAAATCACTATCTATAGGAACACTTAAATCAATAATATTATCCATCTTTGTTCCTTATAATTTCAGAGTAATTTATTCTCTTAATATTCGGAGTGGGAATTATCTTCTTTTGAGACAAAGCACAAACAAATTCCTGATGATGAATTAGCAATGTACTTTCCTCCAGTTCTCTCATATTTTTCACAGAAACAGCACTATTAACCAATAGCTCTTCATGCAAAGTCGAAGCAAATAATTTAATATATGCTTCAAGTCTAACCCAATAATATAATGATATTAAACAATAATAATTTTTAAACCCGGGGCTGACACCTAATGATTGTTTTAACATGATACCTTTCATATATTCCAGTTTTTCATCCTTAATAAAATACTCAACAATTTCTGAGATTTTTATCTTAGAAGGAGTGACTTCAATATCAACACCCATCTCTCTTGAACTAAGGCCAATAGCACAATAGTTTCCTGAGGCACTCAGTGAAAAATAGTATATGAAGTCTTTCTCCGTGGATATATAAGGTTTTCCGTTATCATTCGTTATTATTTCATAATCCGATAGATATTGATTTAAAACATAACGCAATGCAACCCTTCTAAATATAAACTTTTTTCTTCTATCCGCTAAACAGATCTGATTATAGCGAGCAATATCATAACCATAAACTAACTGCTCAATAGACGCTAAATCAATATCATCGATTTTTACAATCCAAAGATCAAAAAAATCAGATGATAAAGAGATATTTCCCATGATTAGTAATTACCTAATCCACCACACACATTAAGCGCCTGAGCGGTTACAGCCCCAGCGAGCGGAGATGCGAGATAAGAAACCATTTCAGCAACTTCATTAGGTTCAACATATCTTCCGATAGGAACACGTTCTTCTACTCTTCTTTTCGTTTCTTCTTTATCAGTACCCCAAATCTTAGCGTAATGTTCTCTGACACGCACGGCCATGTCGCTTTCAACAAACCCAGGGCAAACTGCATTAACGGTGACGCCTGAACCATTACGCGCTAATTCAAGCCCCAAGGATTTGGTAAGACCGACAACACCATGTTTAGAGGCGGAATATGGCGTACCATAAATAACACCTTGCTTACCGCCGGTTGATGCAATATTGATAATTCTTCCACCCGATAGCATTAGCTTTCTTGTCAGAACTTCATGTATGACAAAGTAAGTGCCATTTAAATTAACGTTTATTACATTTTGCCAAGTTTGAGGACTTATTTCAGCGGTAATTCCACCACCGGAAATACCTGCACAATTCACTAGTACGGACAGCTTATTATTTTCAAGCTCCAGTTGATCAAAAGCTTTGCTGACATCTTCATGATCAGAAACATCACAAACTATTTTTTTTGCAAATTGATTACCATATTTATTACGTAGCTTACTAATTGCATTATCGAGACGATCAGGAGTGCGTGATAATAATATTGGCTCAAAACCATCCTCAGAGAGTTTTTCTGTAATTGCGAAACCAATATCTCCTGTCGCACCAGTAATAAAGGCATATTTCATCTGAATTATTCCTATCGTTATTTGTATTGTTTTTATTTACAGAAACTACGACTACCGCTTACATGTATTATTCATAGATTAGTGACAATTTCTGTCAGCATTAACAAAAAATATTCACAACATTTCATTTAGATCAATAATATGCTAACGTTATATTTACAACATCTTATAATATCATTGCATTTTATAATATCACTATATAAAGCTATCATGTTTTTTAATAAAGTAGTCTTTTAGAGTTATGTTTCACTATTAATTAATACTTATATTCATAGGAATATAACCATTTAATCTAAAAAACAGGTGATGCAAACCGATATCCGGCATATCAATATTGGTTATAAAAAATAGGCGAGGTACTACTTAGAAATGTTATTTAATCGAGGATCAAATAAATGGTCAGTGATAATCACACTATTTAAGAAAGGTCGAAAACCAGGATGCTGCGGATTAACAAATAGGTTATTCTCTTGGAATTCCAACGACCCCGTGCATCTGGGCTCCGTAGCTTATCCACGCTGAAGCCTTATATTTCTTCTTAATAATCCGATACGCAATCATGAAAAAACGCCATGTTCTAGTCGGCCAATAAGATCCAACACTTCCAAGGCACCGCTTTCAGAATCAATCATACTTTCTGGTGTTTCACCGCCGAGACCCCGAACAGGCCTACTCATCCAATTAACTGCTTTACCTTTATCACCCTCAAACAAGGCAACTGCGGCATCAATCACACGAACCAAGCGTGCAATGCGTTCGCTTTGATCTAGGGATAGTGTCTGTGGCCCAGATTTTCGGCGAGACACATTTCTGGTACTAATTCCCGCCATCTTGAGGATGTTAGATTTCTTAAAACCAGACCATACATGAATTTCATCAATAACAGACGTTGGTAACCCTTTTCTGAGTTGAGCGACAAAATTCGGCCCACTGCTCGCATTAAAACCAACAATGCGCCAAAGTTGATCGCTTACCGGTTTATGTGATGGTGTATATGTACGCATAATACCTCTGTAAAAACATAGCTTTCTGTAATCACGCCTTCATTTTCCATAATATCCACCTTAATCAGTACCAGAGCTGAATAAGCAAAACCATATCAAATTTAATATAAAAAGAAAATTATTCACAATAAGAGATGAACACTACCGCCCCTTTAACTGTACATCTAAAAATTTAGCCATATCAGCATTCATTATTTGGTGAACAGCGTGCCGATCAATACCTGGTGGATCTTGGCACAACTCTGGTGCCCTGTTAGCCAAATTAACAGAACATGGCGAAAGAAAGACAAAATGGCCTGCCCCTGGAATCATTCTAAATTCAGGTGATGATGGCAGTGTTCGGATAAGCGCAATTGAATTATATTCATTATCAAGCTGATTATCTTTCTCCCCAGCATAAAGGAAAATAGGAGCATGAATATTTTTTACTGACTCAGTCGAAAAAAAGACATTTAATGGCGCCATCAAAACAAATGCACTGATACGGGGATCAGACTTAGGCAAAATATCAGGACGATCATTTTCGATCTTTCCTTTATCTTCGCAAACAGGGGCATCCAATCTAGATGAACAATATTCCTCCAGGCGTTGAAAATCCGCTTGTGCACCTGCAAGAAACAGCCCCGTTCCCCCACCTGCCGAGAATCCAATAAAACCAATTTGATTACTGTTTATATAAGGTGCTAAGGATGGTTCTTTTAAAGCCGCAGTGATTGCAGCAGAAACTTGTAGAGGACGACCATAAATAGTACTGGTAGCCCCAATACCAGATGCATCTTTATAATTATCCCCCGGATGTGTAAGAGTTATAACAATGTAGCCTCTTTTAGCAAGATAACTGGCAAGATCATGATGTCCCCACAAGCTTCCTAAATTACCATGGGAAATAACAACAAGAGGGTATCGCCCTGACGTAATTTTGGCCGAATTAATTGCCCAAATATCGTCAGGCCCGACAGAACTTATTCCTTCTCCTTGTGTTGAACTGGGATAAAAATAAGCAACCTCCATTGGATGATGGCTGATGGGATCAAGAACAGCAAGGCGTTTAAATCCGGCATTTAAGTATTCCTCTGCATAAGCAGAGATACTATATCCACATAAAACCAGTAAAATAGCTAAAATAGCTAAAATAGGAGGTAATTTCATTTTTACTCCGAAAATTCACAATATTAATGTTAAAGCACCATAGCCAAATCTAATATGGTTCAGCTTCAAACTAAAGCTTCATTTTCGCTTAATTGATCAAAATACCCAACAGCATACAAAATTTACTCCCACTGATCATTGAAACTACAATTTTACCCTTACATAGCTAAAATCCCCCAACCTCAACAGCAAATAATGACCATAATTTATTATCAACCAAAATACAATAACGACAGAAAACACCAACCAAAGATAAAATTTAAGATTATGTAGGTAAGAGGATGGTAAATAAAAAAGCTCAATGAAATCTACGCGTATCGGTATTCTAATGATTTAACCTTTTACTCGAACAGAAACCTGCCTGATAATCAATAAATCTGGATTATAAGCAGGAAAATCAAAAATACTAAACAACACGCGGAGAAATATTTACGTTCCAACGAATGTATATGGATACAACACTTTATCCGATATATTTAATATCTTATAGTGAGATGTTATATCATTTTCAGGCCAATATTATTATCATTAAGTTCTAAAGTCAGTATCTTATTGCCTCCCCCCCGATTACTGCCAGGGATCTCTACTGCATCATCATAATTGAATGCTCTATTTAAAGAATACTTAACAGCATTTTCATTTGGTGGATTCCAATAATCCTGAAATATCCAAACATCAATTTCAGATTTACATTCTCTGCCAGTATAGAGATGAATTGCCTTATTGGGTTCATACTTATCACCTATCCAGGGAGCCCATAAATCACCATGCCATTCAGACATCTTATCCACAGTAAAATTCTTTCTGGCAATATATCCATGCTCAATGACAAATATGCAAGGCGTTTTATTATAAATGGATTTAATATTTGTCACTCCCGCGATAATATTAACAGCTGGTTTATTCTTAGTGTCAATTAATTTCTCTTCCATTGTATTCACCTATATTAATTAATAAGTTCAATAATAATCATGATAGGATTTCTAATAGCTTCATCCTTTCGCACACTCTCACCCAGCATTGGCTCAAATTATTCTCTAATGATAATTCCCTCCAGTGACATTATACTTTCAACAACATTCCATTTTTATTAATTACGCCAATGATCTTATATCAATGATTAGCCTTAAACTTAAATATAGCTCAAAATTGCTATTTTAGCATTAAGGCTAGATCACATATCTATCGTTGTTTTCCTTTAACCGTTACTGTAAGAATTATTCATTAAACTCTTAGCATCTCTTTTCAACACTTGAGCTAATTTTCTGACGTATATCGGTAATATTAGAGCGCTAACCATAGACAATATGAAAATAGGCTGTACGCTCTCAGCAGTAATCGCTTTACCGTTTAAAAAGATGGAGGAGAAGAAGAACACCACACCGGCACCCAGATTGGATAACGCCATCTGAAGGGCACCAAACCCTGCACGATTTTCAGGCGTCGAAGCATAAGAAGCCAGCACATTGGCCGCCATCACCTGCACATAAGTCGCGAACATAAAAAGGGCAAAGAATAGATATCCGTTCATTTTCCCCATCAATCCCAGAAGGATATTAGCAATAAATAAAGCTGCCGCCGCGATGGTAATTTTCTGAGGCGGATATTTATCACAAAGCTTTCCAGTTAAATAAGTCCCCAACCAGGAAGCCAGACCACCAATAAAGAATACCAGTGAAACCCGCTCTTCCGGAACATAAAACACATTTGTTAATAGTGGGACAAGTATCGGAATAAGCATGAAGGGGCTAAAGTTACTGACACCACTTGCTAACCCGGCCAATGCTATTTTTTTTGTCAGCACAATTTTATTCTGGCTATTTTTTACCTTCTCTGTTCCTGGAATAAAGCAGAGGATCAGAGGCAAACTCACGATGCATAAAATAACAATCAATAAAAAAGGCATTTTCCAGGTGAAACTCGTCGCCAGATATAAACACAGCGGCATACCTAAAATACTCACGAATGAAAAAGAGGAAAACGCAATCCCCAGTACCTTTCCCCGCATATTTTCTGGGGAATTATTCAGTAAGATCCCAATCCCGACCCCCAATGTCACGCCACCAAATAGACCAGCAATCATACGCAGCAGAATAAGTTGGTATGGCTCTGAGGCAAAAATTGTCAGGAAAGTAATCAGGCCGAGAAGTAACGTGTTTAGAATGAGAACCTTTCTTTTATTAAAGCGATCGATAAAGAAAAAGGATGCCAAACCAGAAAAGACTGAGGCGAGAACATAAGTACCGGCAATCACTCCCGCCATAGTCACAGGCATGTGAAAATCATTGCACATATACACAAAAAGCGGAGTCACCATCATGTACTCCAACGCATTAATAAACTGAACTAATGCGACAACCATCGCAATAACAACTATCTGATTACTTTCAATTAACTTTGACATTATGAATTCCAATTCCAGCTGGCGTAAATTTCATCTATGTAGAGAGCAATTTACCTCACTCACAGATTAAAAAAAAGCCTGGTGTATCATCACAGTAAGTGCCTAACGTAACCAGACTTCTGAGGCGACACCGAGAATGGCAAAACAGAATAATCAAACAACGACAATGTTTGCCCTACACGGGCTTGTGGAAAATGGAAAAGGTCAATGATCCTTGTGCTCCTGACAAACCATCCAATTGTGGCGGAGAATGCGGTACCAATGACACCGGTAAATATTGCTTCCAGTTACCTCAAAGTATCCGGTTTGACCTGACAGCTTACGATAATACTGGCACTCATCAGCAAACTGTAAGAGTGTATATTGACGACCTTCTGGTAGATAGATTAACCAGAGGAGGAACAGATAATGTCATTGGCGTTAAAACCTATACATCAGGTACAGGTAAAGTCTGTATCGAAATTGTCGGGGATGGCAAACCATGCAAACTCCGTTATGCCTATAGCCCACTCGACGAAAAACCGGGGACAGTCATCATCGGTGCTGAAAATGGTATTAATAATAACTACAATAACAGCATGGTGGTATTGAACTGGCCGTTGTTGTAAATTGCAAATTTCTTAGTGAATTTCACCATAGATAGAAATAAGATTTATCAATAAATTAAAGCGGTGTTATGCCGATTTTTTCATAATAAAATAAAAACATTACAAAAAAATAACATTATCCTTTATCAAAAGTAAAAAACCATCAAAACCATTAATTGAATATATATTTAAGGAAGATAAAAAACACAAAATAATATTTTTTCATCTTATTTCATTCATATATCCATCACCTTTATCATATATTTATTTTTTTTACAAAAATATTGCGACATTAAATCCATTAATGATTTGTTAACATATAATCTTGATCCTAATAACCAGTAGAGTTAATTTAAATAATGCAAACAATCCTGTAGCATCAATTAGGCAAGTAATACAGCAGAATTAAAATAGAATTTCTTAGTATCATTCTTGCCTTATTTTAGCTAAAACAGGAAACTTGCATAACACGTTAAAATATAATTATCAAAAAGGACATATAATAATGAATACAAATACCTACCTCTTCCTCAATACAGAAAATATTAAATATTATGATGACCCACAAATAAACAAAGGGACCACTCCACAGCCTATCAGTAAAGATTGGCCTAACCTTCCTAATGAGTTTCAAAGACATATTGACGATGTGATTAACTTAAATGGTTATTTGTATTTTTTTAAAGGCTCGCAATATCTTAAATTCGATATAGCGAAAGCACAGGTAAGTGAAGGGCCAAAACCAATTGTGGATGGGTGGCCTGGATTAAAAGGAACCGAATTTGAAAACGGAATAGATGCAGCCACAGAATGGGTAGACGAAAAACAAAATATTGTTTATTTTTTTAAAGGAAGCCATTATCTCAAATATACTATCAGTTCACACACGATTTATATGGATACTATATCAGCCGGGTGGGGAACAATTAATAAATATGCAAAGTACAGTAATAATCTAGATTCCGTTATTTTATGGAGAAATATTGCCAGCTATTTTATTTACTTTTTCAAAAACAATAATTACATCCGATATAATACGCAAACAGGCGCTATTGATAATGGACCTATACCCATCCAATCTGGTTGGCCTGGAGTAACCTTCAACAAAATTCAAGCCGCAGTATCAGTTGACGCAGATTTGTTAGGCAGTAAGCGGGACAATAATAGTGGAAATTGTGGAGTATGCGGTACCAATGACACAGGTAAACACTGTTTTGAATTACCTCACAGTATTAGATTTGGCCTGACAGCCTACGCCAATACAAGCACTCATCAGCAAACTATAAAAGTGTATATTGACAACCTTCTGGTAGATACATTGACCAGAAGAGGAACAGATAATGTCCTTGGCGTTAAAACCTATACATCAGGTACAGGTAAAGTCTGTATCGAAATTGTCGGGGATAGCAAACCATGCAAACTCCGTTATTTCGATAATACCCTTGACGGAAAGCCTGGAGCCGTTATCATCGGCGCCGAAAATGGTAACAAAAATAACTATAATGACAGCATAGTGGTACTGAACTGGCCGTTGTTGTAAATTTCTTACTAAAATAATATTACAGCTATGCACATTCATCTCTATATTTGACCAAAGTTAGACAATCTTAAGAGTTCCTGTGTAAATATTTATCCGCTGGTTTAAATATGGGGCTAAAAAAAGCCCCTTTGTATATGTCATGTAAGATATACCCTTCATCTTTCAAGTTGCTGCTTTGTTGGCTGCTTTCACTCACCCCAGTCACAGAGTTATCTATGTTCCTGGGGATTTGTTCACTTGCCGCCGCGCTGCAACTCGAAATCTATTAGGTATAGCTAATAACCAAATTCAACACTCCATTTTAAAAATCTCGGAAAAACATGGCACGATCAAACGGTGTTCTATAAAGCGAATTTTGTTGATCTATTGTGGTCGCGTTAGAAGACATTCCAAACATAATCCCTATCTGGCCTGACGCAAGATTCCCAGTCATCAGCGTGTTCATATTATATTGGCAAAGTTCTACCTTCCATTTATCTGCCACAGTGTTATACCACTCGACGATTAATGTACCGTTATTCTCAGCGAGCAATCCAATACGCCAGCGTGACCAAGTATTTTTCGGCCACTCATAACTCAGCGCAACGCCAGCATGAGTATTACCCAACATCGGTTGGCCTTTGTAAATACCATCTGTTTGTTTACCAACAAAATTTACTGACTGAATCAAATTAGCCGCTTGAAGGTTCCAAACCATGGCATAAGGCGTTGCAGTATCAATCGAAGTACCCAATGGAATGTTTGATGGCATCCATTGAGGCTTACCTTTATACCCCCCAGTCAAGTGAATCGCCATATAGCCGTAACCAATATTTCGATATGTACCGCTTGCACTGGTTTTCTTGGATAATACACACACTGTAATTTCAGGGTATGGATTACAAAATAAATCAAGCTCACAATAGCAATGTCTGGCATCAACAGGTATATCTGTTGCAATCCCGAAACATTGACTACCATAACTGCTAGATTTAGACAAAGTTTGCGCCTTGAAAGCTTTCCTTCCCCCAACACTGACGATATCCCAAGCGCTAGTCGCATAGGCTGAATCCTTAAACAACACGCCAACTTGTTGTGTTGTCGCATCTATCCACCGACCTTCATGATACAAATTTGGCTCCCATACCGTTATTGGAACGGAATTGGAATTAGATAAATCTTCAATTGAGATTGAACTTTCATGTTGTTCTAATTTCATGACTAAAATATCCCCCTATATAAAGATAAAATTACACTTCAATCTTACTTTTTATACCTAAAATCAAGGTTAGATTTAATTTAAAAATAAATAAAAATCCTCATAATTATTTAAAAAAAGAAGAAAAATCCAACCAAACAAAATAAAATACCAGCCACAGGAATTTAAAAAATCAAACAAAAACAAACAGCATTGAATTCACTAATGAATTGTTAATATATAGATTTATTTATAATCCATTAATGGTATTAATTTTTATATATACAAAATAACTTTTCAAAACATGGATCACTTGGAGAAAACTCAGTCCAATTTTTGTGATCTGATCAATTGCAAAAAATCCCAAACCACTAAACGGAATGAATTATACCTATCATAGCACTGATACCCCGTAATGAACGACACCAGATAAAAAATAAGAGAAATGATGAAACTTTTGTATCTAAATTATCTGTAAATTAAATATTAACATTGAGTTAAAAATCAGTGAAAATAATATACATCATCTATCTATTTAATTAAGCCATGAACTTTATTAATAAAAAACAGTGATGTTTGTTTAATTTTTAAAGAGATAAATAATAGAATCCTATGATAAGGTAATTTGTATAAATTAAAAATTAGGATAAACATTATAGAGGGATCTAAATAAGAAAAAACGAAAATAACTAACCTAGGAGTATTAATTATGGCAATTGTTTTTGCATCAATAGATCCACGTAGCAATCCCTTACAAACATCAAACCAAAATTATGTGGATATACCTGGTTTGGAACTTAATGTTTCAAAGTATTCGAATTCACCATGCTTAACAGCATTAATCACGTTAAATATACCAACTCCCTACGCTTCAGGTAACAATTTTCCTGGAGGTAACTTTATTATTGTAACTGATAAAGGCGAACAATTGGCTTTCGGTGGATTTACTTACAATAATAAGAGTCCAGAATCCTATGGACGTATGCCATTCACACTGGTCGCCCGTTGTTCTCTTGCGTCTAATATTTCTACTATAAAAGCTCAATGGAGTAATGTACGTGGTAGCACGGTACATATCGATTCATATGCATCTATCTCTGCGGTTATTCAGTGCAACCATTTGGCTTAATTAATTTCAGCGATTATACCCTATAGATTTCAAGATGCATCGCGACGGCAAGGGAGCGAATCCCCGGGAGCATAGCGAACTATGTGACCGGGGTGAGTGAGTGCAGCCAACAAAGAGGCAACTTGAAAGATAAAGGGTATATATGGGGCCAGGAAGAAAGCCCCTTTACATATATCACACAAGATGGTTAATAATCCAATTCAATACTCCATATTAGAAATCTTGAAAAAATATCGCTCGATCAAATGGTGTTCGGCAAAGAGAATTTTGTGAATCTATTGAGCCAGCATAAGAAGACGTACCATATACAATCCCAATCTGACCTGACGCAAGATTTCCCGTCATAAGCGTGTCCATATTATATTGGCAAATCTCTACCTTCCATTTATCGACCACAGTGTTATACCATTCGATGATTAATGTACCATTATTTGCCGCAAGCAATCCAATTCGCCAGCGTGACCAGGTATTTTTGGGCCATTCATAACTCAGTGGAACACCATAACCATACTCATCATCACCTAATGTCGGTTGCCCTTTATAAATACCATCCGTTTGTTTGCCAACAAAATTAACTGACTGACGCACAAAATCAGGCTGATGATTAAGAACTACGACATAAGGCGTTGCAGTATCAATCGAAGTACCCAATGAAATGTTTGATGGCATAAATTGACGCTTACCTTTATACCCCCCGCTCAAGTGAATTGACATATAGCCGTAACCAATATCTTGATATGTACCTCTTGCACTGGTTTTGTTGGATAGCACACGCACTGTAATTTCAGGGTATGGATTACAAAACAGGTCAAGTTCACAATAGCAATATCTGGCATCAACAGGCGTATCTGTTGCAATTCCGAAACATTCTTGACAACAAACTGACATAATTGATCTAGATAAAGTTTGCGCTTTAAAAGCTTTCCTTCCCCCAATACTGACGATATCCCAAGCGCTAGTCACATATTTCGTATCCTTAAACAACACGCCAGCTCGCTGTGTTGTCGCATCTATCCATCGACCTTCAGGATATAAATTTGGTTCCCATACCGTTATTGGAACGGAATTGGAATTAGATGAACTTTCAATTGAGATTTGATGTTCATGCTGTTCTAATTTCATGACTAAAATATCTCCTATAAAAAATACAATTACACATTAATCTTGTATTTTATACCTTAGATAAAGTTTATTTTTAACTCTTAAATAAAGTAAGTCACACAAAATACAACAATATTAAATCCATTAATGAGTTGTTAATATATAGTCTTGCTTATGACTTATCATCAGTATTAGTTTAAATAAAATAAATTTTCCTATTCACCAGACAGATAAGCAATATGAGAGCGTTAAATCAGCATATCTTAATATTATTCTCACCAATTTCAGTTGTAAAAAACAAATTTAAACAACATATTAAATCCAAATCACCAATAAGGATATATAAATGAATACATCAAGTTATCTTTTTCTTGGTTCAGAAAATATTAAACACAATCAGAAATCGTATGAAGCAGATATTGGTTATCCTCGGCCTATAAATAACGATTGGCCTGATCTTCCTATTGAGTTTCAAAGACATATTGATGATACGATCAATTTAAACGGCTATTTATATTTCTTTAAAGGCTCGCAATATATTAAATTTGATATCGCAAAAGCAAAAGTGATTGACGGACCAAAACCTATCATAGAAGGATGGCCGGGATTAGCAGGAACGGAATTTGAAAACGAGATAGACGCCGCTACGGAATGGCCTTATGTAGAAAAAACAGGTATGACAGATGTCGTCTGTTTCTTTAAAGGCGGTGATTGTATTGACTATACGGTGAGTTCACATACTGTTAGCAAAAAAACTATCGCAGACCGATGGGGAATAACAGAACAATACTCAGAATTTAGTGAAAATCTGGATGCAGCTATTCTATGGACCAATATTGCTAGCCCTTTTCTTTTCCTGTTCAAAGACAATTCGAACATCAGAATTAATTTGAAATCGAATACTATTGATGGTCAAGCCCCCATTGGCGCTAATTGGCGTGGAGTGACCTTTAAAAGAGTTCAAGCCGCGATATCACTTGATATAGATTTATTAGGCAGCAAGATGGGCAGTGACAGTAATACAAATACCTATTTCTTTCTTAATTCAGAAAATATTAAATATAATGATCCATTAAATAATATAGATATTGGTTATCCCCGGCCTATAAATAACGATTGGCCTGATCTTCCTATTGAATTTCAGAGACATATTGATGATGCGATCAATTTAAACGGCTATTTATATTTCTTTAAAGGCTCGCAATATCTTAAATTTGATATCGCAAAAGCAAAAGTGATTGACGGACCAAAACCTATCATAGAAGGATGGCCGGGATTAGCAGGAACTGAATTTGAAAACGGGATAGACGCCGCCACAGAATGGCCCTATTTAGAAAAAACGGGTACGACAGATGTCGTCTGTTTCTTTAAAAGGAGTGATTGTATTGACTATACGGTGAGTTCACATACTGTTAGCAAAAAAACTATCGCAGACCGATGGGGGATAACAGAACAATACTCAGAATTTAGTGAAAATCTGGATACAGCTATTCTATGGACCAATATTGCTAGCCCTTTTCTTTTCCTGTTCAAAGACAATTCGAACATCAGAATTAATTTGAAATCGAATACCATTGATGGTCAGGCATCCATTGGCGCTAATTGGCGTGGAGTGACCTTTAAAAGAGTTCAAGCCGCGATATCACTTGATATGGATTTATTAGGCAGCGAGGTGGGCAGTGATAGTAATACAAACACCTATTTCTTTCTTAATTCAGAAAATATTAAATATAATGATCCATTAAATAATATAGATATAGGTTATCCTCAACCTATCCGTAACAATTGGCCTAATCTGCCTATTGAGTTTCAAAGGCATATCGATGATGTGATTAATTTAAATGGTTCTTTGTATTTCTTTAAAGGCTCGCAATATCTTAAATTTGATATTGCAAAAACACAAGTGATTGATGGACCAAAACCCATTATAGCGGGATGGCCGGGATTAGCAGGAACGGAATTTGAAAACGGGATAGATGCTGCCACAGAGTGGATAGATACAAAAGAAGATATTGTTTATTTTTTTAAAGGCAAAGAGTGTATCGATTACACTGTGAGTTCACATACCATTGATAAAAAAACCATTACAGAAAGATGGAGAATTACCGGGGAATACGCGAAATTTAGCGCGAATTTAGATGCCGCGATTTTATGGCGTAACTCCGGTTATTTTATTTATCTTTTCAAAGGCAATGAGTATCTCCGCTTACATCTAATGTTGAATAGTATGTATGGTAAACCCGATCTTATTCAAACTAAATGGAAAGGCGTCACTTTCAATAAAATTCAAGCGGCAGTATCGGTTGATATCAATGCATTAGGTACTGATATCAATGGTAGCTGTGGCGGAACATGCGGTACTAATAATACCGGTAAACACTGTTTTAAATTGCCTCATAGTATCCGGTTTGGCCTGACAGCTTACGTAAATACCGACATTCATCAGCAAACCATAAAAGTGTATATTGACGATCTTCTGGTAGACACAGTAACCGGTAAGGGAATAAGTCACATAATAGATGTCAAAACCTACACATCCGGTACAGGAAAAATCTGCATCGAGATTACCGGAGATGGCAAACCATGCAAACTCCGTTATGCCTATAACCCACTCGACGAAAAACCGGGAACCACCATTATCGGTGTCAGCAATGGAACCAATAACAATTACGACGATAGTGTGGTAGTGTTGAATTGGCCATTATCATAAGACAAAAATGTATCGCTGTTATATCTGAAAGCAGAAAAGTTAAAAAATCACCAAAATAATGTTTAACTCAACTATGATTAAGGATACACACTAATGAATACCAATACCTACTTCTTTCTTAATACAGAAAACATTAAATATTATGATGATCCTCAAATAAACAAAGGAGACACTCCCCAGTCTATCAGTAATGACTGGCCCAACCTGCCCATCGAGTTCCAAAAAGATATTGACGATGTGATTAACTTAAACGGCTCATTATATTTTTTCAAAGGATCGCAATATCTTAAATTCGACATCGCAAAAGCACAGATAATCGATGGACCAAAACCCATTGTGGATGGATGGCCTGGGTTGAAAGGAACTGGGTTTGAAAACGGTATAGATGCAGCCACAGAATTGACAGCAAATACCGTTTATTTTCTTAAAGGCAAAGATTGCATCGATTATACAATGAGTTCACATACAGCCAATAAGAAAACTATCTCAGACCGATGGGGAACCACAGGGAAATACTCAGGATTCAGTGAAAATCTGGATGCGGTTATTTTATGGAAGAATATTGCCGGCTCTATAATTTATCTTTTCAAAGGCAATCGCTATATCCGATATAACACGAAATCGAATGCTATTGATGGTGGACCTACCGCCATTCAAACCTATTGGCATGGAGTGACTTTCAATAAAATTCAAGCTGCGGTATCGGTTGATACCGATCTATTAGGCAGTAACAGCAGTGGAAATTGTGGCGGAACATGTGGCACCAACAACACCGGTAAACACTGCATCCAGTTACCTCACAATGTAAAGTTTGGCCTGTCTGCCTACGTTAATACCGATATCCATCAGCAAACGATAAAAGTGTATATTGACGACCAGCTGGCAGATACATTAACCGGTAAAGGCATAAATAGCGTATTGGGCTTCAAGACCTACCTATCAGGCACAGGCAAAGTCTGCATCGAAATTACAGGAAATGGCAAACCATGCAAGTTACGTTATGCCTATAACACTCTTGACTCAAAACCAGGAACAACCATTATCGGCGCTGAAACGGGTACCGCCAATAAGTATAACGACAGCGTAGTGGTGTTGATCTGGCCGCAGGCGTGAATCACAAAAAGTAAAAATATAAATAACGTTTCATAATTCTGCTACTCATGGCCTTATTAACCCATTGTTATACATGGAATTATGAGTGGTATAAGATGTAGCGCTATTTTGGAATCTTATTTATACCGAAGATCAACAGTGATCATACAGCCACATTTTGGGTTGTGTTGGTTGCTATACATTTTTTAGCCTAAAGATAAAGAATTTTTAAATCTTTAATTCTTTATATATCAGGCATATAGTTTTAACTCTTTGACTTTATTAGAATTAATCTTGTCAGGGTTGCGCATTTAGAGGTACACTATATGTGTAAATTGCCAGTTTGGTATTTCGAAAAAGTCTTGGAGGTTTCTATGTTTTGCGAAGAAAAAGTAGCCCAAATGGCTGCTTACTTGCTGCATAAGCGCGGCGGGTGCATGGCATATCTGAAGCTTATGAAGTTGCTTTATCTGGCAGATAGGGTATCTATGAATGACTATGGCTACCCTATCACTGGTGATCGAATGGTATCTATGCCTAGAGGGCCAGTTTTATCGCAAACCTTAAATTTAATTACTGGAGATTACGCCAGTGATGAATTTGGGTGGGGGGCATGGATTAAAAGTGAAAAGAATTATGAAATTTCACTCAAACGGAAAGATGTAACAAGGGATGATTTTGAATCTCTTTCTGATGCTGAATTAGAGGTTCTGGATGCCATTTGGGAACAGTTCGGTCATATGAGCCGCTTTGATATTGTGGAGTATACCCATAAACATTGTACTGAGTGGCAAGATCCAGGCGGCAGTTCTTATCCTATTTCACCAAGTTCTGTTTTTATTGCTGTCGGTAAATCACCAGAAGTTGCTGAAAAATTAGCGCGAGAGTTAATAGAAAGGCAACAACTGGACTGTTTTCTTCAAGGATTGCGGTGATGCCGGGTGGGATTTTAAGGAAAGGAAGTTTACTTATCCCATCCGGGTATACAGATCACTTATATATTATCTGCTGTAATCCAGTTTTTTACCCTAAAAAAACTAAGACATGTTTTCTGGCTGTAAATATTAGCTCTTTGAAACCGGACATACCGTATGATCGAACATGTATATTGAATTGTGGCGATCATCCTTTTATTAGACATCCGAGTTTTGTTTTCTATGGTCGTGCTGATATTTTTGGTTCAGTAACAGTTGAGCAGCATATGGCTGCTGGTGATATTAAAATCCATGAACCATGTGGTGATTCTGTTTTTGATCGGATTCTTTCTGGGTTCGATATATCTCCGCATGTAACTTTAGAAATTAGAAATTTCTATAAAAAATATTGTATTAATTAGGGGCTGTTTACCTTTCGGGTACATAATTTATTCAGCCCACATAGGCAACCAGATGATGATAAAACCCAGAGCTAGCATACTGGCGTAATTAACCTGAACTCTGCTTAAGAAAGGAAAGAAAAAAGGAACTAAAAGCCTAAGGCACGATCAAAGTTTTTGTATAGAAAATAAAATCGTGGAGATCCTCAGGCTATGATGACTTTAGAAGAACTTTACTGCTGCGTCGATGATTTTTGCCAAAAATTTATTCCGCTTTGGGAACAACAGCTCATCGAGAATAACCTGCTTAAACGCCATCGCGCAGCTTCCCTGTCACTGAGTGAAATCATGACGCTCCTCATTTTATTTCACATGAGCCACTATCGTCATTTCAAAGCGTTTTATATTGAGCATGTGCAACAGTATCTTAAGGCTGATTTCCCCCATTTGGTCAGTGACAACCGAATAATAACCTTGAAGAAAAGCGCGATTATCCCGTTGTGCGCTTTTCTTTCTTCACGCAAAGAAAAATCACAAGGCATTGCTTTTATCGACTCCACCAAAATCGCCGTTTGCCATAATCTTCGTATTCCCCGAAATAAGGTTTTTAAAGGGGTAGCACAACGGGGGGAAACCAGTATGGGGGGGTTTTATGGTTTTAAACTTCATTTGGTCATTAATGATCGTGGGGAGCTTTTGTCTGTCAAATTAACGCCGGGAAATACAGATGATCGCCATCCGGTTAAGGAGTTGGTAAAAGGATTAACAGGACATCTGTATGGCGACAAAGGGTATTTATCACAAGTGTTCGTCGCAATATGAAAGCCAAGTTTTTATCGCTTTGGGATAAGATTATGTTAAGAAAACGTTTTTTGATAGAGAGTGTGAATGACCAATTGAAAAATATTTCTCAGATAGAACATTCACGACATCGGAGTATAGTCGGCTTTTTGTTGGAGGTCGTATCGGGCTTAATTGCCTATACATTCCAACCGAAAAAACCGAGCTTAAATTTACGTGATTCTGAAATCGCTATCCTTAAGCAAAGCTAAGGTTAATTACACTGCAACTTATCGTATCTTGTTGCTATTGCGCGAAAATGTTTAATTCTGGTAAACGTATTTTCCACCAAGTAGCGGTAACGATAGAGAGCATAAAATCTATGGTCGCCCCCGTTTTTGCAACACCAATTTTGATTTATGATGGGCTTGCTTAAATCTATCCGGCGTCATAGGAGCAAAAATGCCCGCGCCCTAATGAGTTCCGCGCCTGACGCGCCTAAAAAAGTGTTCGGCTTCAATGAGCCATTTTTATGCCTAGGTTTTCATCAGGCCGTTTAGCCGTTCATGTCATCAATAATCAGTCTTCGCAAAACCAAGATGGGTAACTTGTTTACATTAACAATACTGTCCCTGCTCAGGCGGGAAGATTAGCGTTACCGCGTGAACACAGTATGTTGTGATGGCCCAAGCTATCCGAGCCAGTTTATTCGCCAGTGCACAAGCCACTACGCAGGAATGTTTTCTTGCCAACTGTATCCTAACCCAGTCGGCTAGTCTTCCCGATTGATGGTCTATCCGCTGGATAAAGACCCGGGCACACTGGACTAAAAGTCGTCGCAGGTTCTTGTTGCCACGCTTGCTTATTCCCAACAGCGTATTTTTACCCCCGGTACTATATTGTCGTGGAGCCAGTCCTGTGGATGCCGCAAAATCCCGACTGTGGGCATATTGTTGTCCGTCACCGAGCTGAGAGGATAAAACGCTGGCCGTAATTGGACCGATCCCCGGGATAGTCATCAGTCGCTGTCCCGTCTCATCACAGTTCAGAACTTTTTCCAGCTCACTATCAAGCTCAGTAATTTGTTCAACCAGATAGAGATAGTGAGTATGTAACCGCATGAGTAACTGGATCAAATAGGGTGGGAGTACATTTTCAGCCAATACAGTTGAAAGCCGTTTTATCACCGCAGTCCCTATCGGCAGACTAATACCAAATTCCAGTAAAAAAGCCTGCATCTGATTGGTCGTTTTTACTTTATCCCGGATCATGGATTCTCTAACCCGATGTAATGCACGCATTGTCTGTTAAATCTCTGTTCTCGGCTGGACAAAGCGCATAGAAGGACGTGAGGCAGCTTCACAGATGGCCTCAGCGTCAACAAAATCATTTTTATTGCTTTTAACGAAAGGCCGGACAAACTGGGGTGAAATTAATTTCGTGTCATGGCCTAAATCAGCTATCCGTCTTGCCATGAAATGTACGCCGGCACAGGCTTCCATCACAACAGTTGCCGATGAGCAATCGGCGAGAAACTCCATCAATTTAGTTCGGGTAAACTTTTTACGGAGAAGAGCCTGACCTGATTTATCCTGACAGTGGATATGAAAGATATGCTTGCCGAAATCGATACCGATAAGTGTAATATTATTCATGGTAATGGCCTCTTTAAAAATAATCACCCTGTTAACATTACACCTACAGGGTGGGGGCGGCCATCTCATTAAGTCTGGGGCACTTGAGTTATTTAGCGGTAAAATGGGTAACTCAACCGGACTGTTACCCATTATCGGCCCATGAATACTTATACGTTAAGCTTGCCAGGTTGTTTATAGCGCTATCGGCCCTGACCGTTGCGCGTAAATATCAGCTGCCCCCCACCCAAGGATTTATGCAACGACATCGCACAGATCATATAAATCTCTCACGACGCATCGCAAGCTACGACATCAGGAGACACCCCCATATATTGCCATGTACTGTCACTTGTTCTATTAGTTGGAAAGTACCAGTAACTTGTTTTTAGTAATTTAAAATACTCTTTTTCTTGATGTTGGTATGGGTTTTTGTAAATATAAATGTCCCCAATAGAGCCTGTATTGCCACCATCCCCCCATATTTTGCATTTCGCCTTCATTGGGTTCCTGCTTATGATTTTATCGCGCCAGTCTGAAATTTTATAAAAATCAGACATGATTATTCCCGTGGTATTTTGCCTTGGGAGATTGTCAATCAGGTCTATTGTGAAAGGTGTCATTTCATTATGGTAACAAGCAGGATCGCAGCCAATAACTTTGTTGGCGGATAAGTATATCATATATATTTTGTTTTCTTTGGTGGCATTGTTCGCGCCTTTAACTCCATCTTCAATATTTTGCTTCTTATCCTCAAATGAAGGGGCATTCCACAAATCAAATATTTTTAAGCTGGAGTAATTTATATTTTTGGGTTCAGATTCTCCATCACTATTATAATTCTTAAGAATTATAATCTTCCCTCTCACCTCAGATAATTTAGGATTTGTATTGGAGCCATCATACAAAGAAATTCCTGAGTCGCGGAAATTTTCATATACTCGTTTCGCAAAGTCAACACGTTCGGAATCATTATCCTCCTCATCTTTTACTCTTAAAAATATTACTTCTGTTTTATATTTTTCCAGGAAGAGTTTCATGTATGAAAGGACTTGATTCAGACTCATATCGGAAACTTTTTGTGAACCATGGTAAAAATTAAGATTTGGGGAGTCGCAGTGCCTCTTTAACCTGAAGTCAAACACTCGAGCTCCTTTGGCAAGTTGACCATGTTTTCCCGTAATTTTAAGATCTTGAGTCCTAATATATCCAAAACCTGTTACCTGGTCTATTTCGGAAGTCGCTGAATCATGAGTGCCAGGAATAGACATTCCCGCAATCGTTACATTATCATCAACACGTCCCATCCAATTTGCCTCAGGGGTATCAGGCAGGCTCATGTCCATATCATTCATGGAACAGTCATTTGCAGCACAACCTGCACAGAGAAAAACAAACAATGTGAGAATAATTCTGCTGATCATTATTATTTCCTTCAATTATACAGGCACCGTGTAAGTAGGGCTTACCCTATGGCTGCCGTACTAAAATGCAGTGAGAAGTATCTGACAGTTCGGCCTGAAACATAGCACTTATTAGTCAATATCCTCCATTATCAATAATATTTACATGAAACATATTTCACTTGAGTTTTCTGTGTTATTTCAAGATAAGTATTTATCAATAATTATTGTAGCACACAATTTTTAAAATCAAATTAATTAATATCATACATGTTATCAATTTAAAACATAGTTCTGGTTTCACAAACATATGAAGGAAAAACAGGTTTTCTCTGGGATAGGTTTATTTTTTCACGAATGCACTCACCTTATACTTCATTAATGATGTAAGAATAGTTGTGATTATTTTTCTCGGAAATTATTTCCATAATAAATAAATCCATAAAATTATTTAGTTCACTAAATAATTTTATGGGTCTTCTATATCTCAATGTGAAGATTAATAGGATTTTATAATTTAGTGGAAAATAATAAATCTTTAGCTATATTATAATTAATAATACGACAAATAAAAAGAGTAATGCCTTTTTTAAATAAAGGATAAGGTTTCATAATAGTGCTACACCCATTTTTTGTCTTCCTGGTTCTTGCTGTGATGAAAACGATTTCAAAAAGGCATCAACATAATTAAGTAACTGCCACATAAATTGACAACAATGATTTCGCGTTATTGTCTCATGGAGCGATTGCCATAACCGTTCTATTTTATTTAGCCACGGTGAATAGACCGGTGAAAACAACAGGGTAAATTTGGGATGTCGTGCCAGCCAGTCCTTTACCTTCTGACTTTTATGAATACAGTAGTTATCTAAGATTAATGTGAAGGTTTCCGCATGGGGATATTGATGATTCAGTTCATCTAACATTTTGATAAATAAATCAGAGTTCTTTTTGATTCCTTTAACATAGGTGACTTGCTCTGTTTGGGCATTGAGGCAACCCGCAAGGTAATATTTTCTATTTTTCCCCGGGGGGATAACCCGTTTTGTTGTCCTTTGAAACACAAGTCCGCTCCGATTTTCGGATTTAAATCAATATCCACCTCATCTTCATAGAAAACGGGATGTCTTTCTGAGATATTCGCTTTAGCTTCCGTGACCTTTGCCATTTTTTCATCATATTCAGGATCAGGTTGTTTTACCGTTGGTGCCGCTCTGCGCCAGACAATCCCCACCTGAGCAAAGTAACGATAGAGTACATTTTGTGTCAGAGAGAGGTTGAGTAATTCATTGAGGGTATGAGTCATGAGCCCAAGACTCCAGCGAGAGCAGAGATAACCTAACTCTTGGGGATTGCTGTAATAAGAAAAGCAATAGGTTATAGAGCGGGGTGAGATCCCAGACCACAAGTCGGCCAGCCGATAAACTTTTGAGCCCTTCCAGCCCATATAATGTAAACCACTCAACCCAACGATTGACGGAAGAGCATGCGTCATGAAGGATTTTGGCGACATAAGTCACTGTCAATCCTCCATTGAGCATCAATAACGCTGTTAATCGACGGGAATAGTTCTTATCACGGGTTTTATGGATAAGTTTTCTCATTTTCTGGCATTCATCTTGAGGTATAGATGCTATGATAGGCATCACTCAGTCCGTATTGGGGTTTGGGATTTTTCGCAATTGATCAGATCGCAAAAATCGGACTGAGTTCCCTCCAAGTGATCTATTATTTTGAAAAATTATTTATTGTCCTGGCAAATCCAGCAACACCAGTAGAGATGAAATTTATCCATCAATTGAAGCGGCGTTATGTCGCTTTTTTTGTGTTCCACGATAGATATATCAGTAAAAAGACTCTTCCTTTAGGGCTATGCTACATAGTGATAAACAGAAGAAATAATATTTCAACTTTTAGGTAATGTAATAACCGGGAAATAACCTGCAATCCGCCAAATAACCCCTCATTCGACAAAAATTAACTTTTTTATCTTTTCTTTCTCTATCTCCCATTGCTATGAATATTCAGTAACGCAGGAATTCAACCCTATTTCAGGCCCACAAAGGATCACAGAAAAGGCGAGATAACCCGCTTGTTACGATAACCAAATCCTGAAATGACACCAGGAATATATGCAAGAAATGGCATTATAGAATGGAAAGTAATTTCAGGGAGGTATCAATTGTTCAAAGAAAAATAACATACTTTCCGAGGAAATGATGGAGAATGTACTTAAATATGGAGATACCGTGACAATATTAAACAGCTATAAGAATTGGAGCGGCGGATATCTCAGTGTATTTGGCAACGGTAATAAACCCGGTACCAAATATGCCGTTGTCACAGTAGATGCATCTTTAGCTATTTATGGTGGAGCATGGCGAATTGAGTCAGCAACAGAAAAACCGACCGGGAGTGAGATAATGAATAATGATATTATCTTACTTCACAACCTGTATTACTGTGATGGCGGTTACTTACGGTACTATGATGTGAGGGATCAAGATGAGCAATCAACGGAGATACACCAAGTCTACACCTCAGATATCCGTAAAAAAGCAAGCTTGGAATGGGTTATTTATTGCGAAACTACGCCGCCAAAT
This sequence comes from Photorhabdus sp. RM322S, assembly GCF_042879395.1. NCBI lineage: Bacteria > Pseudomonadati > Pseudomonadota > Gammaproteobacteria > Enterobacterales > Morganellaceae > Photorhabdus > Photorhabdus sp. RM322S. The sequence continues at coordinate 59,787 of NZ_JBHFKW010000021.1, forward strand.
GGAAGCATCAGAGAAGGCGATAGCCTTTCTCTCTATAATCAGTGGGGAAACAAAGGCTTCCTCGATACCCATAATCATGCCGGAGACACAGGTTCGTTATATCAAGTATTTATGTCCAATAATGCTGCCCGTAAAAGCCATACCGGTTTATGGAAAATGACAAAGGTGAATGATCCTTGCCCTCCCCCTGATGTATTAACCAATATCATGCCATTGTGGCGCAAGATGCGGTAATAACAAGCATCGTTATAACTCAAATGAAGCTGGCAAGAGCGAATAAAACCGGCTTTTGTGCGTTTTAGCCAGCAAATAGACAGAGAGGATATTTATTCACGAAGCGTCTAAAAATTATCAATAAATTGGCTGGCAGAAGATCAAACACGCCCCGATAAATACAAGCCTGATTATTTTCAGGCTCAAACCGTTATGTGGTTCCTCCACTGCCATCATTGGATTAATTTTTTGTTCCTGGATTAATAAAAAATAAGCTTAACATAATAAGCTCCCACACTATAAAGTCATCCCTCTATCAATTAGGAAAACTTACTAAATAGTGAAGTAAGTCTAATACCTAAGATAAATCATGGATTAGTCCATTATCATCAATTAATTTTTATAGCACCTTTTGTCATAAGCATATTGGATAGGATTTCTCGAGCTGGTCATTTTATCCATCCATGTACCACATTAAATGAATTAGCAATAAATAAGTGAAAATAGAAAGGAATACTTATGAATTGTCACACAAAGAAAGCTAGCTTGATCTTCGCAACTAACCTTCCGAGACGTGCTAATTCTAAGCCATGTCATGGTGACTGTTATGCAAAATAAAACATCATTGTTATCAGGTACACTCGAACAACATGAGTAGCGAAAAGAAACGCCGCATTAAACGTATCGCGGTAACCCTGCCAACACTGCTGGGGCCGTATCGGGATATTGAAGCCACGCTGACAATGGATGCGGAAATCGCCACATGATCGGGTTGCCAACTTGAGTGACATCATTGTGCATCTGAATTACATCATTAGAGACGCGTAAATTTCTTTTCTTTGTCTATCACAGGTCCCTGTAAGGGGCCTGTCATAAGGAGTATTTTATGCAGGATTCATCAGAAGTATCAGTTACAACGCTGTCACTCCCCAAAGGCGGCGGCGCTATCAGTGGTATGGGAGAAGCACTTAACGCCGCCGGTCCTGATGGAATGGCAACTCTCTCCCTGCCGTTACCTCTCTCTGCCGGGCGGGGTCCTGCTCCTGGGTTATCACTAACGTATAGCAGCAGTGCAGGTAACGGGCCTTTCGGTATCGGCTGGCAATGCGGCGTCACGACTATTAGCCGACGTACTCAACACGGTATTCCACAGTACGATAATAACGACACATTTTTATCCCCAAGCGGTGAGGTGATGAATATCGCTCTGAATGATCAGGGACAACCCGATATTCGACAGGACGTTAAGACGCTGCAAGGCGTTACCCTGCCGGTTTCCTATACCGTGACCCACTATCAGCCCCGCCAGATACAGGATTTCAGTAAAATCGAATACTGGCAACCGGCCTCCGGTCAGGAAGGTCGCGCGTTCTGGCTGATATCATCACCGGACGGACAATGGCATATTCTGGGAAAAACAGCACAGGCTTGCCTGACTAATCCGCAAAATGACCAGCAAATCGCCCAGTGGTTATTGGAAGAAACTGTGACGCCGACCGGTGAGCATGTCAGCTACCAGTACCGGGCCGAAGATGAAGCTAATTGCGACGATAACGAAAAAACACGTCACCCGAATACCACCGCACAACGCTATCTGGTGCAGGTGAATTATGGGAATGTCAAACCGCAAACCAGCCTGTTTATATTGGATAACACACCACCTGCCCCGGAAGAGTGGTTATTTCATCTGATCTTTGACCACGGTGAGCGGGATACTTCACTTTATGCCGTACCAACATGGGATACAGGTACAGCGCAATGGTCTGTACGCCCGGATACTTTCTCCCGCTATGAATACGGTTTTGAAGTGCGTACCCGCCGTCTGTGTCAACAAGTGCTGATGTTTCACCGCACCACGTTGCTGGCCGGAGACGTCGGCACCAATAACACTCCGGAGCTGGTCGGACGCCTGATACTGGACTATGACAAAAATGCCGGTATCACCACATTAACTGCCGCCCGTCAATTAAGTCACGAACCCGACGGCACTCCTATCACCCTGCCTCCTCTGGAGTTAGCCTGGCAACGATTCGACCATGAAAAGATACCGGCCTGGCAACGGTTCGATGGGCTGGATAACTTTAATCCCCAACAACGTTATCAACTGGTTGATTTGCGCGGAGAAGGGTTGCCCGGCATGTTATATCAGGAACGTGGCGCCTGGTGGTATAAAGCACCGCAACGTCAGGAAGGCGAAGACAGTAATGCCGTGGTTTACAGCAAAATAGCGCCGCTGCCCACCCTGCCCAATTTGCAGGAAAATGCCTCATTGATGGATATCAACGGGGATGGTCAACTGGATTGGGTGGTCACCGCCTCCGGTGTCCGGGGATACCACAGCCAGCAGCCCGACGGTAAATGGACTCACTTTACGCCAATCAATGCCTTGCCAGTGGAATATTTCCATCCAAGCGCCCAGTTCGCCGATCTTGTCGGGGCAGGCTTATCCGATTTGGTGTTAATCGGGCCGAAAAGTGTACGTCTGTATGCGAACCAGCGAGATGGCTGGCGCAAAGGTCAGGATGTCCCCCAATCCGCAGGTATCACCCTGCCGGTCACCGGAACCGATGCCCGTAAACTGGTGGCATTTAGTGATATGCTCGGTTCCGGTCAGCAACATCTGGTGGAAATCCGGGCTAACCGCGTCACTTGCTGGCCCAATCTGGGGCATGGCCGTTTCGGTCAGCCACTGATCCTGCCAGGATTCAGCCAGCCCGAAAGCAGCTTCAATCCTGAACAGCTGTTTCTGGCCGATATTGACGGCTCCGGCACCACCGATCTTATCTATGCTCAATCCAACTCCCTGCTGATTTATCTCAACCAAAGCGGTAATCAGTTTGATGCCCCACTAACATTAACTTTGCCTAAAGGGGTACAATTCGATAACACCTGTCAGCTACAGGTTGCCGATATCCAGGGGCTGGGAGTAGCCAGCCTGATTTTGACCGTGCCTCATATGGCACCACATCACTGGCGTTGTGACCTGTCACTGACCAAGCCCTGGTTATTAAATGCGATGAACAATAACCGCGGCGCACATCACACCCTGCATTACCGCAGTTCTGCCCAATTCTGGTTGGATGAGAAGTTACAGCTCACTAAAGCGGGCAAATCACCGGCTTGTTACCTGCCGTTTCCAATGCACCTGCTATGGCATACCGAAATTCAGGATGAAATCAGCGGTAACCGACTCACCAGTGAAGTCAGCTACAGCCACGGCATCTGGGATGGTAAAGAGCGCGAGTTCAGAGGGTTTGGTTGTGTCAGACAGACAGATATCACGACGTTTTCTCACGGTACCGCACCGGAACAGGCCGCACCGTCACTGAGCATCAGTTGGTTCGCTACCGGGATGGATGAAGTAGATAGCCAGTTAGCTGGGGAATACTGGCAAGGAGACACCCAGGCTTACACCGGATTTGAAACCCGCTATACCGCCTGGGACAATGCCAGCCAAACAGACAAGGTGTTCACCCCCAATGACACACAGCGTCACTGGCTGACCAGAGCACTTAAAGGCCGGCTGCTGCGCAATGAGGTCTATGGTCTGGACGGAACAGATAATCAAACAATCCCTTATGCCATCAGTGAGTCGCGCTATCAGGCACGGTCTATTCCCGTCAATAAAGAAACTGAATTAGCCGTTTGGATCACCGCCATTGAAAACCGCAGCTATCACTATGAGCGTATTACCAGTGACCCACAGCTCACTCAGCATATCCAACTGCAACAAGATATTTTTGGTCACCCTCTGCAAAGCGTTGATATTGCCTGGCCGCGCAGGGTAAAACCTGCTGAAAATCCCTACCCGCCAACGCTGCCGGATACGCTGTTCGACAGCAGCTATGATGACCAGCAACAGTTGCTGCGTCTGGTTCGACAAAAAAGTAGTTGGTATCACCTGATTGACGGAGAAAACTGGCGGCTGGGTTTACCTGATGCGCAACGCAGTGATGTTTATACCTATGACCGGACTAAAATTCCAGCAGAAGGGATTTCTCTTGAAGTGTTGCTGAAAGAAGATGGCTTGCTGGCAGATGAGAAAGCTGCGGTTTATCTGGGACAACAAAGGACATTGTATACCGCAGGTCAATCAGATACACCGCTGGAAAAACCAACACTTCAAGCACTGGTGGCATTCAGCGAAACTGCCATGCTGGACAAAACTTCATTGCAGGCTTACAAAGACGTCATGGAAGAGCAGGAGCTGAATACCGTACTGACACAAGCCGGTTATCAACAGGCTGCACGGCTGTTTAATACCGGATCAGAAAGTCAGGTATGGGTAGCACGTCAGGGATATACCGATTACGGTGATGCCGGCAAATTCTGGCGGCCTCAGGCTCAACGCAACTCATTACTAACAGGAAAAACCACCCTGAGCTGGGATACCTATCATTGTGTGGTCACTCAAACTCAGGACGCCGCAGGATTAACAACGCAAGCCCGTTACGATTATCGCTTCCTGACGCCGGTACAACTGACAGATGTTAATGATAATCAACACATTGTGACACTAGATGCGCTGGGCCGCGTGACCACCAGCCGGTTCTGGGGCACAGAGTCCGGACAAGCCACAGGTTATTCAACACCAGAAGAGAAACCTTTTACGCCACCAAATTCCGTTGATAAAGCGCTGGCGTTAACAGGTGCGCTTCCCGTTGCTCAATGTACAGTTTATGCCGTTGACAGTTGGATGCCGTCGCTATCCCCGTCTCAGCTTTTCGGATCACAAGAACAGGCCGAAACCCGATGGAAGCAACTTCGTACCACTCAGGTAGTCACCGAGGATGGGAAGGTGTACGCTCTGGGCTGGAAACACGCGACAGACAGCCAGAAACTGACTGTTCATGAAGCCTCCTTATTGGCGGATATTCCCCGTTTGCCTCCACATGGGCTGATGATCACCACCGATCGTTACGACAGCGAGCCACAGCAGCAGCACCAACAAACGGTGAGTTTCAGCGACGGTTTTGGCCGGTTACTCCAGAGTTCTGTTCGCCATGAATCCGGCGATGCTTGGCAACGGCAAGAGGACGGCGGGCTGGTAGTGGATGCTAATGGGGCGCTGGTCAGTACGTCAACGGACACCCGCTGGGCCGTTTCCGGTCGCACGGAATATGATGATAAAGGTCAGCCTGTGCGCACTTATCAACCCTATTTTCTGAATGACTGGCGCTATGTCAGTGACGACAGCGCGCGCGATGACCTATTCGCCGATACCCACATTTATGATCCATTGGGACGTGAATACAAAGTCATCACCGCGAAGAAATACCTGCGGGAAAAACAGTACACCCCGTGGTTTGTCGTCAGTGAGGATGAAAACGACACCGCGTCAAGAAACCCATAATTTTACCCGTTGCCCCGCAGTACATGGCGGGGCAGTATCTATCAACATGAGGAACAGTAATATGACATCCTTTTTTAATCCGGCAACCTTTGCCGGCACTCCTATCGTCAGCGTTCGGGACAACCGTGGCCTGACCATCCGTGAAATCAGTTTTCACCGCACTACAGCAGGAGGTGATACCGATACCCGTATCACCCGTCATCAGTACGATGCTTATGGATTCCGGATCCAAAGTATTGATCCGCGCCTGTATGACGCCATGCAAACTGATAGTTCAGTAAAACCCAATTTTACCTGGCAGTACGATCTGACCGGCAATATCCTAAGTACAGAGAGTGTTGATGCAGGCCACACCGTCACCCTCAATGATATTGAAGGCCGCCCGGTACTGACAAAAACCGCAACCAACGTTATACAAACCCGGCAATATGAAGCCACTTCCTTGCCGGGCCGCCTGTTATCAGTCACTGAACAGGTATCTGGAGAAGCAACTGCCCGAGTGACTGAACGCCTTATCTGGTCCCGGAACACACAGGCGGAAAAAGACCACAACCTTGTCGGCCAGTGTGTGAATCACTATGACACTGCGGGGCTAACCCAGTTAGAAAGCCGGTCACTAACCGGAACCGTCTTATCACAATCCCGTCAATTGCTGTCCGATAATTATCAGGCAGACTGGAAAGATGGTAACCAAGTCACCAACCAGAGTCTACTGGATAGCGAGGCCTACACCACACAAAACACCTTTGACGCTACCGGTGCATTACTGACGCAGACGGATACAAAAGGCAATATACAGCGTCTGACCTACAATATTGCCGGACAATTGAGCAGCAGCAAGCTGACAGTAAAAGACCAGAGTGAACAGATTATAGTCAAATCCCTGAATTATTCAGCCGCTGGGCAGAAACTGCAAGAAATACATGGTAACGGTATAATTACCGAATACACTTATGAACCGGAAACACAACGTCTGATTAGCATTACCACCCACCGCGAATTAGACAGCAAAGTGTTACAAGATTTACGCTATGAATATGATCCGGTGGGTAATGTCATTAATATTCGTAATAGTGCAGAAGCCACCCGCTTCTGGCGCAACCAAAAAGTGGTACCGAATAATACCTATAGCTACGATTCTCTATACCAGTTAATCGAAGCAACTGGCCGGGAAATGGCGAATATCGGCCAGCACAATAACTTACTACCCTCTCCTGTTCTGCCTTCTGACAGCAATACTTACACCAGATATATCCGTACCTATACTTATGACCGTGGCGGCAATCTGACTCGAATCCAACACAGTTCACCCGCCATCCAAGGCAGCTATACTACAAAGATAACGGTTTCAAACCGCAGTAACCGCGCAGTGTGGAGCACATTGACCGATAATCCAATGCTCGTGGATGATTTGTTTGACGCCGGCGGCCACCAGAATACATTAGTACAGGGACACTACCTGAGCTGGAACACCCGCGGTCAGTTAGAACAGGTGATACAGGCAACTCAGGGAAACAGAATCAATAGTGATAGGGAATGGTATCGCTATGGCAGCGATGGAATGCGATTGCTGAAAGTGAGTGAACAGCAAACCCAATACCTCACTCACCAACAGCGAGTCATTTATCTGCCAGGATTGGAGCTGCGCACAACCCAACACGGCCCTATCATAAAGCAAGAATTGCAAGTTATCACTGTGGGTGAGGCCGGTCGTGCACAAGTGCGGATACTGCACTGGGAAACCAAACCACCAACAGATATCAAAAACGATCAAATACGTTACAGCTACGATAACCTCACCGGCTCCAGCCAGCTTGAGTTGGATTACAAGGGGGGAATTATCAGCCACGAAGAGTACTATCCATTCGGTGGTACGGCTTTATGGTCAGTTAGAAACCAAACTGAAGCCAGTTACAAATTTATTCGCTACTCAGGCAAAGAACGGGATGCTACGGGGCTGTACTACTATGGTTATCGATATTATCAACCGTGGGTAGGGAGATGGTTAAGTGCAGACCCTGCCGGAACAGCAGATGGAGTGAACCTTTACAGGATGGTTCGGAATAATCCAGTGATATTACATGATCCCGATGGATTAGCACCGGAACAGTGGTATACCCGGGAAGCGTTTAAACAATTACCTTTCAGCGAGCATAGTTTGGGTACACGCGATGAACTTGCGCCAAAAATATCAGGCACAAATAGTTTATGGCATGAAGCTTATCGTGGGCCAACCAAAGAACGGGAAACATTGGGTCTCTTTAACGAGTTGCCTTTTGCAGAACCTAAAGTGGCAACGGCTGAAGAAATTAACCTGCATGGCATAACAACTGAAAACGTCACTGTTTATCGTGTGGAAGTGGCGCAACAATCAGAGAAGTTTCTTTATACTGGGATTACCGGTACCGGGGGAGTGAAAATAGCGATTCCTAACAGGAATAACGAACATGGAGGCAAAGAGGACTACCTGAATAAAACCATGCCAGGCAAGGCGCAGAAGAGAGGTGGATGGTATCAATTTTCTAAAAATTATATTGCTGCCAATAAGGGTAAATCCAGTGGCAATCTTGCGTTCTATAATTTCGGCAACCCACGTCGGGCATTACAGTTTTACGAACAAAAAACTGAAAATCCCAAAGAAAAACTGCCGTTTGTTATAAAATCATTCGAGATACCTTCTTCAGTATTTAAAGCGATTGCAGAAGATGCCATTTTAGAACAGGACTACAAAAAGTTCCCGACAGCACCAATGAATGTCGATGTTGCAGCATTTAACCAACTTGGTCTACAACCTCACCATGTTGATTTACTCGTTGGCTCTATCATTCCTAAGAGTGGAAGAGTCTATTCGGAAAATGAGCATTGGAAGTTAATGGATAAACCCTCTCAGGTCACCAGCCGGCTACTGCTGCGCGGCAGACGATAACGAAATAGCCAGCTCATCCCAAAAAGTTTGAGCTGGCATCGTTGCAAATATGGATATTCAGCATTTCCGGTACGTTCTGCTGTCCTTATATAATCATGCAGGTCTTCTTCAAAGGAAACCTGCATACACTAAGAATTAAAAATAAAACCTCAATCCTGATTTTTTCTCTTGGTAAAAGCCGGGACAAGCTCAGGTGTCGGGACAGAGCTATCACAATTATAATGCTCTCCTGTCAGTCCTATTTTTTTACAGGCAGTAGACAAAACATCATTAGGTGTTGCCCACTCATCTTTCCAGTTATTTCCGTCATAACGCTCCTTTTTAAACAGATCCCACATAATAAGGCCGGTTTTACCGTATTTGATCGTACCATCTAATATGCTGTTGAGCTTGGCTTTCGTGAGCGGTAAATTGCCGGTTGCAGGTTTACCAACTTCAAACCCCACCGTAATAGGCGGCAAAACCAATAATTTTTGCGGTTGAATTGATGCCTGAGCGTAATTACGCGCTCCTTTCAGTTTGACATGAAAAGTCACAACTTCATTGCCTGATTTAAGCCAGTTAATATATTGACTATAATAATACTTAACTTGTCCAGGCAGATCACAAGGAATATAAGTTTCACCTCCCCCGATAAATCCACAATCTTTTTCACTCAAATCATAAGTCATTACACCAATATAACTGAGTCGGTTGATAATTTTGGGGTAACTCAGTGCGGTATTATAAATCAAACCATAGAGATTTCCTCCCCACCAGGCACCACCATAAATACCACTGTTCCTCGCGTTGGTTCCCCAGTTAGCGGACATATTCGGGATACCCCCAGTTGCAGGACCAGCGGTACTTAACTGAAGCGATGGTTTAACTGCATTAATTGAGGTGTAAAAAGATTTTAAAATAGCAGCGAATTTATCCACAGTTACAGGCATTGCGCGGGGAATTCTTTCTGCACCAGGGACAATATTCATTGACGCATCATAAACATAACCACCTAACCCCTTTGTTATTAAAGTTGATGTAATAAGAGTTTCACTGTTATTAGAAGGAACCTTGATTGAGTCAGGCGTTAATTTCCAGCTTTTGGCATTAATATCAGCATGCCAAAACTCTTCATAATCCACATCAATCCCTGCTACATCTAAGTCGGCAGCTAAATTAACAATATTTCTATATGCACCATCTGCCGCCTTACCCGTAATACTACTATCAAAACGAGGAATTTTAGTCATTGGATTGGGGAAAATATCATAGACCGCATCCGGTTCATTACCACAAGCGTCTTCTTTGTTGGCGGTTATATCATAAATTTTCGGATAACAACTAAAGTTCCATCCACCGACAGCAATATAAGTACTCACTCCATGAGATTTTAAATCAGCGATAATACCTTTTAATGTCACAAAATCAGACCTGGCATTTTCAGCTTCTCTTGTGCTAATGACTTGATTAGAGGTACAGGTATAACCAAATAACCCTGAGCATTTCAGGCTGTTTTTCTCATAATTAACAAAACCAGGCTGGACAAAAGACAATACCAGCGTATTAAAGTTACTCTTGTTTTTAGCAATATCTCTGCTTAATCTTTTAAAATTATCAAGGCTGGCATAATATTCTTGAGTATCAGCCTGTGCAGCAGGCCCACTCAGATAATATGCAGATATTTTAGGATTGGCGGCAATAACATTTCCTGATATGAAGGAGAATAATACAGCACTTGCTAATATACATCGGTTTAGTTTGCATTTAGACATACATCTATCTCCACTTGGTTAACATTATTTTTCTGACTATAGACAATGAGTTATTATGACACTTCATTGCCTTTTCATCATGAACTGTATAAGTTTTTCCCTAATAGAGCGTTAATATGTTCAATGTGTTATTATCGACTGTGATATAGTTACTGAACGGCTAAATTCGCATTAATTATTTCAATGCATCAATTTCATAATAGTGTAGTTTTCACCGTTTTCCACAAATGACATAGAATTAGTTGTAATAACATTCTACCCCATCTAAATAAAAAACATTATTATAGGGCAATTCCATTAATTACATTTATTTTCATTAATTATTGCAGAAAGAATCCCTTTAAGATAACTATTTATTCCCACAATTGAATGCCATTTGTCATTATATATACCTAATAGATTTCAAGTTGCAGCACGGCGGCAAATGAACGAATCCCCAAGAGCATAGATAACTATGTGACTGGGGTGAGTGAAAACAGCCAACAAAGCAGCAACTTGAAAGATGAAGGGTATATAACTCCCATAGTGTATACGTAATAAGAGTCTGGCATTTTTCTTTGTAAGTATGACAATGAGTTATTCCTTCGTAAACATGGCTATTCTCTATAATTCACTAGCACAAGATACCGGGAGACAAACCATGCCACATTAGCTATGCCAATGAATGTCCGCTCATTAACCACATCACCTGAAATAATCGCCTATTAATTAACCAGGAAAAAACCGTGCTATTAAACAAACGCTCCCTGTTGTCAGGCAAATCATGTCAAAAAACTTCAACAATTCTTCAACAAATTATAAAAAACTATAAAAAGGTATTATCTTAAATTTGCTGAATTAACGATCACAACCGTATACTCACTGTGCATTAAAACAAATCTGGAATATCAAGTGGCTTGTCAGGCGCTAAAAATGTATCCCAGCAAATGAAACAACAAAGTTAAAACACAGGAAAATTATCATGACACGTTTAGGCTTATCTATAACTGCATTATCACTGTTATTCTCTGGCGCAGTATTAGCCGCACCAACCACATCTGCAACCCAATCTTCGGATACCAAGGTTACATCTTCCCATGTGGAGAAAACCAAAGCAGGCCAGCCAGAAAAGAAACCAGGCAAAGCCACATCTAAACAACATTCACATCATAAGGCGACGACAGGAAAGACGAAAGAAGCAAAAACTCACTGAGTTATCCCATCTCATCTGAGGTAACCGCACGCCGTAGAGATGGTTCTTTCAGTTACAGCCAGCATCGTAGAGGAACTTGTTCCCATCATGGCGGTGTCGACAAGTGGTTATAACACAAATTTGATAGTGTAATAGCCGTAAATTCAGGGGGGCAAATCCCCCCCCTCAACCTATTAAAGTGAATAGCTTAACAAGCACCTTCTGTATCGTCATCACCATAATATTTCACACCAATCCTGATAATATCCCGCCCCTGAGACTTGCGGTGTTTATTACTGTCACGCAATGAATAGATACAACCGCAATATTCCTGCTGATAAAATCTTTCCCGTTTACTGATTTCAATCATCCGGGCGGAGCCACCTTGCTTACGCCAGTTGTAATCCCAATATTTAACCCCCGGATACTGACTTGCAGCCCGTTTTCCACAATCATTTATCTGCTGCATGTTTTTCCAGCGGGAAATACCTAAAGAGCTTGAGATCATGCTGAAATTGTTTTCATAAGCATACAAAGCAGTGCGCTCAAAACGCATATCAAAACACATCGTGCAGCGAACACCTCTTTCCGGCTCCCATTCCATGCCTTTAGCGCGTTCAAACCAGTTGTCGCTGTCATAATCCGCATCCACAAATGGCACATTGTGTTGTTCTGCAAAGCGGATATTCTCTTCTTTGCGGATCAAATATTCCCGTTTTGGATGAATATTAGGGTTATAGAAAAAGACAGTGTAATCAATGCCAGAGGCATGCAACGCCTCCATCACTTCACCGGAACAAGGAGCACAACAAGAGTGCAATAATAATCGTTCCGCACTATCCGGTAACGTTAAAACAGGACGAACAAAGTTTTCCATTGGGCAGGCTCCATAATAATTATAAGAATTAATTATAAAAATAGTTATTTTAGCTGCAAATCTTTCGACAAGGAATTCATGATGGCTTACTTGTCTTTACGATAGTATTAAATTACTTGAAATTCTGGCAGGTTCCACCGTTATATCGTCGTAATCCAAGTTTGTACCAACAAGTTCACGATAGATAAATTTGTTCTACGCTGATAGTTAGCTAAATTATAGACAAATTCAGATTCTTTTAACCAAAATAATTTAAATGGAGACCACATGCGCCATGCAATTTCCCTGCGTGACCTCTCTTTTCCGGCAATCATCGCCGGATTTGTCGCTGTTCTGGTTGGGTATACCAGCTCGGCGGCAATTATCTTTCAAGCAGCAGAAGCCGCCGGAGCCACAACCATGCAGATCGGTGGCTGGCTGAGTATGCTGGGGCTAGGGATGGGCATCAGTTCTCTGGGGCTATCGCTTTATTACCGAACGCCGGTCCTTACGGCATGGTCAACACCAGGCGCAGCGCTGCTGGCGACAACCATGCCAGGAACATCAATCAATGAAGCCATTGGTATATTTATCTTTGCTTCTGCCCTGATCTTGTTATGTGGCATTACCGGCCTGTTCGCACGATTGATGAACTATATTCCACAGGCGCTTTCCGCAGCAATGCTGGCTGGAATTCTGTTACGTTTTGGCCTTGACGCCTTTTCCTCGTTTTCAATCAATTTTGTACTGACTGCTGGAATGTGTCTGACTTATCTGCTGGCACGCAGATATTTATCCCGCTATGCCATTATTTTTACACTGTTATCAGGGCTAATTATCGCCTCTTTACAGGGGGATATTCATTTTGAACAACAATCAACTGTCGCCTTTGCTATCCCTGAATTTATTGCACCTAGTTTCACACTCTCTTCATTATTAAGCATAGGCGTCCCATTTTTCATTGTCACGATGGCCTCTCAGAATGCGCCTGGCATCGCGACACTGAAAGCCGCAGGATATCAAGTCTCAGTTTCATCACTGATAAGCTGGACGGCGTTAATCGCACTTATCCTGTCACCTTTTGGTGGCTTTTCCGTCTGTATTGCCGCCATTACAGCCGCTATTTGTATGAGCCCGGAAATCCACACCGACCCTAATCGCCGTTATATGGCCGCTGCCGCTGCGGGGGTGTTTTACCTGATTGCAGGCCTGTTTGGTGGCTCAATCAGCATGTTATTCAGCGCACTGCCCACTGCTCTTATTCATACCATCGCCGGATTGGCTTTACTGGGAACAATTTCTGGCAGCCTGCTCCAGGCATTGCAGAATGAAAAACAGCGGGACGCTGCGGTAATTACATTTTTAATCACCGCTTCCGGCGTAACACTACTTGGCGTAGGCGCTGCATTCTGGGGATTAATCGGTGGTGTAATAACCATGATCCTTTTATCTTTACCTGGAAAAAACAAGACCGCTCATTAAACGTACAGTAAAATTATAATTTTCAGCACCTTATGATATTTATTATCCATAAAACTTGTGATAGTTTGCCGGTGCTTCTGTATTCTAAAAATTATGATGGGACATCAACAACCTTAATCTATCTACTCGCAAACCGAGTTTTCTATTATGAAACTTTTTGATATTAGTAAGTTAGCTGTTATTTCATCATGTCTGGCAATCCCTTATAGCTATGCAGATGACCGCCCAATTCTTTCTCTTTCTGTCAGCCAGTCTGGTGGAAGTCAAATGACTGCTGATGGTAGTTTATCCAGAAAACCAAATAAGCAGGAATCACGTGTACTTCCTTTTTGGGGTGATGAGGCCAGAGCCAGAGGTTACGACTTACCGGAGCCTTTCGGCGCTAGTTACGGTTATATGAATATGCGACAGAATATCGTCGTAGATGATATTAAAATTATTATGCCGAAGAACCCAGATACTGAAGAAGCTTTGGATATCCAAGCAGGTAAAACCAGAGAAAAGAATGAATCACATGTGCTTAAGCTGGATACTTGGGTTCTGCCTTTTCTGAATGTTTACGGTGTTTATGGCTGGACAAAAGGGACATCTAAGACCAACATCAAGAGTGTCAGTCTTGGCGGTTTTGCTCATATGAAGGACATTCCTTTCCAGCTAGATTTTAAAGGTAAATCTTATGGCGGCGGTTTTACATTAGCAGGTGGTTATAACCAGTTCTTTAGTACACTTGATACCAACTATACCTACACCAATTTGGATATTCTGGATGGTAAAATCAGCGCCTTAGTTGTTACGCCACGTGTTGGTTATGAGTTTACATTCCAGCCACTCATCCCCGGACAGGGAAATACCAAATTGCAGGTATGGACCGGCGGCATGTACCAGAAAATTACTCAGGAATTTAAAGGCAATATCAATAACCTAGATTTACCCCCTGAGTTTGCTGCATTGGTAACTGCATTAGAGGATCCGGATATGAAATTCAAAGTAAAACAGCATATTGCTTCCCGCTGGAATAATACCGTTGGGGCAAGGCTGGAAGTCACGCGCAATTTCAATCTACTGACTGAAGTTGGCTTTAACAAACGTAATAGCTTCTATATTTCAGGTGAGTTCCGCTTTTAATGAAAATCCGCTGTACTCTATATGGGCTGGCTTTAGCCAGCTTTTTTATTTCTGATTTCTCATATGGTCAATTACCACTTAGCAGGGAAAAAATCGACGGCTGGCTGGAAAAATTAGGGGGCAGTAATACCTATGACAGCAGTAAAACCATTGACTGGGGCATTTTGCCCGGTCCTTTTTATACCCCTGAATTAGGCGCTGGCATCGGTGTTGCCGTAGTTGGGCTTTACCGGCCAGATGATCACGACCATACCAGCCAAATCTCTTCCCTTTCCCTGAATGGATTTGCCTCTTCAACAGGTGCTTTTGGGTTCACATTTGATAACTACAGTTTTTTTGCTGATGATCAATGGCGTTTTTTCCTTTCCGGCACACTGAATAACGTTCCCACCTATTACTGGGGAAGCGGATATGACGCGGGTAAGGTAGATGATAATAAAGAAAAATACCGATCACAGGAATTGCGCCTGCAACCCAGAGTTCTCTATCAGGTTGCTGATTCCACCTATCTGGGCGCTGGCTGGGATTTTTCATCGCTATACGCTAAAGATCCCGATAAAGGCGCGAAAAAACTGTTCGCCGCAGAAAAGGACGGACAATCCATATTAAGTTCAGGTATCAGTGCCTATTTCAGTTATGATACACGGGATTTTCTACCTAACGCTCATCGGGGACAAGTTCTTGATCTTACTTACACCCATTTTTCCCCGACATTAGGCAGTGACCGCCGGTTTAACACCGTAGATATGCAATACAGCATCTATTACCAATTAAATGAAAAATCGGTACTGGCATTCGATAGTCATGGCCGTTTCGCTGATGGTCAGGTACCGTGGAATATGCTGTCGATGCTGGGAAGCAGTAACCGGATGCGCGGATATTATGAAGGCAGATATCGGGACAAAAATGTTATCAGCACCCAACTGGAATACCGACACAAACTAGACTGGCGACACGGATTTGTCTTGTGGGCAGGGGCCGGCACCATGAGCCATCAGGCCGAAGATATTGGCTCAGGAAACTGGCTCCCCACCGTTGGCGCAGGATATCGTTTTGAATTTAAACCAAAAATGAATGTAAGACTGGACTTTGGTATCGGTAAAAAAAGCAACGGATTTTATTTTCAGGTGGGAGAGGCTTTTTGAAATTGCGTTTATGGATTGCCGCTCTAACTTTAGTTGCAGGATGTCAGGGAACTTTTTCACCAATTGTACCAATACAACCTGATCTAAATAGTGAAACAACCGCCGAAGCAACCCGTGCATGGCCTGCTCTTGATCCAATCCGCTCTCCCGAAGGATTAAGGGCCTGCTGTGCTTTTGGTTATGATTTAAAAACACAATTACTGGCTATTCCAGTCCCTTTTTATCAAATAGCTAATGTGCTGGATGCCGATGATCTTGGCGAACATCGCTATAACAACAGTTTTTTTGGTACCGTTGCTTCATTAACAGGAATCAGTAATGAAAAAGTAGGGATAATATATACTCGCAGAGGTGGATTCATTGATATTTCCCATGTGCGGGATACGGCTGATAATGCAGTTTTTCTGTTCAGTCAAATTTGGCCTCGTCTTGGGGAAGAGTGGAAAATAGAATTAGGCAACGAATTAGCATCACGCCGCATCCAGTTTTATCAATTCACGCCACCAGCGGCGATAGAACAACGTTATACCCTAAGTGCTTATCTGGCGGTAAAACTGGCTTTTGAACTTGCCGCATGGCATGAAATTGCCCAATGGTATGGTTATCAATCTGTACCGGGGTTTTCTGAAAAAGTCTCTGCGTTTTCTCCTGAAGATCTCTACTCTAATTTGCTGGGAGCGCGTCTTTCCCTTTCATTGATATTGTCAGGACAAGTGCCTTCCATGAAGCAATACCGCTTATCAATGCAAGCTATTCTGCCGCCTGCACTGAATGAACTGGAAGCCCTATCCTCTGATGAAACCCGGAAAATGTTTGAACAGATCGATGGTATCTGGTGGGACAGTAAACGTCGTGTGCCTGATAAGCGCTTAGTTCTTCAACGTGATTATCATACTCACAGCGATCGTACACCCAATATGGTGCCGACAGAGCAGCAGCATCCACTCAGGCTTACTTTGCCACAACAATATTCTGGCTACACATTATCTGAATTGGCTGAATTACAATTGTGGCCCAGCCATCAAATGAAAGAGCTTCCAGTACCAGAACACTACTGGACTGCTCTTGATTTCCCACAATTAGCAGAAAAAGCGAAAGAGCAGCAAGAGAGTCATTGACTCATCTATTTCTATTGACTGCTCCTCTTCACAGCGAGGAAAAAATCTTAGATTACTATTTCTCAAATAATAATCCCATTTAACTATAAATGATTATTACTTATCATTCTCATAATGTCACATCACAATATAAAATTAACATCATCTATAATAAAACCAAACTATGCCAATCACAGTCAACGAAAAAAACCCACATTACCAAGACATTATTTCACAGGATACAAAAACCGTATTAAAACATTTACAAAGATAAAAAACCAATAACCAGCTGATATAAAATAATTAATATTAAGCAACATTTAAAAAATAAATAAAAAAATCACAAAAACATTAGTCAACAAAACAACTATTAACAGAAATAAAATTCAAAAACAACACAAAAATCAGATATTAATTCTTTTTTAATACCAAGATTAGAGTATTTTCGCTATATTAATAATGAAAACAGATATTTATTCTTAATTTAGTTTAAATAATGCAAATACCTTCTTAAATAAGTTCAACCTGTCTATAATGTATACTTCTAAGTTATAAATATGTATGAACAATATCAGCCTCATCTAAGTAGATAAAATAAGAACTTACATTAAAAAAAATTAAATTTATTTAAGCTGGCTTAAGTTACTAGATTATTTTCAACCATATAATATGTTGATTTATATTTTAAGCTCATAAAATAAATCTTATTCTACAGATAGATACAGGTATTATTTTTAAATCTTTCTAATGTATTAGGGGATTCAGGGCCCCTATCTTCACCCCCCTGATAAGATCAATTAAAGATGTCCCTACTCCTGGAGAGGAAAAATGAATAAACTAGCATTATCCACTGCCGCCGCTCTTATTTTTACAGGCTCTGCTATTGCGGCTGATAATTCCGCCGGTGGTACATTACATTTCTCAGGTGCAGTTACTGACGCCACTTGTACTATTAACGGTGGTGCCGCAGCTAATCTGACGATAGTATTGGAACCTATCTCAATCACCCAAGCCGGACAAAAGGAAGGCTTGATCGATTTTGGTAAAAAAGCGTTTTCACTGGAATTTTCTAACTGCCAGTCCAAAGCAGTCGGTTTCGACCCAGCAACCTCCATGTTGAAAATCCACTTCTCATCAGCGCACTCCATTGCTAACGATGGTAAATATCTGATGAACCAGGAACTGAATGCAAATGGTAAACCTAAAAACGTAGGTATCGCTATTGTTAAATATGCAGAAGAAAATACCCCGCTCATGCTAAATAAAGCTTTTGATACGGGAATTAAGGGCTCTACTCCAGCACCTGAAGTTATCGATTTCTATGCGAAATATTATAAAGTAGGTATTGCTGATGCGGAACCAGGTAAAGTAATAACAATGGTAACTTATCACGTTGCTTACTTATAAGCATTTACTACAACAGATAAAGCCTATTTATCCAAATAGGCTTCTTTACTTTGACAAAAATAACGTTATGAAGAAATTATTCCTAGCTACATTATTCTCGGTAACAGCTTTATCTGCACATGCCAACATCGTTATTAATACAACACGGGTTATTTATCCAGCCGATAATAAAGAAGTATCCGTTCAATTATTAAATACGGGCGATCAACCCTCTCTGGTACAATCCTGGATAGATGATGGCGATCCTAATTCAACACCTGAAACAGCTAAAGTTCCCTTTCTGCTGACTCCCCCAGTAGTTAAAGTTGACGGCAATAACGGCCAGCAACTGAGAATAAAACACACTAATAGCAACCTACCTACTGATCGTGAATCACTGTTTTATTTAAATGTTATGGATATTCCACCCATTGCAGAAAATAGTACCGATAAAAACGTCATGCAGATTGCTATTCGTACCCGGATCAAATTTTTCTACCGGCCTGAAAAGCTCTCTATTTCACCTAAGCAGATCGGACAGCATATTGCATTAAAACGTGATGGCAACCAACTAAAATTGGAGAATTCATCACCCTATATCCTGAATATTGTCGGTCTTAAATCTTCCAATGCTCAACCTAACTTATTAAACGAGGGAACCATCATCAAACCGTTCTCTTCTCATTCATTCAGTACCAATGAAAAAGTAAAAGCAGGAGACAAATTAACTCTAGCTATTGTTGATGATTTTGGTGCTATAAATAAATTAACTTTACCACTTCAATAATGATATTACTAGCATAGCATAAAACATGATACGAGAAAAAGTTAGCCCGTTAACTCTGATAATAGCCACTATCCTGTATACAGATTGCTTATGTTATGCCGCAACATTTAATACTGATTTTCTGGCCGGCGAATCTGCAAAAGCGGATTTATCTCGATTTTCGTCTACTTCAGAATTACCCGCCGGCCGCTACGATATTAATATATACCTGAATAATGACTGGAAAGGTCGATTTGATATTAATATCCAGAACGATGGCAAAGACATCTACTTATTAACCGAAGATCTACCAAGACTGGGGATAAAAATTGATACAAATCAACTACCAGCAGAAAATTTATCCAAAGGTGAAACTCTTCTGGCTAAAGTAATACATGAGGGAACCGCTAATCTTGATGTTCCTAAACTCAGCCTGCATCTGGTCGTTCCTCAGGCTTATATTAAACATGAACTGAAAGGCTATATCGATCCTGCCTTCTGGGACAGAGGAATTCCAGGCGCTATGCTTTCCTATAATGCCAACTATTACCATACTCAAAACAGAAATAAACAGAGCAGTAACTATGAGAATGAAGATAATGCTTACGTGTCACTTAATAGCGGTTTGAACCTGTTTGGCTGGCAATTACGTGATCAATCCTCTTATTACTATACACGTTCAAGTGGCAATAAATGGAGTAATAATACCCGTTATTTGCAACGGGGCATTTCATCAATTAACGCAGAACTTCGCGTTGGTGATAGCTATACATCAAGTGATCTGTTCGATTCTTTCCGTTTCCGGGGTATCAACCTGAAAACAGATATGCGCATGTACCCTGATGCCTGGCAAGGGTTTTCCCCTATCGTCCGGGGAGTTGCACAAACTAACGCTCTGGTAAAAATCTCCCAGAATAATGTTGTTATTTATCAGGGCAATGTACCACCAGGACCTTTTGCCATTGATACTATTTTACCAACAGGTTCGGGTGGAGATTTATTTGTCGAAGTCACAGAAGCGACAGGACGTACCAACAGCTTTACCGTTCCCTTTGCATCTGTTCCTAATATGATGAAAGAAGGTCTTGGCAAATACGATATCAGTGCAGGTAAAACACACATTGCCAACAGTCGTTATAAACCAAACTTTTTCCAAGCCAGCTATCAATATGGCTTTAATAATGTCCTGACGGGTTATACAGGTACCATCATCAGTAAAGATTATTACTCATTACTGTTAGGCAGTGGCTTTAACCTACCAATTGGCGCTATCTCACTTGATATTTCACGATCCAGTGCCAAATTTGATAACAACCCAACAATGAAAGGCCAGAGCTACAAAATGTCTTATAGCCGCTATATTCCACAAACAGGAACGAACTTCTCTCTGGCGGCTTATCGCTATTCAACTAAAAACTACCTGAACCTGCTCGATGCCATTAATCTACATGACAGGATGAGCAACGGATATAACCGACAATACTATTCTCACCAGAAAAACACCTTCAATATCAATTTGAACCAGAGTCTTGGTAACAGTGCGGGTTCACTTTTTCTTTCAGGGACATTCCGTGATTATTGGGGAACAAAGAACAAAAACAGAGAGTATCAAATGGGGTATTCCAACAATCTGGGTAAAATCAATTATACCCTGACGGCAAGCCGTGTCCGATACAATATCAATGAAACAGAAAACAAAGAGGAGCAGCGCTATTATCTGACACTCTCTATTCCTTTTGAGCTGTTTGATTCCCCAGCCTATCTGACGAGTAATGTCTCAATCAATGACAAGCATTACAACAACAGTGATTTGGGATTAAGTGGCAGCGCAGACCAGAACAACCGCCTGAATTACCACTTCAACGTTTCAGATCAGAAAAGTGGTTCCACAACAACCAGTGCAAATCTGACCTATAAAACATCCGTTTCCACACTAAATAGCTCTTATAGCCAATCCAAGAGTTATCGCCAAATGGGGCTGGGTGCAACAGGCAGTTTAGTCGCTTATCGGGGTGGAATTCTGGCCGCTAACCAAGTAGGGGAAACCTTTGCAATCATTGACGCGCCAGGCACAATTAACGCTTCTGTGAATGGTGATAAAAGCATGGTAACCAATAACAGCGGTAAATTGCTGATACCTTATCTTTCTCCTTACCGTAAAAACGCCATCATGCTAGATACCAGTGAAGTGCCGGAAGGGGCGGCTGAACTTATCGGTAACATCAGAGACGTTGCGCCGTATTCCGGTGCCATTGCTCATCTCGGATTTAAAACAGACCAGCGGAAAATTTTTATTTTCTACGCCACTCAAGCCAATGGTAAACCTCTACCTTTTGGTACTGAAATTGTCGATTCAGAAGGTCACAGCCTGGGATATGTTGGTCAGGGCAGTATGGTTTTCCTGCGAGTAGAGAAATTACCACAGCAAATTTATGTCCGTATCGGTCAGTCAGGCGAAAAAAGCTGCATAATAAACGATCCACAGCCTGAAATGGACTCAACCGCCAATATTTGCCGTTAAGGGAGAAAATCATGAAACTTAAGCTATTGTATCTGGCGGCTTTAATCAGTCTGAGTGGCAGCAGTATCGCTTATGCAGACTGTAAACCCAATCATGCGATAACCGCACCGGCAATCACAATTAATATGACAGATAATCTCTATCTGAACAGTAATGAAACTTGGCTATTGAACACCCGGTATTCCGGCTATTTTACATGCACCAGAAACGCATTGTGGAAACAAAACTCTGTTGCTAATGGCTCTCCTTTTACCAGAAACAAAGTTGTTTTGGGATTCAATGGTGGTAAAGATTATGTAGAAGTGACTATCACAAATCTTTCTCCCAGCGGCACTATTAGTCTGGGAAACAGTAATACAACCTATCCAGCCAGCACATTACAAGCCCAATTTACGCTTAATGTTAAGCTACTGAATGGCAGACCTGGAGGTAATAACATTCACGTCTTTTCCGGCAATAATGCAACATTAAAAACAGCTGTTATTGCGATGGACACCACTAATCTAGGGATCCTTGACGCTATTGTTCGTTTTGCTACAGATTTCCTGACTTTTATTCTCACCTGGGTGTGGCCAACTCATTCTGAGGATATCTATTACCAACCGATCACCATGACTTTTGATCGTAAAGAGACAACTTGTAACTTCTCAAATGCGGGATTAACAGTGAATCTGCCAAAAGTTAACCGCGCTACACTGCTTAACGGAACAAATAGAGGAGAAACACCTTTTACACTCAACTTTGCATGTGATTATCTCAAAAATGGTAAAACTTCACGTTCAGTTAAAGCCTACCTAAGCAGTAATAATTTACTACCAAACGACAACCAAACGTTAATTGATAGCAAAGCAGATGCCGCTAAAGGCGTTGGTATCCGTGTCTCTCAACAAGGTAATTCAACACCCATAACTTTCAGCGCTTCACCGTCTTCCTCTCGCGGAGCAACACCGCTATTGAGCAAAAATGCCGACAACGTTATCGATAAACACTTTACAATCGATTTTAATGCCTACTACTACGTTTATGATCCCCAAAACATCATAGCAGGGGAATTGAAAGCAACTTCTGTTCTGAATTTTGAATACAATTAACCAGGAAGCAAAGGAAATGTTCCCTATTTCTCGCTGTCTAACCAAAAATTTATGTTTCAATAAGTAACAATGTGTAACAAAATGTTTCTGCAAGAAAATCCATTTACATTTACAACTTACTTGAAACTTATGTAAGGTAATGATAATTCTAATATTAAATAATCACGCATACTCGCTTAATTTCCTAATAAAATGGTACGATTATCTGAAAAATAGAAAAAAACACATCATCATTACCAATAGTATAAAAAAACAATACAAAATCTATGTTTTATATTTTTATTCAAAATATAAAACATTCATAACAACCATTACATTTAAATATATAAAAAGGATAATAATCAGGTAGAAAAACAATATGGATAATAATGAAAAAACATAAAATAAAAATTTATCGCAACATATTAAAATATATAATAATTGGTTAAAAATCAACAATATAAATAAAAGATAAATAAGTAAAAAAACAAGTTATTAGACGTTAATATATTTATATGCAATACAAGAATATAACAAACATAACTTACTCGATCACAAATCAAATATAATTCAAATTCAAAAAAACACTGCTAATATAAAAACCAAGAGATAGTTATTTATATTATAAAAAAAATAAATTATTTAAAAACTATTATTTTTATATACATATATATTACTGTGTTATTATAACATCTACCAAAATAGATAATTGTAACACATTGTTACTTATTTTAACTTAACATTTAGAACCATATCGAATATCCTGAACTGAGCCAAGCCAACGATAATGGGCATATTATAAAATCAACTCAAATATGACAGATACAGCTCAATTTTAACTCACAGAGTAAAAACCATATCGGTAACAGGTTACCTTTTTATGAAAATGATACTTATTCTTATAGCGGCAATATTAATATCCATTAGTTTATTGCTCGCTGCGGTGTTTTTACGATTAGCAGTACTATAAATAAATGGCTCGAACTGAGTTCAATAATTTTGGATACTCGACACGCTGGTTTACAGATCATTTTTCTTTTGGAAAAAACCTCGCAGGCGTGAAATGAACAAAACAATCATTATCATACCTAATGAATAGCCTAATCCAGGAAAGCAACGTTTTATACAAAAATGACACTTAACCATCTATAAATTAATAAAAAACTATAGAGTAAATTCACAAAATAACAATTTCAATTACAGAAAATATATTTATGAATGACCAATAACTCTGGCTATGCTGGATTTATTTTGCTAGCATTAGTCTGTTTTTTATTCAGAGCAAACGAGGAAAAGCAATGCCCTCTCAAACGACGAGGACAACTGCCATCTTCGCTTTCTTTATTTCACTATTGTTTTCCGCTTTTAGTCACGCATCAACCAGCACCGCTAAAAGCATGGAGTATTCTCACAATGGCACACAAAGCAATTTGCCAGATTTGCGAAAATACCCTTCGGGCATCCCACGTAAGAAAGCGTTTTTAAATGTTGTTGTCCCTGTGATTGATAAACACAATCAACAAATTATGCAGGAACGGAAATGGCTACTGGAACACCAGAAAGCCAAACATTGGTCCACTCAGGATATCAGGTTCCTGCAACGTATTTGCAAAAACTATAATGTGAGCTGTAGCAGCTCGCCTAAAAAAGTTAACTGGAACAAGCTACTGAGCCGTGTTGACATTATCCCAACCCATTTTGTCGCAACTCAGGCTGCAACAGAATCTGGTTGGGGAACATCTAAACTTGCACAACAAAATAACAACTTGTTTGGTATGCGTTGCGGTAACAGCTGTAAGAGGGCCCAGGGTAAGATAAAAGGTTATTCGTCCTACCCGACTATCAATGATTCTGTCGAAGCTTATATGAGAAATATGAATACCCATAACGCTTATGAATCATTACGTGTTTCACGCGCTAAACAGAGAAACAGCCAGGAATCGCTGAATACCAGCAAACTGATTGATAATCTTGAAGGATATTCACAATTAGGTTCTACTTACAACAGCTATCTGCATAAAGTGTTTAACAGCAACAAAGGGCTTATTACTCAAGCACAAGAGTTCGCTAAAAACGACCATAACTAAGATGCTAAATAAGTATGAACCCGCATATATAGCCCCAACAACCAATATCATCCGCTTCATAACAAAGGCATGAAGCGGATGATTTTTTACGTTCACCAGCGTATCTTTCTCATTGATAGAATATTTAGATTAGATATTATAATATTGCTCATTATTACCCTTGTACTGCGACGAAATGATTAGCCAGAGTTTAATATGAATTTCTTTTCTTTTGAGTTTCTAGGGTCCTTTGTTGCCCTCTTTTTCTTGTATTGGATGCTACAAAAAAGTGCAAAAGCACAAAACTACTTGTTGATAATCGCAAGTTATCTGTTTGTCTTTTCTTTTAATCCACTTTTCGCCGGTATCTTATTTGGCTATACGCTATTTATCTATCTTTTAACAAACATAGCTGGCAAATTTCTATCCGACCGCATCACATTTACCATTCTGACGATAGGTATTCTGGGATGTTTCACCGCATTCAAGTATTACTCTTTCTTTCAAGAAAACCTGCAACAAGCATTTGCCACCTTTGGTTTATCCATAGATTTACCCATACTGACACTACTCCTGCCTTTGGGTTTATCTTTCTATGCATTTCATTCCGTCAGCTATGTCGTTTCTGTCACAAGAAAAGAAATCCCCCGGGCATCATTCCCTGATGTCGTTTTATATCTCTGCTTTTTTCCCAGTATTGTTGCCGGACCTATAAATCGAGCTAAAGATTTCTTACCTCAAATCCAGATTTCATCAAGAGTGATCATTGAACCATCAAGAGCAATGTTGCTGATTGCATTGGCAATAACCAAACTATTCCTGTTCAGCTCTTATCTATCCGAAAATTATGTAAACCCAGTTTTTGATGATCCTACCAGCTACAATGCAGGGCAAATCTTGGTTGGTATTTATGCCTATGCCTGGCATATCTATTTTAATTTTTCTGGCTATACCAATCTTGTTACCGGATTAGCGCTACTCCTCGGATTCAGAGTACCTGAAAACTTTAATGCCCCTTATCTGGCGGAAAACTTACAAGCCTTCTGGCGCCGTTGGCATATCAGTTTATCTGAATTTATCCGTGATTATGTCTATATTTCTTTTGGCGGTAATAAAAAGGGATTTATACGTAAAAATCTTAATTTGTTTGCCGCTATGGTCATCTCCGGTTTATGGCATGGCGCCGGAATTAACTTCATTATCTGGGGAACGATTCATGGATTAGGATTAATCATCCTCAATGTTAAATATCAGTTATTTTCTTCAAAAAACGAAAATACATCCAAAAATCCGGCAACCTCATTTTTGTCCAGAATTATCACCTTCCACTTTGTCTGTCTGGCATGGATTTTCTTCCGTTGCCCTACTCTGGATGATGCCCTGACATTATTAAATCAATTGATATCACCAGATTTATTTCACTCGATAATAGCCAGCGGTGGGTTGTCACTGATGTTCTGGGGACTCTTTATTATTTATCCGTGGCTGATTAATCTAAAAATAGCCGTTGGGAAAATTCATTCTCAGATTTCATGGATATACTACCCAATACCATTAGCAATTATTCTGACTTTAGTATTCATGCTTTCACCACAAGGAATGCCAGGATTCATCTATGCTAATTTCTGAATTCAAATCTAATTTAAAAACTGCCGGGCAAGCCATTTT
Source organism: Photorhabdus sp. RM322S (assembly GCF_042879395.1). Classification (NCBI taxonomy): domain Bacteria; kingdom Pseudomonadati; phylum Pseudomonadota; class Gammaproteobacteria; order Enterobacterales; family Morganellaceae; genus Photorhabdus; species Photorhabdus sp. RM322S. Next base: position 86,386 of record NZ_JBHFKW010000021.1, read on the forward strand.
TATCGTGGTATTAACGAGTCTACTGTTAATCTGGCTGAATCACCATTCACTGGATAGATTCTGGCAACAAAAATACCACCAGCAAAGCCCGTGGGCAGCCTTACAAGGTAATCCGCTCTGGGATTTAGGTGATAATCTGGAACAAGGTGTACTCGCGGCGGGAGAAACATTCATTTTACATACCACCGGCAATAACAGTGACAATCATCAGCAAACTCCCCTGGAAGCGAATATCACCCTTCCTGCGGGTTTTCAGATCGGGCTGAAGCTCTTGGGTGGTTATACCTCTCCTATGGCAAATCTTCCTGCCACTTTCCCTGAATTATTACAAAAATCTCCTCATGCTAATTCTATCGGTTCATCAGTGCTCCGCAATTCAGACAATAATGTTCATTCCAGTATAGTTATCGCCAAAACCAATGTGACGCTGACAGCCAAGGATAAAGTGCTTTTTGCCGGAGACTCAATGATGCAAGGCATTGCCCCGCATCTGAAACGTCGGCTCTATCAGGATTACGGTATTTCAAGTATTAATCTCAGCAAACAAAGTACCGGGCTTGCTTACCCCAGTTTTTTTAACTGGCCGGAAACTATCAATAAGGCACTGGAAGCTAATCACGATATCAAGCTGGTTGTTATTTTCCTGGGCCCAAATGACCCCTGGGATATGCCACCAAGACATGGAAGCACCTACCTGAAATTCGCGAGTCCTGATTGGGAAAACCTCTATCGCCAACGTATTGATATGATCCTTACCGAAACACATAACCACGGCGCTAATGTTATCTGGATTGGCCCTCCCAATATGCGACAGAAAAAACTCTCTGCTAATATGGAATATCTAAGATCATTGTATCAATCAGAAGTGGCGAAAGCCGGGGAAATCTACGTTTCTGTTAATGACATTTTTAAATACCATACGGATGATTATTCTGATTATATTGGCGATAATAGTAACAAAATTAAACTCAGAAGCGGTGATGGTATACATTTTAGTTTGAAAGGCCAGCAAACTATCTCGGACAATATATTCTCATTAATTGAATTTATTCAGGAACCAGCCAAACAAAATGGAAAGATTTAAACAATGCCGCCGGCGATATCACTCCACCGGCCTTGGTCTGGTCATCATACTCTCTTTAAGTTTGATATCATGCCATAAGCAAAGACCAGAGCCGTTGCCAACGCAACAGCCTGTAAACGCAAACCAGCAGTTAACAGACTTTGGTGAAGACAATCTCACCTTACTGGCAGATAAACTTCACAACAGCCGCCATAATCAACTGCATTTTGTTCAGATAGGTGACTCCCATACTGCCGCAGACTTTTTTACCGGCAAACTCCGGTCTCTATTACAACAACGTTTTGGTAATGCAGGTATTGGCTTTATCAGCCCAATAAATGTGCCCGGCCAACGTAACGCGATAATCAGCATGACAGGCAATCAACAGCAATGGGAACTAACGACCAGTCGCAAAGATAATCAGCCTGATTTCCCTCTCGGTGGTGCAATTGCAGAACCCGATAGCCAAACGAGTCAATTAACTTTAGAACTGTTTTCACCATCTCGTGATCGCTATCAACTTAAAACGTTATACCAGGCAACAGGTGATTCTCAAATTCTGGTTCAGTCTGCAACCAAGAGAATACTTAAATTACCGGTAACTCACGGTCAATGGCAATTTTCCACTGAAGAATCGGTCACATTCCCGGTTAATATTACGGCGATACAAAATAATCAGTTAGAATTAGGTGGCTGGTTTATCAAAGGTAAACAACCAGGTGTTATGTTGTCCGCTTTAGGTATTAATGGCGCAACCATTAATATGATCGATAAGTGGCAGCCACAATGGATTAATACATTAGCGCAAATGCACCCCGATATGGTGATCCTCGCTTATGGCACCAATGAAGCATTTAATGATTCGCTGGACTTAGAGAGTTATCGCCAGCAACTGGAAAACAAGGTAAAACAGATTCGCCATCATTTACCACAAGCAGTTATCCTTATTATCGGGCCAGGGGATTCCTTGAAAAACAGTCAAGCAGCAAGTTGTACAACACAACAACCAGTAATGTTGAATGACGTCATCCGTATTCAGCAGGAAGTCGCTCAGGAGCAGCACACACTATTCTGGAATTGGCGTGAATATATGGGTGGTGAGTGTTCAATTAGAAGCTGGGCGCAACAAGATCTTGCGCGCCCAGATTATGTTCACCTTTCAGCCATAGGCTATGAACGCAGTGCTGAAGCGCTATATCAGCAATTAATAAATATTCTCGATCAATAAGCAACGCGATGAAGCTTCGTTAGGAATAACGCTAAGTACCAATATTGTATTTAGTGCAAAAAAATCTTAGCGTTGTGAACGACAATATGAGCAAGCTCACAAGATATCAATTTAATTAAAGATAAATTATCTTTTTCACTATATTTAATGCAATGAAAAATAAGTTTATGCCATCTGTAACACATAGCGTTAAAAAGAGTATTTAAAATATGATTTTTTCAAAAAAATATCCTAAAGGTTCTATAAGAAGATTCATTTCCGGCTGGAAAGAATGTAGTTTTGAACGTTACCAGCAAGCCTATTCTCTTTATGGCGGTGGAATATCCACCCACCCTAATATTGTAAGTTTTTTAAACAAAAAATTTGGGAATAATTTTATCTTTTACGTTAAAGAAAACCCAACAATAGAAAACGTTATCGAAGGTGCATACTTTACATGCAAAGATCATCATCTGGCAGCAAGTCATCAAAAAGATTACCACTTCTTCACTTATGATGAAATTATCTTTCCTATCGCCAAACATCTAAAAACCCTAATCCCAGGGAAATCTAAAGCCATCTCGCTCCTGCACAAAGAAAATTTTATCAACGTTTGTTATGGTCGGTTAAACAAACGAACAGTTTGTCTTGCTAAAGATAATTTTTCTTATAAAACAAGAAGAAATCGAAGTAATGAAATTAACAAATTTAAGCGTTCTGGCGGGGAAATACATCAAATTGACGATTTTACCTGTCAAGAGTTCGTCGATATTTACACTGCACTGTACGAAAAACGCTGGACATATAAAACGCACAATCAAGAAGAAAAAGAAAAATTAATTGAATTATATACCGAACTCAAACAACATCTGTACGGGAATGTATTAACTATCAATGGTGCCCCGGTAGCCTATGATCTAGTCATAAAAGCAGACAGTCCCCAATGGATTTCATTTGACGCAGTAGACGGCGGGCTCGATCCTGAACATTCCAATCTCAGTGTTGGCAGTATTTTAATGTGGTTAAATATTCAGAATGCTTCAGACCTCTGCCAGCAACATCAAAAAACTATGCGTTATTCTATTGGCAGACCTTCTCTTAGCTATAAAGATCGCTGGTGCAATCGTCATCCATTAGTAAGGAGCCTATTCTAGTTTCATCGATATCTTTACATAACTAACTTATATGGCCGTTTTCCTAGAAAACGGCATTAATTTAAGATCTTCATCTTCCCATACTTGTGACAGCATCTTAAAAACTCAGAAGAAACATTACATCATGGCAAAGAAAGCCATCCCAACCGCCGCCCCCGTTATTCCAAGAATAGTTTCCATAATTGACCAGGTTTTCAGTGTTTGAGATTCTGTCGCACCAGTAAATTTACCGAACAACCAGAAACCGGAATCATTAACATGGCTCAATACCAGAGATCCCCCCGCAATACAGATTGAAAGAGCTGCAAGTTGAGCTCCCGAATATCCCAATACATCAACAACCGGCAGGATCAAACCAACGGTTGTCAGGCAGGCAACAGTCGCAGACCCTTGAATAACACGCACGGTACCAGCAAGGATAAAACAGGCTAATGCAATTGGCAGGCCTGCGCCAATCAATGCGTTCCCCAACGCAGGACCAACCCCGGAATCCACCAACACTTGTTTGAATACACCACCGGCCCCGGTAACCAACAAAATAATTCCAGCAGGCTGAATAGCCGAAGAGCAGATATCCATCACTTTTTCTTTACTCATCCCACGGCGAATTGCCAGACCATAAATGGCAATAAGACAAGCAACCAGAATCGCAGAGAATGGATGACCGATGAATTCAAGCCACAAATACAATCCAGAACCTTGTTCAACAAAACGCTCACCAACAGCTTTTAATCCAACCAAAGCCAAAGGGAATAAAACCAGCAACAAGCTCAAACCAAAAGATGGCATCTTACCTTGACCAAGACTTGGTTCACTTATATCCGCGGGTAAATCCAAAGTAACATATTTACTGACAAAACTACCAAAGATTGGACCAGCCAGTAACATCCCAGGAATCGCTGCACTGATACCAATCAGGATCATCCAGCCAAAATCAGCATTCATCTGTGAAGCCAACAACATCGGAACTGGGCCAGGTAACAGAAACGCTGCGGCTGCCGCAACACCGGCAAACAAAGGAATAACCAGTTTCACTACGTTACCGCCAGTACGGCGCGCTACTGCAAACGCCACACCAATCAATAAAACAATCGCTACATCAAAAAACAGCGGCAAAGCACAAACCAGACCAGCGATCCCCAATGAATAATGCGCACGGCTTTCACCAAAACTATTTAATAATTTAATCGCAATCTGATCCAGCGCACCTGTTTCATGCAGCACCTTACCAAACATCGCTCCCAGTGCAACAACAATCGCCAGAAAGCCTAATGTTCCACCCATGCCTTCTTGCATTGTTTCGGTAATTTTATCCAATGGCATACCAGAAAAAACACCCGCCCCCATAGAAACCAGTATTAACGCAACAAAAGCGTGTATTCTGGCCTTCATCACCAGAAACAGTAGTAAAAGAACCGAGCCAACTGCTGTCAGCACTAAAGTCAAAGTACTCATTATTTTTCCCCTGAAATGACACTATTAATTATTCTTATTGAGTGATTAATCACTTCATCAAGAGACGATCTAATATCGATCAGATAAACATCCTTTTCATCACTACCCGGTTCTTCTAATGCCTCAAATTGAGATACCAACATTTTAGGTTTAAAGAAATGATCTTTACGTGCTTTCAACCGATTTTCAATTAAATCAAAGTCACCTTTCATATAAAGAAATGACAGATTCTTATTATTATCACGCAACATATCCCGGTAATGCTTTTTTAAAGCAGAACAAACAATCAGGGAAACCGGATTTGTGCGTTGCATAGCAAAAACCGCATCATTTAGTGATTTCAACCAAGGCTTACGATCTTCATCATTCAGTGCATGACCTTTAGCCATCTTATTAATGTTAGATCTTGGGTGTAAAAAATCACCATCCAAAAAAGCGGAGTCCAGTTTATAAGCCACAGCATTGGCAACAGCAGACTTACCACTGCCGGATACCCCCATAAGCACAAAAACATGATTCGAATGCTGGGTATCTCTCATATAAACTCCTTAGCGCAGATATTTCACCCACAAAATGTTACCGGTAACTGTTATCGGTAACATTATCAGAAGTAGAGGGAAATTTCGCAACAACACGGAATATTCAAGAAATGGAAATGTGATGTTTATCGCAAATGAATTCAAAAAATGTGAATCCAGTTGACCGATTAAATACTTTCTCCTAGGGATAACTGAAAACCGATATCGATCATTTTCTGTGGTAAATGTTCACCTTTCAGCCGTGACATCAATAATCCGGCAGCCTTCCGCCCCATTAAGTCACGAGGTGTCAACACACTGGCAAGTTTCGGTGTCATCACCTGACCAACATCGTGACCATGAAAACCAGCTACTGCAATATCATGCGGTATAGCTATCCCCTGACGCTGGCACTCAAAAATCGCTCCAATAGCGAGGTCATCATTGGTACAAAACAGACCATCCACATCAGGATACTTTATTCGCGCCTCATTCAATAACTGCCCCCCTAAGGTATAAGAAGAGCTGTCAGGTGTCATGACCTTACCTGGCTTTAAACCTACGCTTCTCATTGCAGCTTCATAACCTTCCAGACGAATAATTGTCCTTTCATCCTGCCTTGCGCCAAGATAAATCACCCGCTGACAACCACGTTCAATCATTGCCATTGTCATCTGTCGGGCTGCTTCAAAGTTATCAATACCGACTGCCGTATCGAAACAAGGAGAAACACAGTCCATCAGCTCAACCACAGGGATCCCAGCCGTTTCCAACATCTTCAAAGTTCGCGGTGTGTGAGTGCGTTCAGAAAGAATCAAGCCATCAATATTGTAGGAAAGCAAAGAAATTAAACGTTCCTCTTCCTTCTCTGAATGGTAACCATAGTGAGCCAGCATGGTTTGATAACCATTACGATCTGTCACATATTCGATACCACGGATAACTTCCGCAAAAACCTGGTTAGTTAAAGAAGGCAACAAAACACCGATAGCATGACTAGTAGAATTAGAAAGAATATCCGGAACTCGGTTCGGGATATAACCTAATTCATCCAAAGCATCAGCTATTTTCTTTCGCAATTGCTCAGAAACTTGATCGGGGTTACGCAAGAAACGACTCACTGTCATTTTTGTAACACCAACACGATCAGCCACATCTTGTAAAATAGGACGTTTTTTCTTCATATTTCAATACAATACAAAATTAGTAAAAAAATTTAGGATAATAAACACAGCGCTATGACATATTTATACACTATCAGAACACGCTTTTTTTGAGTTTAGTCTGGTAGTGGAACAGTGATCCCGATTTATTATCTATTCAGACTGTGGTAGGACAATTTTCAGTCCGTATATATTGTGAAATACAACGATAACATTTATCTACAATTCCAGCAAAAATGTAAAATTTAACAGGCCATGTTTTCTATGGTATTTGTCGGTTAACCTCAGATAAGATTAAAGCACCATGATGGGTCCTAATACGAGAACGGTAAAAACATAAAATGCAAGAGAAACGATACAGCCATTTACTGCAATGATCATAATCAGTATTATTTTAACCGGAAAATATAATTAAATAGTGACGGATTCCTATTTTCTATGCCTAATTACCGTCATTTACCAGTATTAAAAAGAGCATTCAACCCCAAATATCGGTCAGTACTAATACAACTGTATTGCTAAATACTATTGTAACTAATCATACTAATGATAATATTTTACATAACCATAATAATAACAAGGCTGACTATTCCCGTTTTAGTTGTGATGTAAATGGAAAAATAAGTAATTAATTATCGCCTAGGGCTGATTGCAGTTATATTCATAATGATATAAAAATGGAACATTATTAGATTATATAAACATAACACATACATGATTCCTATTACATGAGTAAACCTAACAGCTAACGAAATAGGTTCGGAGCAAAAGTTATAACCGTGCCAATGAAGAGGTAAAATTTCTGGTTATTCTAAAACAGATATTCAAGCTCATTATCTAAAGATAAGCTAGTTTTATGAATATATTGGAAGATTTCCATCATAACGAACTGAGTCTTCCACAAAAACTCTAATCGTACCTCAAGGCACTTTAATTCTCTTTCTAATACCACAGTCGCAGAAACCCCAAGTCCATATTTTTTCTGATGTTCACAACGCAGAGAAACTGCATGACTTAAAAGTTTTCCTATGAGAGTACCTGCTATGAGAAAAGAAAATACGACTGTAGTACTCAGAAAACATCAGGCTAATATATGCTTTTTATTTAGGAAACCCCATTGAAATTAATTATTAGAAAAGAATTTCTAAGCTCTGATTTCACTGTGTAATCAGAAAAACGCCCTGAA
>NZ_JBHFKW010000022.1:0-93796 GCF_042879395.1 Photorhabdus sp. RM322S
CGGCACGATGGGAAGGCAGACTGATATTGGCAAAGTTACATTTTTTTTAAAAACCTGAACTCTGGTTAAGGAAGGAAAGAAAAAAGGAACTAAGTGCCTGAAGAGGGCATAAAAAAATGTGGGGCACTTTGTTCAGTTAACGATTAAATAAGTATTAGGGGCTGTTGACGTTTTGAGAGGACTTATTGAACAGCATGATGATTGGGTATAATTGCTTTCGCCAAAAACCAACCATGCCTTACCATCTGTTATCTGAATATTCTGATACAGAAGAGTGGCTGTTCATTGATGGGAGTATTGTGCGGGCTCATCAACACAGTGCAGGCGCGGCTTCTAAAGAAAATGAATCGAGAGGAAAAAGTCGGGGTGGACGTTCAACCAAGATCCATTTGGCTGTGGACAGTGACGGTTTACCCGTGCATATTTAACATAATATACATTAGGCGCACTATGATTGAATCCAGTTCTGATCTGAGCAATCGAAAACAATCAACCGTAGACTTATTCTGGAAAGTCAAGTATATCAACGTCCATCGACTGGTGAATGACGCGTGAAATGAAGATGTCGTCATCCTGCAACATGTAGTAGATGGAATGTTTCTTGAACTCGAAGCGGCGCATTCCTGCGCATACCCAATCACATTCCCTACCAATCCAGGGAGATGTAGCTAGTAGCTCGAAAGTTCTTTTCAGTTCATCGTGATAACGCCTAGCCTGATTTTGACCAAACTGCTGTATCGTATAACGGGCAATATGAAATATGTCCTCATCAGCCAATTCGGAAAACTTATACATTTAAGTCCTTCGCTGCCATTACAAAAATATCATCCAGGCTGTTTTTGCTGACAGGAGAATTCAGGCCAGCCAGCACCATTTCACGAACATTCTGAATACGCTGCTCGCGCGCCTCCATCAGGCGCAAAGCATCGCGGACAACTTCGGATGTGTTGCCATAACGACCAGATTGGATCATATCACCAACGAACCCGTTGAAGTGTTCACCAAGGGTAACACTAGTTACTCGTGCCATAAATCTGTCTCTCTTCATGTATTACTGAGTAATACAATTATAGCAAGGCATAATAATGATCGCCAACAGACTATGTTAATCCCAACACTGAAACGTTCTTTTGTCTCCGACCGTCTGGGGCTTATCACCGCTGAAAATCGGCTGCACATTCGCTGTCAAACTCATGATCGTTGATAAGTACGATCATGAGTTTCTTCCTTATTTAGATTTAGATAGCCATTTCTTCTATGACCTGGCTGCCGTATTCACGCACGTTCTATCATCATTTAATGTGATGTAATGTTTCACCGACAGCGTCAAAGAGACGATCCAAATCTGCCCTTTCCGCGTTGAACATAGGCCCGAATTGCAGCGTATCTCCGCTAAAGCGTACGTAAAAACCCGCTTTCCAAAGTGCTATACTGGCATCAAAGGGACGTACGGCAGTATCACCGTCACGGGCAGCCAACTCAATTGCTCCTACCAAGCCACAGCTGCGGATGTCAGTCACGTTTGGACAGTTTTTGAGAGCATGAAGGGCCGTTTCAAAATGAGGGGCAAGCTCAGCGGAACGCTGGATGAGATGGTCTTTATCCAGCAGATCCAAGGTTGCTAGCCCGGCGGCACAGGCTACAGGGTGTGCCGAATAGGTATGACCATGACTAAATTCCACTAAATGTTCCGGCAGTGGCTGAGACATAAAGGTTTCATAAATTTCACTGCTTGCCACTACGCCTCCCAGAGGAATGGCACCATTGGTAATTTGTTTGGCAAAGTTAAGAATATCTGGTGTCACACCAAAATATTCAGCACCGGTCCAGCGCCCCATGCGACCAAAGCCAGTAATAACCTCGTCAAAAATCAACAAAATATTATGCTGATCGCAAATTTCACGCAGACGCTGTAGATACCCTTTAGGCGGAATAATCGCACCGGCGGAACCACACAGTGGTTCGATAATAACCGCCGCGATGTTTGAAGCATCATGCAGTTCGATCAACTTGAGCATCTCATTGGCCAACTCCACACCGCCGGTTTCCGCCATACCTGGTGTAAACGATATATCGGCTTGTAGCGTATGGGGTAAGTGATCTACATCCATCAATTGTCCGAACATTTTGCGGTTGCTACCAATTCCCCCCAAACTGGTACCAGCAATATTGACACCATGATAGCCAAGTACACGGCCAATCAGTTTGGTTTTCGCAGGTAGGCCTTTCACCCGCCAGTAGGCGCGCGCCATTTTGACGGCGGTGTCTGTAGACTCAGAACCTGAACTGGTGAAAAAGACGTGATTAAGATCACCAGGTGTCAAATTGGCAATTTTTTCTGCTAGTTGGAACGATAAGGGATGACCGAACTGAAAGCCTGGTGAGTAATCAAGTGTACTCAATTGAGTAGCGACTGCTTTCTGAATTTCTGTCCGGGTATGACCAGCTCCACAGGTCCAAAGACCAGACAGGCTGTCATAAATCTGGCGCCCTTTATCGTCCTTCAGCCACTGTCCTTCGGCAGCAACGATAAGACGCGGATCGCGGTGAAAATTTCGGTTAGCACTGAATGGCATCCAGTGAGATTTCAGGTTTAACGATTCAGAAAAACGGGTCTCAGACATAGTTAACTTCCTCTCACAAAAGTAGAATTTGAGTTTAGTTCAACCTCCTATTTTTGCCAACAATAATTGTCCGATTTGTTATGTAGATATATCATGGTCTAGCATGTAGTTACCCCGTAAGCCAATTAAGTTACCAAATGGGTCTTCTACTTGACACATTCCCAGACCGTTTTCAATATAACCATTGGACCTCGATACAGCCTGGCACCAAGCTGCTGAAAATATTCAATTGCATCTTTAAGGTCAGGATCAGCTTGCACTATTTCCAGCGAAAATCCGTTGATTTTTAAAACCGTAAAATCGAATTTTTGAATCTGAGTCAAGCTAATGCCACAATGATATTTAGCGCGCATGGCGTGTTGTTCGCCCATTTTTGCGCGCTTCCTAAAGATGAGGGACTCTTTGGATCATGATAGTACCATTAATGCAGGTCACCGCGCTGCCACCGACAAAAATCTTACCGTCAGAATGACTAAGCTGTAGACTTCCCTGACGGCCAAGTCTTTTGCCCTGTGATGAATGAACAATTTTATCGTCAATCATAGCAATTTTTTGGTAACGCATGAATGCAGCAACACTGCCGTTTCCACTGCCGCATACAGGATCTTCATTCACACCACATGAAGGCGCAAAAGAGCGTACTTCAATATCGGCATCTGCCCCTTCGCAATAGGCACCATAGAGACAAATCCCAGTGATGTTCATTTGAATGTCGTGCTCACGCAGCTTGGTATAATCAGGTTCCGCTGCCAGAACGGCTTCTGCTCCTGTGGTATGGGCGACAATCCAGCGAGCTCCAACGTCAATAAGTGCAGGTGTCAACATGCGATCTAGCTGACAACCGAGAATACTTTCGAGGCGATCTGTTTGCCCGGTGCTGAGCGGTGTGATAGTTGGTTCTGGTAGTTCAAAGGTGATTGTTGTATGACCTTCTTGTGTTTCTGTCACGTTCAGTGTAATTAATCCCGCCCCACATTCTTGAATCAGTTGTCCCCTGCTCACCTGAATTAAGCCGGCTTCAAGAAGAGCATATGCAGTACCTATCGTAGGATGACCGGCAAAAGGGAGTTCACTGCCAGGTGTAAAAATCCGTACACGGTAATCTGCTAATGGGTTTTCTGCGGGGAGGACAAACGTAGTCTCAGAAAGATTGGTCCAGTTGGCAATATCCCGCATCTGTATCGGTGAGAGTTCCCTGGCATCCATGACAACGGCAACAGGATTTCCCTTGAAAGGCTGGTGAGTGAATACATCAACCTGTTTAAATGGTACGAAGGACATAAAATTTCCTTATATAGTGCCAAAAGCGAAAAGTAATTTGTAAGTGTGTCAGGGAATGATGTTAAGAACTGAAAATATGACAAAATGGTAGTTTGATGTCAAACAATCCATCATTATTACAGCAACATCGGTCAGGCAATGTTTCTTGTGCTCAGGCATAGTGATCGCCATGGAGGATGCAATGCACGATGATAAAAATAATGGTTATGCAAAACGGTTCAATAAGATATTTGATTATATTGAGCACCATCTGGATGATCAGCTTACACTTGAGCAACTGAGTGAAGTGGTGAATTTTTCGCGTTATCACTTTCACCGTCAATTTGCCAATTATTGCGGTATGCAAGTGGAAATGTGCTATTTTTCGCCAACAAGCCAACAAGCCAACAAGCCAACAAGCCAATGAGGCCATAACTGTATTGCAATATGCGGTTGAAACTGAAATGGCATCAGATGCTGAAAAGGAGTTATTACTGGATTGGAAAAAGTATTTAGTATTATTGAGTCGGATTGATATTTCATTGGCACTAGATATTAATTGGCCTGAAAAACCACAATAATAATAGCGTTAACGTTTTTACTGTCTTTAGATATTGATAAAAGGCTGGTTTTGTTAATCAGAATTTTAACTTAATAAAAGCTCGTCTAAAAACGAGCTTATCACTGTGTTATGAATAATGGGTATAAATTAAGGTGAGTTTTTTAATAATTTAATGTAGTGATTATAATAAAACATTATTTAATTTAGGGGATATATGAGTCAAAAAAATGATTTTATACCCAAGAAACTTCAAGATGCAGCTTTTAGCACCTGAAAATGGTCGTTAATTCTAGACATCAGCGAGTCCGCTATATCAGGTAGCGTTGTGGTGAAAAATTTGAGATGGATTTCATTCCCAATGATAAACTTCATAAATGTAATATTATAATGTTAAACAAATTTAATATGGAAATTTGATAATGAATTCCGTCAACATTTTCGGCAAGTGAATTTTTTTACAGGAATAAGCTTTTTTTCCTCATTCTAAGATTCATTTTTTTACTATGATTAATAAGTCACCTTTAATTTTTCCCTCTCGTGACAACGGTTAATTTAAAAAAATCAGATTGATATACATCAGCTTGCAACCATTCTTGCAGGTATCTATCCTTTGGAGAAAGCAATATGTTCTCACGTCGTGATATCTTGAAGGCATCCGCAGTTAGCGCGGCAGCAGCCAGCGTTATGGGAAGTATGATTAAATCCGCTGTGGCTGATGACCAACGTAATCTTGTCTTACCTGACAATAAACCGCCAGGAAATGCCAAAAGCTTATATAAATATAAATTCACAAACAGTAAAAAACGTGTATTGGAATATGGATGGGCACGCGAAGCCACAGTGGAGCAATTCCCGATATCCAAAGGTATTGCCGGTGTTGATATGAAGCTTGAACCTGGTGGTGTACGTGAACTCCATTGGCATGCTATTGCTGCCGAATGGGCATTTATGCTTGAAGGCCACGCACGTATTACTATTATCGATCCGGAAGGCAAATGTGAAGTGGCGGATTTTGGCCCCGGTGATGTGTGGTATTTTCCTAAAGGACACGGCCATTCTATTCAGGCACTTGAGGATGGAGCACATTTTGTGCTGACTTTCGATGACGGGCACTTCTCAGAATTTGGAACTTTCAGTATCACTGATTGGGTGACACATATACCGAAAGAAGTGCTGGAAAAAAGTGTCAATATGCCGATAGAGGTTTTTTCTAAAATCAAACAGGGAGAAGCTTATATAGTCGGTGGTGCTATACCGCCAAAACTACCCCTGCCGGTTAACGATGGAGGGTTGAACAATGCACCACTCACTCACCGGTATGAGCTCATGAAGAAAAAACCATTCTTCGAAAACGACGCAGGGAGTATTCATAAGGTGTCATCACTGGAGTTTCCCATTTCTACAACTATTACCGGCATTATAGAGATCATCAAACCTGGCGCAGTACGTGAGTTACATTGGCATCCTAATGCCAATGAATGGCAATACTACATTTCAGGCAAAGGGCGTATGACGGTATTTGGTTCCCACGGACACGCACAAACCGAGAAATATGAACCGACCGATGTCGGCTATGTGCCGCAAGGATTTGGTCACTATATCGAGAATATTGGGAATGTGGATCTTAAAGTGCTTGTTGTGCTGGATAACGGTATTTACCAAGATATCTCACTATCCGATTGGTTAGCTAAAACACCATCTTATCTGCTGGCGGATAATTTCAACAATCAGATTGCCGATTGGGTAGACCGCCCCAAGGATAAGCTGGTTATATCGCGCCGCAGGACTTGATATATCCCTTATCGAAGAGACAGGAAGAGCTTTACGCCCCTCCTGTCATGTCTCCTGCTAGCTCAAAACAATGAAGCTACTGGGTGGCCCAGGACAGTTCGAACAAACCATCTTTGGCCACTTCTTCCCAAGTAAAAACCTTGACCAAGTAATCAACGTTGATCACCGACGAGGAACCTTCCAGCTCGATTTGCAGGTGCCGGTGCGTCGCCGCTTGGCTACCGAACACCTTGCGCATTATCAGGGCCGTGCCATTGGTCGAGTCGGTTAGCATCAGGTTATCCTCGTGGCGGCTGACGAGGATTTTCTCTACATCGGCCACCGGCATGATCAAGCGATCCAGACCCTGACCCGGGTCATCGTTGTCAATGACGACCACGCGGTAATGCGACCATATCTCTTGGCTGAGGCGATAGGTGTCGTCACTGGCACTGCCATGCAGCACCACGCTGTCGACACCGGCGATCAGCGGTGGGAGCAGATAGTCCCCGCCCTGAAGCAACAGCGACGAATCAATGCGCTTGACACCAGTGTAATGGTTCAGCTTCTGCGCATTGCCGGCCTTGACCCGGTACAGCACTTGGTCCATCGGGCTGTACACGTAAGCGCCCTTCTTCCCGGCAGCGATTCCGATAAAACGCAGGTTGTCTGCGGCAGGGATGCCATCGCTGGAGAACACCTGACCACTGTCGACATCGAACCAGCCCTGCGTGTTATCGCCTTGCAAGGTCAGCACGCCTTTGGCTCGCCACTGATCAGCTATCTCAGCAAGTGCCTGTGGCAGACGAGCAAGGTTGTCCTGTTTCCAACCTTTGTCGACGGCAACCAACTGTAATTTGCCATCATTGGTTCGCAGTAGGATCTCGCCTTTTACGGTGGTCAGACGCAGCCCGGCATCGACTTGCTCTGCCGTCTTGAGGTGCAGTTCCGGCGTTAGCTCACTGGCAGCGGGAAGTTGCGTCGAGGCTTCAAGCACTGCGTCGGTACCGAACGCGGCAGCCAGTGCATCGGCAGTCATAGGCGGCTGACGATACAACTTGCCGCTGGCGGGTTCGAACAGTCGCGCACTGGAGCCGTCCGCTTCAAAACCCAGGAACTGCAAATGCTTGTCTTGCAGGGAAGCCACAACCACTTGACCGTTGTGGTACCACACCGGTAGCACGCTCTTGCCATCGGCACCCTTGACTCCGAACACGGCCAGGATGGCACTGCTGCCGGTGACGCTGTGCAGGTCATGCCACCAGTGGGTACGTCCCTTGAGCCAATGCTCGTTGACGGCTGCGTAATTAAAATGCCCCAGTGCATCAAGCTGGGCCACACGCCCGTCCTCGGTTATTGCGACCAGGTGACTGTTCAAGTTAATCACGTTGACCAAGGCCGGAGTGGTGACCCGCAATGCGCTCGGTTGGTTAGCGTCGAGTACCACCTGACCGGCTCCTTCCTGGCGGAACAGGGCCTTTTGTTCCTTGCTGTAGAAGAAAAACACTTCCTCGCCACCGGGCTGCGATATGCTTCCTGCTAACACCAGGTCGGCCGGGATCTGCCAGGCACTACGGGTCTGCTCATGCTCTTCGAAGCGCTGGGTCTGATCCGACGGGGGTGCCAGATTCGGCTTGATTAGTACCCCGTCACTGGTGCGTATCCAGTAACGGTGCGGTACGCCAGCCGCATCCACGCCGAACACCGTGACCAGCGCCGCACTGGTCGGCTTGATCAGCCGTGCTCCCAGCGTATACATCAGAGTCTCGCGCTGGGTACTATTGCTCCTGTAGCCCTGGAGTATGACCTTAAGCTCATCACCATGCCGACCGGTGCGGGCCGAAAGCTGGAGCAGCGCATCATCACCCACCGCACTAACCAACTCCATTTGGTCACCGAGGATCCGATAGCTCAGCTCAGCCTCCCTCTCCTTTAGCTGATAATGGCGTGCTAGGTAGACCGCATCCCCCTCCTGCCATAGCCGACTGATCTTGCCTGCATTCTGGTTGAACCACGGCTCAAACTGTGCGTCGACCTGCCCGGTGGCGATGTCTACCCGCCACGCCACTGCGTTGTCGGCATCGTAGAAATAGGCATGGTCGCCCATCACCGCACCCAGTTGGGCATGTCTGGCCTGCTCCTCGCGGGTATCGGTAAACAGCAGGCGGTCCTTAGCCACATCGTAGAAAGCTCGACCAACATCATGTCCATTGTGTCTGTAGTTCTCCACTACCACGTACTGTCCGTGCAACTGATGCGCCTTAGCCAAATCACTCAGGTGCTGCTCGATTTGCTGGCCGGGCATCGGCCACTTGCTTGCATCTTCGCTTACCACCTGAGCTGTCAGGCTGGCGAGATCGACTTTGCGCACCTCACCCTTACCGTTGACCACCAATATCTGCCCGTTCTGAGCCGGGTTGAGCTCTACCACAACCCCGCCTACCACCAATTGGTTCTCCGACACGCGGATGCTGTCACTGGCGAGTTGGCTACTGTCGATAATCCACTCACTGGTGACATCGTTCGTGAGCTTAACTTGGGTGCCTTTGTTGAGGCCGATCAGGTACTTGCCGCCCGCCCCCTTAATCTCGTAGCGCAGAAAGCCGTGCAGCTCCTTGGGCAGCTCGGGCACCACCAGTTGCCGGTTGCGCTGATCGAGCACTACCTCGACCGAGGTGTCGATATACTCATGACGAATCTTGCGGATCGTCTCCTCACCCGGAAAGATGTAGAAGTCGTAGTCAAATCGTTTGCCTTTCTCGAGCCTGCGGATCACGTCGAAACCTGCGTCGTGGCGTGTGGTAGCACCGGGTAGCAGCATGTATTCGTAGCTGATGTAGGACTTGGGCGTGCCCGGCAAGATCACCACATTGCTGTCGCTGTGCTTGAGGGGCTGGGAGACGTCCTTGTAACCAATGCCGCTGCGTACCTCGATAGCCTGACCACGGTCGTGGACCATTCGCGGAAAGTCACCGACCCAGAAGAAGTAATTAATTTTACCCGAACCGGTAGAGCCGGAATGGGTTCGGTAGATGTACTGGCTGTCGAAACTAATCTGGTTCTTGCTCAAGTCAAGGCTTTTGACTACCGCCCCGGCAAGAGGTACCAGTACCTTGTTCTTGTCGTCATAACGATAGCCGTTGTTTTTGTACGCATTATCGACTGTGTCGAAGTAACGACCCACCGCCTTAGCATCCTCGGCGACCGCACCAAAAGCCTGCGCCAGTGCCGTAAAGCCCACCGCAAGCCCGCCAAGGATCACCCCGGCCCCACCGAGTACTGCCGCGGCTGTCGAAGCACCAACCAACCCGGCTCCCACCCCTGCTACGCCGGTAACAAAGCTAGCCGAGTCGAACGCCAGCTGGGTACCGAACACTGCTTTCTGAACATCGTTCTCGGCGTGGGCCAGCTCATAGGCATCCAGACCGACCATGGCTCCGCCAAACAACAAACCAGCGCCTTCGTTGACGGTGTGGCCCAAGTTCAAGGCAAAGCCTTTGAGCGAGGTTTCGGCGGCCACCACTTCGCCGCGCAGCGCCGTTCGCACCAGCGCGGTGACCTTGACTACATCCTGCACGCCACCGTGAGCCATCTGGACAAAATTGAGGTAGCTGTGGACCTTGAGCGCGGTGGCTAGATCAGGCGAGGCCACTCCGCTTGCCGCATCGTGACGGTTCTTGTCAGAAAACCACTGGATCAGCGTCTGGACTGCAAACCCTGCGTTCAACCCGTCTACCGGCACAGCCTCGCCAACCCCACCGCGAGGCCGAATCCGGCCGTGCTCCAGGGTAAAGTGCTCATTCAGCACACTGATGTGCTCATCGACGAAACGCCGGAATTCGACAAAGGTGTTATCGTTGGTAACCAGCCTGCGGGTCTGTTCGGGTTGATCACGGTTGATGAATTGGACCCGGTAGCGGCCTTCCCCCAGGTCTTCGGTTGTGGCGATGATTGGTAGCCAGCGGTTATCCAGTTGGTATTTTTGCGCCAGCTGGGTACTGGCGGCTTCGAACCGTGCGCCCCATTGTTCGGCATCAAAGGTCTTCAGCGCCGTGCCCAGTTGCAAGTCTTTCGTGATCTGCTCTTGTGTACTCACCGCCTGCTCGATCTGACGCCGTTGCCCGATGACACTGGCCAGCTCCTCGAACCGGGCCAGATCGGCCACATTCAGGCCATTGCTCACGGGTACTTCAGCCATCTTGCCGGTATCGATCTCAATCAGGTTGAAGGCCGGCACCGAGTGACTGCCGAACAAGCCGTAATGTGCGGCCAGATTACTCCCCACTAAGTGCTGATCCATGGCCTTTGACAGACTCTTGGTGTTGTCGAAGGCAAAGATCCCGACGTTCGGGTCATAGAAATAGTAGCGACGGCCTTCGGCTGTGACAGCGCTCCCTACCATCATCGAATGATTCTGGGTATTGAGTGCGAATATCGAGGTGCCGGTCGTTGCAGCCAGTCGCGACACCACTTCGGACAAATTGAACTGGCCTAGTTCCGTGGAGGCTTGAACGGCTTCGACATTGGCGTGCAGCCTGAGCAAGCTGTTCTTAAGCAGCGTGGAACTGCCCGCTTGCGGGTCGGCAGAGGCGAAGAACAGCTTTTGCACCAAGCTATCGATGCCCACTTCACCACCACTAGCCAATGCCACGGCCATTGCCCTGACCAAGGGGTAGCAACGGCCACCGGATCGGTCACCAACCAGCGACAAATAAAAGTCCTGTGGCACCAGACGCTCGAAGACACTGCCTGCGTCATGGAAGTTCTCGCTGAACACTGCGGTCTGCCGCAGTACCTTGTCGATGTACTCGGCCTGGCTGGTTTCGGTGATGCGACCGCTCAAGGCGCCCCGTTGCTTGTGGGTGAGTTTTCCATCGAGAAACAGGCGCTTCATCTCCAGGGCAGACATTTTGTCATCTACCCCAGTGATCTTAATCTCACGGAAGTGGCGCAAGCCATCTCTGAACCCGGTGTCCTGTCCCCCGCGTTGATAGGCCTCGGAGGTTGCATAACGTTCGCCCACACTGCGGGTGTGCTCCTCACCCTGAATGGCCGTATCGTCAATCCTTACCACCGCAGCGCTGCCTTCTTTGTCTTTGGCCTTGATCTGCTGCCAGAGCCAGGTATTTTCGACAGAGCCAGCTTCACGCAATACCGGATCGTACTGTGTCCTGTAATAATCCTGTGTAAGATTGAGTTGCTTGATCTGCTGGTCGATCAAGGCCGTGTCGCTTGAGGTGTGTCGTGTTTCTTGGAGCTGGTAGCGCTTGCCCGCCACCTGGTCGATGTCGGCTTTGACCTTGGCCTGAACCGCTTCGCGCAACTGGGTCCATTCGGCGATTGCCGGATGATCTGTGGAAAATATTCCCTCTTTATAGACACCGTCGGCAACCCCTTCTACCGATACCCCAAACTGCGTCGCCACCTTCTTCAATTGTTGATGAACCTGCTCACGGTAAGTGGCGAATTCGGCCTGTTTGCGCTCCACCACCTGACTGCCGGCGACCTGAATCGAGAGTGACTCCGCACCATCGCGCAGTTTCAACCAAACCATCTGTCCGTCTCGTTGATATTCCTGGCGCTGGAACACCAGTTGCCATTCGTCATTGACGAACTGCATGTACGCCGCAGCAAGGCTCTCAGCGGTACCGGATACCTGGTAATCCTTGTAGTCGACCGCCATCACTACATTGTCGTACAGCAGCGAGCTATTGATCCGGCCGTCGTGGTAAACCCGGTAGGTATTGGCGTCAAGACGGGTCACTATCAGTGAGCTACCCGACAACGTACCAGTGAAAAGGAAGTTGCCCGGTTTTGCTGCCTGCTTGGGTATGTCCACATAGGCAGGCACCGGATTGGCTTGGTTCGGGCCGTTGTTACCGAGGAAATACGCTGGCACTTTTGCGGATATATCATTGGCATTTTGTCCGGTGTATTCCAACTCATACAGGTTAGGCGCGACCTTCACTAACTGAGCATGACCCTCTGCCGGCAGGCGGCCCGATTCGACCAGCACCTCGGCACTGATGGTATGGGTTTTGGCGAACAGTACAGGATCGACGGCAAACTGTTGGATGTCGGTGCTGCCTTGACGGGGTTTAAGTCTATCACCTATAGACGCCAGCCCAGCCTTGAGTTCGAGATCTTTCACCGCCTGCCCCAGCAGCGCCGATCTTGGACCAAATCGGGTAAAACGCGGAGGATGGAACTCGTCAGCCGTTGGCAATCCCTGATTGATGATCGGCAAGACTCGTGCCATCACTCCGTCATACAGTTCACCCTGCAATACCCTCTTGCTGCCTTCAACGCGGTACTTGTCGAACATCTGCAACAGATCCTTGCCGATACTGCCCACACTCTCCGGTTCGTAACGCGCAGCGACGTAGAGGGTTTCGAAAAACGAGTGATAACCGTTACGGATCATGAAGGCCGCATTGGCTATCTGGAACTGCCAGTACTGCTTGATACTCAATGCGCCACCGAACAATTCCGGCAAGGCATTGCTGACGGTCTGGGTGGTCCCGGAAATCCCCCCCACGAACGGGATATCCAGATCATTCATGTAGCGAGTGGCGTCATTCTTGGGGTCCGGACGGAACTGGTTGTAGCTGCGATACTTATCGTCCTTGATCAGGTACGAGCCATCGTGATACGTCTGCTCCTCAGAGCTGGTATTAAGGATCAGATACGGGTCGGGTTGATTCAGTCGGTTATTGATTATGACCCTGTCGGCACCCAGAACGGCATGAGGATTGACCGGGACTGTGGCCTTGGAAAAGCTATCAGCTACCGGACGCAAGACATGAAACAAGACCTGTTTTCGCAGGCTCCTGCCCTCATTGCTCAACAGTGCTTCCTTAACCACCGGACGCAGTTGCGCATCGGCGTTATCAAGGCCCTGGTGACCAGTCAACAACAGGGTGAACAGCTTGTCATCCAGCGAGCGCTCAACCGCAGCCTTATCGAAGAGCTGTACTTTCGGGTTGTTTGGATGTTGTGCCGCATTGGCGTTGGCGACCCGCTGGGTTTCCTCTTCAACGGCTCGAGTGCGCCATTGTTCGTACAGCGGTGCCAGCAACCCCTTGGCCTGGGCGATGTCACTTTGCACATAGCCACTTTGCAGGGCCTTGTCCACAGGCAGGTTCTTCACCAGTTTCGTCGCCAGCCCGAACAGCAACCGGTCATTATCGGTGCTCTGCCAGACCGAAGCGGCGAACGCCTGTTCCCACAGCACCTTGTTCAGGTTATTGCCCTTGATATCGCGTATGTTGTCACGGGGGTACTCCGGCGCCAACATCCCTGCGGGGGTGATATGGTTGCGTTCAAGCAAACGCACCAACTGCTGCTCGAACGCCATGCGCTCGCTGCTGTCTTTGAACAGGCGACTTTCCTTCGTACTGCCATCACGCAGTTGTTCCAGCTTCTCGAAAAATGCGGCGTTGTATTGATACAGTGCGTCGGTCTGCACTTTGTTCAAGTGACTGCTGCTGACCTTGTTGTTGTCAACGTTCATCACCCCAAAGGGCGTCGCGGACAGGTAGTCGTTGCCCTGAGGCATTTCCAGCAAGTACTGGCGACTGGCAAAACCGACCGAGCGTTCCAGCTCATGGATATTGACGAAAAGCCCGTCACGGTCCGGGTGGTAATTGCTCTGGCGAAACCCCTCCAAGCCGATAGTCTGGAAGCTGGTGATATCAGCATTTTGGTTGATCAGGTCACTCAAGGCACTTGCCAATGGTACCTCACGGGTAATGGTGGTATTCGGATCCTGTCCGGACACCTGAATTCCAATCTGGTTCGGTACCTTGCGGTCAACGCTGGTCAGCAGCATCTTGAGACCGTTACCCAGCAACTGCGCCTTGAAACCTTCGCGTAAGGTGCTTTCCGAAACTAAGTGGTTGGCGAAGTACTTCTCGACGAATTTGGTTTTGACCAGCACTGAGCGAATTGGCGCATAGGTCGGTGAGCGAAAGGATGGCGGCTCACTTTTGAGCCGGTATTGTTGTTGCCAAGCCAAGGAGCGGGCTGCGGTACCGAAGGAGAAGTTGAGTACCCCGTCCGTCGGCACAACCAACCTACCGTTCTCCAGAAAGAAGTCCTTGAAGCGGCCATTGGTGCTGGCATTGACCAGCGCGACGTTCATGCGGATGTAGCCGGGACGCTCCTCCATCATCAACAGTGAAATATTTACCGGTAGATCATCGGAAGCCCTCGGCACCTTGGTCAACGCGTTGAGGGCTGTGGCCTCTTCCGTAGAAGGTGCATTGAGCAAAGTGTTGTAGCGGGCATTGACCTCCTTGTAGGCCTGTAGCTCGGAAAACAGCGTCACGTATTTTTGACTAAACGTGGAGTCGGCCACCTGTGTGATCAATTGCTGTTCCAGATGTCTGATCTTAGTATCCAGCTTGGCCTGCTTGCCCGCCGCATCCTCCCTTAAGGTCGTCGCATTCAGGGTCTTGGGGTCGCCGGAATTGAGCATGACCAAAACCTTGCCCCAAGTGCTGTCAAAGTGCGTCATGGCCGTCTGCTGGCGGCGGTATAACCGGATGTCGCGCTCCAGTTGCTGTTTGTAGGCGTTGATCGCCGGCGTGCTGGGTACATTGTTCATCTGTTGCCGTCTTTGCTGCAACGTCTGCAACTGGTCACCGACAGAAACGGGGTTGTCTTTCATCTGAAAATGCTGGGCAGCCAACACACTTAGGGTGCTCTGCTGTATTTCCTGTAGCCGCTCTTTTACCTGCCTGATGTAGTCGGTACGCTCGTCAGGGCTCATGTTGAACCATTCGGTCTGACGACCCGCCTCCTTGATCTGTCTATTGATCAGGATATTGAGCAGATTCGTGAAGTCTTTGTTGGGTATAAAATCCATTACTATTTCCTTATATTTGTCGCTTATATTTCATTACATCAATGATAACAATGGATTATAGTCAACTATAGTTATATTTATATATTAATTATTAGTAATCTGAATTATTTATTAATATAATTATTTTAATGTAATCATACTCTTCAATCATATTGTTGTGTTTTTTATAAGACATTGAGTAAATAAAGTTGTCTCATATAAATCGGATTTTGACACACGGCAAAATGACTCACGCTAACTAACGGAAATTTACAATGAAAAAGAAGCAACTAAAAAAACTTCAGAAAGAACTTGATACATTGGGGCTAGTTGAAAAAAATCCTGATGTGGCCGGTTATGTGCTGTTTAACACGCGTAATCGCCGATTTGCAACGCGGGATAAAAATGAATTTGGGATGGTGATTTACACCGATGATATTGAAGAAGCCTATTTGACAACGTCACGATTTGCCGCATTAATGGAGATTGATTTTTTGCCGGAGCCAGACAAATTCGATATTGCAGTTATCCCTGTTGTTGATAACCCTTTATTTGGGTTAATGCTTAAAAAAACAGACTTTAATTAATACAACAAAATTTTGGACGGTTCCGGTATACGTGTGCCACGAATGCATCCGGTGACTTGATAGCCTTATAGGTTTGCTCCCAAGCTATGTGGAGCAAACCTACGCAACAAAGCTTAAAGACCGAATTTTTCTTTAAGTTTATCAAGCTGCTGTTGTTGAAATAGCTCAAATTCAGCTCTTGGCTGCTGCAAGCGTATAGAATCTAACATTGGATCTTTGACTTCAGTACGAATGCCGCTCATCTGTTCAAGTACAGCCAATCCACAGAATGGTACATAAGATTCCGCATACCCGCCTTCATGAACAACGACTAGTTTTCCGTCGCATAAACTCTCTGCTGTCTGTTGTACTAGCCGGGTCATCTCGCGAAAACTTTCACTATGGAGCTGCATCCTTGCCAAAGGATCCACCGCATTCGCATCATAGCCACAGGCAACAATAATTAGTTCCGGTTTAAAACGTTCAAGCGCAGGAAGTACTATCTGTGTCATTGCATAGATATAGCTATTATGTCCAGCTCCAGCAAGTAATGGGATATTCAGGTTATAACCTGTCCCTTCACCTTCTCCGATATCATCTTCACCGCTGTATCCTGGAGGGAAACAACCATCCTGATGTATCGAGATGGTCAAAACATCAGAACGATCCCAATAAATATGCTGAGTACCATTACCGTGATGAACATCCCAATCAATGACCGCAACTCGTTTTAAATCAAAACGTGCTTTTGCCTGTTCAATTGCCAATGGGATATTTGCTAGAAAACAAAATCCCATGGACTTATCAGGCAAACAGTGATGACCTGGTGGTCGAGAAAGGCTGTAAGCATTATCAAGCTCACCGTTAAGCACGGCTTCCACCGCAGCACAAGCAAGGCTGGCTGAGAGCTTAGCAATTTCATAGCTTCCCGGTCCCAGAGAGGCTTCTATACCAAGCATTCCTCCACCATTATCACTGACTTGCTTAAACCGCTTCAGGTACTCTTCCGGATGAATTTTACGTAATGTTTGCTCATCAATAGGCGATGCCGAAGAAAGATGCAAAGAGTGGCTCAAGCCTGATACATCCATCAAATTTTTTAACCGCCTTTTTGTTTCCGGCGATTCAGCATGTGCAGTTCCAGAAGCAGGCTGAACCCAACCACCGACAGGCAGAGTTGTTATATGCATGCCAGTACTATGCCAAAAACAATGTTCATCAAAGAAAAATCCCGTTTTTCGTTTCATTACCCCTTCCTTACTGTATTAAATTACATATCATTTGTGTCGCACCTATGTTTTGCCCATGTAGCGACAACACTTTTTCCCTGTCTATTATCTGCTTACGGCCAAATCTTATTCCTTTTAATCGTAAATCGCCAGCCGCTTTCAGTGTGAGAATATCGATTTGGTCGTCTTGGATCATACGAAAAGAAATTTATCTCCGTCGTCAGTCTGGAACCACGATTGGTCAGTTAGCGAAAAAATTCAAACTCGGCGAAGCGACAATCTATCGGGTACTGAATGTGGTTAAATTAGAACTTAAACATGAGGATAAATAAGTCATTACGCCATTCCTGGGTAAAAATAGCTTCAATTATTTACCTCTCTTACGTTCAAGAAACAACTTATCTGTTTCATTTGCCAAGATCCCACCGACTAAAGTTATCGGGTTGTAAAATGACGATGCTCTTTCTGCAATTTCATGCGCAGAAATATCAATCTGCCGGATCCCTGCATTACGAATAACACTGATAGATGTTGCCCATATCACTTCACGGATTCCGATCCAGGCTAAGGCGCTCATGCACATCGAACAAGGTTCTCCCGTGGTATACAGCGCAACATTCTCCCATCCCTGGTTACCATATTGAGTAATATAATGATTTATCGCCTGAATTTCCCCATGCAGAATAGGATTACTTCTACCTGTATTCACCCCACAACTTAATATTTCCCCATTATTTCTGTTGACTATTACAGCGCCAAAAGGATATTTTGGGTTCTTTATGGCCTCTTTTATTGCCTCCCGCATATATTTTTCATGTTCGGTAATTTCCTGTTTTGATAATATGTTATTAATGATCTGTGTTTTTTTCTCTCCCGCTTGTGTGATAAAAGACATACTGATACTCATAACACCAAGCGTTGCCAATAATTTTCTTCTGGTTTTATTCATGATTAATCCTTTTCTTAGTTGTAACTGTATTGACCTTCTATTGCGATAGAGTGAAAATTTAAAATTGAATAGTATTTACCATTAACAACATCATTTAAAATAAATAATGTTGTTGATTTATTATTTAACTCTATCGAAATCAAATATATATTATATTAAATTCCAAACTGATATATAAACCTTATATTCAGTCATTGAAATTGTCAAAAATATTAATCAATGTTTTTGCTATATATGATGACAATAGAATAGATTTTTATGTCTTACATATAAATTCTGACAATTCAGAAATAATTGGGAAATATTTTATTACAGACTGTAATTTATTATGAAATAACTGATAGTCATAAAAATGACTTAATTCAAGATATGAGGGTTTGTAATAAATGGAATTTCACAAGAGCAGTAACCCCACTTTATTGTTATAGGCAAATGGACTCAGCACTACTGCGGGGAGATGGCCTCCCTGCTCGTGTCCAGTCACAGGATCAAAGTCAATCCAAATAATATCGCCGGAATCAGGCACAAAACGAGAAACCATCAGATCAATTCCTTACCCACTGGAGAACCAAAATCCATTTTTTCATGAATATTTTCGGGTGTAATTCCGGCTAATTATTCGCTTTGATTCACATCTTGCAATTTTTCCAATTGCTGCTTAATCTGCTGTTGGAAATATTCCGCACGAGCCAACAACGCTTCAATCGTTTTTTCATCATAACGTTCACCCTTTTCAATACGCAGACATATACGTATTCCTTGCTGATATTGCATCAGAGCAAAAGCGCCTTTCATACGGTGTGCGTGGTGCGTAACTTTTTCATGCACTTGTTGATTTTCCGGTTGTCTCAGTTCTGCAATATCTTCCGACATCCCTTGCCACACCGCACTGAGTAATTGGTACTCTACAACAACATCTTGCTGGGCCAGCGCCCGAATCTCATCAAACTGTAACGTGACTTCGTCATTCACCTGTCGGTAATAACGGTTGATTTCTGCCAGCAATTTGCTTTGTACCAGCGGCTTGGTCAATACACCATCCATTCCCGCGTCCAGACAACGGGCTTGCTCCGTAGAAAACGCGTTCGCGGTACATCCCAGAATAATAAACGACGGTAATTGCCGTAGTCGCTCATGTTTTCTCAATAACTGAGCCAGTTCGTAACCATTCATCACCGGCATCTGGCAATCCGTCAGCACAAGGTCAAAATATCCCTCTTCCATCAGATTCATCGCCTGTTCACCACTTTCAGCCAATACAACACGATGACCCGATGGGGCTAACTGTAACGACAACACTTGTAAATTGGCTGGTAAGTCATCAACAACCAAGATATTCAGCGATTCATTGATTTCTCCTTCAATATTTTCAGTTTTTTCGCTTACCGCTTCCTTTTCAACAACACTGCGCATAAGGGGTAACATCACCGTAACCTGTGCGCCGCCACTGGGTACACCGGTGATTTTCAGGCTGCCGCCCATTAATTCAACTAACTGTACTGAGATGGGTAACCCTAACCCTGTGCCGGTTTTACCACCATTGTTTTGCGTCACCTGTACATAGGGTAGCAAAACAGCTTCATACATGGTTTCCGGGATGCCGCAACCGGTATCTGCAACCACCAGCGTGATTTCATCTTGGTTACTCTTTGGAATATGCCGATAGCCAGCGCTGATCTGCACACCACCCTGTTCAGTAAATTTAATAGCGTTACCCAGTAAGTTATTGACTACCTGAGTTACACGTGTTGCATCCAGCAGATGGTAATATTCAGACGGTAAATCGAATTGCCGGGCAAAAAACAACCCCTTTTCCTTAGCGCGATGACTAAAAGCTGCCACACAACTTCCCAGAACTTCCTGCAATGATTCTGGTTTTAAATTCAGCACCATACGTCCAGATTCTATCTTGGAGAAATCCAGCACATCGCCGATTATTCCCTGTAAAGACATTGCCGCGTGCCATGCGATATGTAATGGCGTAGGTGGCAAAGGTTGCTGTTTTACCTCCAGATCGAGAATACCGATAATTGCTTGCAAGGGCGTTCGGATCTCATGGCTCATGTGCGCCAGAAAATCTGATTTCTCCAAACTGGCAAGTTCAGCCTTATCGCGCTCCTGGCGCAGTTCTTGCGCCAACAATTTACGCTCGGTCACATCAAACCAGCCACCAATTATTCCCTGAACAACGCCTTCGGTATTGCTGTAACTCTCAAGCCACAAATAAACATCTCTGTCCTGCCCTTGGATGGCAATGCTACGGTCGGAAAAATGCGCAGGGGCACCTTCCAGACAGCGCAGAAAAATCATACTGATATCTTGCTCATCGGCAGGCTTTAAAAAGCACAAAGAAAAGAGACTACGGCCAATCACATCAGACCCGAGCGTATCCATCTCGCGGCGGAAATAGAGGTTAGCTGCCGTAACGCACATGGTCGGATCGCAGACAAACATTGGCGTAGGCATGTTATTAAATAGGGTTTCCCAATACGTCAGCAAATCCTGTAAGTTGTTTTCCGCTCTTTTACGTCGTCTGATCTGATGAGCAAGATAACTCCCCCAAAAGGCCGAACTCAATGCAATGACAAATAACGCCCCTCCCCACAATTTCGCCCAGGGAGAAATTTTACTGTCAGCATAGGGGGTCACATTTCCCATAGATAACCATTTCAGACGCAACACCCGCAGCTCATTTGGCGGCAATGCATCAATGCTTTTATTTAATATGTTAACCAATTGGGGATAATCGGGGATGATGGCGTATTGTTCCGGTTGCAATGAGCCTTCAAAAAACTGAATAGAAATATTGGTGCCATAGCGGCTTGCTTGCAGATAATCAGCACTTATTAAGCTATCAAAGGTTGCATCTGCCGCCCCGGCCAGCACCATATCAATACCTTGCGCCACGTTATCAACTTCCATGATGAAGATCTCCGGATATTGCTTTAATACTGACAGGAGAGCATGGCCGCGCTGAATCGCTACCCGATGGTGTTTAAGTTGTTCAAACTCATAGGGCGCATTACGCTCATTGCGCGTGATCATCACCCATTCCACCGTACCGTAAGGATGACTAAAAGTGAGCCAACGACGACGTTCCGGCGTACTGATCAAAGAAGTCATTTGGGCTTCGCCATCTTTAAGCAGTTTTTTAACCCCCACTGCGCCATCCGCCGGGATAAAATTAAAGGTAATGCCACTTTTTTCTCCCAGCAGACGTAAAATATCCACATCCAGGCCGGCGAGTTGCCCATCTTTATCCAGAAATGAGTAAGGCGGCGCAGTACGGCTAATCGCAACGTTGACTACAGGATTTTTTTTAATCCAGGTTTTTTCTTGCGGCGAAAAGATTGAGGTATCGCTATTGCCGCTCAGAGCCAGCCCGGAAACCCAACGTTGATAAACCTTATTTCTGATTTCGTGAGGAATGGCAGTCAGGATGAGATCTATTGTTTCAACGATACCATCGCCGTTGTGGGCAAGAAAATCATACCGCTCTCCCTGAGAAATATCCCGACGGTAAGTCAGCTTTGTAAACGGGCGAAAAGCCAGCAAGTAGGCAATCTGGCTTTGTCCGTCCAGATAAGCATCGACTTCACCATCCACCACCGCTTGTATTCCCTCCTGTTGGTTTTTCGCCACCAAAACGCTGCGGTAATGTTTACGCAATTGCTCAATGGTATTCGGGTTACTGCCTGGTGCTGCCATAATATTCATTTCTGCAAACGGCATATTTGCTTGTTCTTTGCGCACAATCAGGGCAAGCGGCTGTACCAGAACCGGGTAAGTGTCATCCCTCCTGTTTTCCGACTGGGATGAAGCAGAATGTGATAACAGCTGAATATCTCCACGTTGTAATGCGGCATAGGCTGATTCCCAGTTACCAAACAACCGGATCTCCACCGGCCTTTTCAATACAGTTTCAATCAAGCGCAGATAGTCAGCATAAATCCCTTCCAATTTGCCATCCCAACGATGGATCACCAATGGCGCACCGATACAGCAGAGAATGCCGACTTTCAGGGTGGGAAATCGTGGGATCAGCATCCCTTGCTCTTTGATAGGTAATTTGACGGGTAATGGCACAAATTCCTGAGTGATGACATTCGAATAAAACGCCACCGGTAGCCCGTCTGAAGGCAGCTCTTGCGCATTACGGTATTCAAACAGATTGAGACTCCGGCCAGGTAATGGCAACAGGAGTATCAATACAGCTAACCATCGTGATCCTTTACGGCCGCCTTTCATCTATTACAATCCCAATCCAACCTGATGCAAATAATTATAGAGCGCTGCTTCATTATCTAACCCCAATTTTTTCATCGCGCTAATTTTTTGTGCACTGATTGTCTGCTTAGTACGGTATAAACGTGCAGCGATATCATTCACACTCAATCCTTGCCCCAATAATTTAATCACTTCCAGCTCTTTGCCGGTTAACGCCTTTACAACTTCCTCGTCCGGGGATTCAATAAACTGCTTACTCAAATAAGGCTCATCGTGCCCCGTTGTACTGTACAATCCTTTCACTAACTCGTGAGACAGACTGTTTTTGTTCAAAATCGCTTTCACTTTATAATCAATCAATGACGCTATTATCTTCCGGTCACTGATCATCGTGATCACCACAACAGGCAAATTCGGATATTGCTCACGAATTCGGCTAATCATCCGTAAACCGTCGATTTGGTTATCACCTGGCATATTGAAATCCGTAATCAGCATATCCGCCTCTTTTTCCTCTAGCAGGGAAAAAAGTGTTGTAACATCATGCGCTTCCCCCGCAATCTGATAATTCTCGGGTAATGTTGCCAATATGGTGCGTAGCCCTAATAAGAAGACTGGATGATCGTCAGCAATAATGACTTGTCTTGGCATTGGTTATTTCTCCATATTATTTTCTATCCGCTATTTCACGCATAGTTCCTTCAATAAAACCGGCATTTTCGCCTACATGAACGATCAAGGCGATAATCACAGGGTTAAATTCGCCTTTACCATCAGCAATCCGAATTTTTAACGTCTGCGGTATCCGCGAGACGGAACACTTAAGCTGTTCGATTTTCTGCCGATCTTCTGTATGCACCCAGGCCATTAACTGCGACCAGCAGACGGGCGCTTTTCCACACCGCATCCAGGCCGCGTCATGATGCCAATACAGGTGCCCGTCGGCACTTAACCGAAAACAATTAACCTGTTCTTGCTCCAGCATAGCACTCATTAACAAAAAATGCGCTTTACGGCGATGTAATGCATTGATTGTGTTATACAAACAACTACAGAATAACAATGCAGGTAGGGTAAATGCGGTACTGTACCATGCCGCAATTTGCACGTTCTGTTGGAGGCTCGTTAGTGGGGATGCGAATGGCCCAAAACCAAAGATGGTTGCACTCACGATCCCTACCGTACATAAGGATAAAAAGCCGCTTAATACTAGCAAATCACCTCTTAACGCCAGTAGCATCGGCAGGCTGAAGGAAAAAAGGAGCGCTACTCCTTGCCAATGTATTTTCCCGGTTTCAGGTGGCGGGCTGGTAAACAATGCTGTCATGGCAAATACGGCTACTAACCATAAACTATAAGCTTTCCTGTCTTCAGCCCGGCTTTTCTTGTAGGTAATGCAAGAAATAACAAAAAACGTAAACGGCAGATAACTCAACACAGAGCCGACAACAATCGATAATGAAATGGATATATCGGTGGGGTAACCCAATAAATGAAGTACCCACTTTGCCATAAGTCGCTCAGTAATTCCGCTTAACGAGCAGAGTACGGTCAGATTTAAGATTTCACTTGTCCGCTTCGGAGCCCACATTGCACCGTAGAAAAATTGCCAAACCAACCCTGTCACGACCAACATTGCCACATTGATACACGAAAATATCAGTGAGACATTTACCGGTCTGCCATACCATTGGCTGGCTGTTAGTGAAATCAGAGCACCCGTTATTAACCAAACAGGCCAGTACCGTGGTGCCCTGGCGCAAAAAATGCCTTGTAACAGGCCAGCCGGAAACCACACCAATGACGACAGACTCCAGACATCACGCACTTGCAAACTTAGCAGTGCCAGCGCAAAATTAACTAGCGTAAAAATAAACCAAAAGACCACTATCTTTTTCATTTTCATCAGGATCTCATTCCGTAACATTGAATGTTACATCATAAGATAATAATAGCAGAGAAAGCAGCTTCTTACCGTAAATTGATAATGATAGATCGTGATAGTTTCTCTTGTTATTACGATAACTGTATTTGGCCTTCTATAACATCCAGCCATACATCTTCATTCACCGGTGCATCTCCTAACAGCAACTGATCTGATAATAGAGGCAAGACGAACCGGGTTAACAGGTTATCAATTTCACGGGCACCACTTTCTGCGATCTGGCATCCTTCAGCAATAAAATCCACCAGCGCATTGCTATAGTGCAACTCGCATTGGGTTACTTGACGATAACGCATCACAACTTTATTCAGTTTATGGTGCACAATGGCATGCAGCACTTCGCCATGTACCGGCAAATAAGGAATGACCTGCAAACGACCTAAAAATGCTGGCGTAAAGATACGTTGCAGTTCCGGCCGGATAATTTCCTGAATATCTTCAAGTGTTGCCGGATGAATTTCCCCCTGTATTTTCACGCCTTGCATCGCTGCACGCATCACCAAATCCGATGCGGCATTAGTGGTCAGGATAATCAACGTATTGCGGAAATTAATCTGCTGTCCTTCGGCATCTTCCATCATGCCTTTATCGAACACTTGGAAGAAGAGTTCCAGTACATCAGGGTGTGCTTTCTCAACCTCATCAAGTAGCACCACGCTGTAGGGCTGATGGCGAACCGCCTCAGTCAGCACGCCCCCTTGCCCATAACCGACATATCCTGGAGGAGAACCTTTCAGGCCGGAAACAGAATGTGCTTCCTGATATTCCGACATGTTGATGGTGATCAGATGATGTTCACCGCCATACAACTCATGAGCCAATGCCAGAGCAGTCTCGGTTTTCCCCACACCAGAAGGACCGGCAAGCATAAATACGCCGGTCGGCTTTACCGGATCAGCCAGTTGTGCTTTAGCAATCCGAATCTGACGAGCTATCTGACTAAGCGCATGATCTTGCCCCATTACCCGTTGACTCAGGCGCGTTTCCAACTGGCGTAGCACATCGCGTTCATTTTCCACCATCCGCCCAAGAGGTATCCCCGTCCAGCCGGCAACAATATCCGCGACACAGGCAGCATCAACGCAGTCAAATACATAGGCATGCTGATGGTGGCGCTGACGCAGTTCCGTACGCAGCACAGCTAACCGTTCGTTGTGTTCCTCACAGGTAAGGATATCGTTCACTAACTGACGTTGCGCGTGATATTCCGGCAAAATTTTCTCTAGTGATACCTGCAATTCGGTTTGACGCTGTGCCAACTTTTGTAATTGGGTTTCATGACCACCTTCACGCAATAATGCTTCCTGTTCGGTGGCAATGTTTGCCAGCATGGCACGCAAATCTTCAATCGGCGCAGGTTCGTCAGTCTGTGAAACGGCAACACGGGCACAAGCGCTATCCAACAGACTAACTGATTTATCCGGCAACTGACGTCCGTTGATATAACGGCTGGATAATACAACGGCTTCTGTCACCGCCTCGGCAAGCACGTTGACGCCATGATGTTTTTCCATCGCCGGCGTCATGGCGCGCAACATGGCTGTCGCCAGCTCGATCGAAGGCTCTTCAACTTTGATCACCTGGAAACGACGCGCTAACGCTGCGTCTTTCTCAAAGTACTTCTTATATTCTGCCCACGTGGTTGCAGCGATAGCACGCAATTCACCACGCGCTAACGCCGGTTTCAACAGATTGGCCGCATCGTTTTGTCCGGCCTGACCACCCGCGCCAATCAGAGTATGGGCTTCATCAATAAACAAAATCACGGGTGTGGGATATCCTTTCACCTCATCCAATAATTTCTGCAAGCGACTTTCAAACTCACCTTTTACGCTGGCGCCCGCTTGTAACAGCCCCATATCCAGCGTAAACAATTCGGCCTGTGACAGCACTTCCGGCACACGGCCATCGACGATACGTTGAGCAAGCCCCTCGATCAGTGCTGTTTTACCGACACCTGCTTCACCCGTTAATAACGGGTTGTTTTGGCGGCGACGCAGCAACACGTCAATTAACTGACGAATCTCCCGTTCACGGCCCAGAACCGGATCCAGTTTGTTATCACGCGCCGCCTGTGTCAGGTGATGAGTGTATTGCGCCAGCGCGGATTGGGTATTATCTCCAACGGGAGCGGTAATGTGCTGCGGTTCTGTATGTACCTGTGTACGCAGCCACTGTTCTATAGCATCGGTGTTACACTGTAACGCTTGCTGTAGCTCCAATGTGAGTGAATGATGCAGTGACGGATTCATTATCAGTGCCGCAATCAGCGCCTGCGAGGTAATCTGCAACGCTCCCCAGTGGGTACTGGCGTACATCCAGCTCTGTTCCATCCATTTTGTCAAGTTAGTCGCCAGTACCGGAGGACGATGATTACCGCTGCGTAATAACGTCAGTGACCGCTGGCAGGCATTCAGCAACGCGATAGCATCAATACCACCGTGGTGACACACCTGTTCCATCATCGGCATCTGTTTTTCAAACAAAGCCAGCAACAGATGCTCAATTTCCACTTCATGATGGGTACGCCGTACTGCCAGATTAGCGGCCTCATCCAGACATTGACGCGCTTCCACCGTTAATTTACTGACGATCTGTTTAAGATAACTACTCACTTTTAGGTTTCCTTAATTCATTCCAATATGTGGTGATCTGTAACGGCAACGTAGAAAGGGTTCCTTTCGCCACTACCGGTTCACTTAAATTTAACAACTGGCTGTCCAGTCGGCTGCGTTGTTCCAACAACGCCGTTTGTTGCTGCTGATGTTGCTGCCATTGCCGATACAATGCTGAAACTTCCTTCCCTCCGCTGATCTGATAGCGCACGGTGATGTTATTGATACCCAGCGCACTTAATTCATCATGTTGCTGCGGGAATGTCTGTGCCGCTAGCGTCAATTCACCACTGGAAAAGGCATGGATAAATTTCAGTAAACCATCAGTACCAACGTAGCTTTTACTTAGCGTAAGGTCGGGGAAATACACTTCAATCTGTACCTTACTGCATGATCCCGGGCTCCAGTGCAAGGTCCTGCTGTCATTGAAATTCATGCTTTTGAGTTGTTGTACGCCATCATCACAACTCAGCGTCACTGAACTGCCAACTGGCAATACCCGAGCTCCTCGGTTGGCCGTTGCGGGCTGACTAGTAATCATCACCTCCGCCGATTGATCTTGTTCCGGTTCCTGCTGTTCAGTCGCCAGTTCACGCTCACTTTCCAGCAAGTTGAGTTTCTCTTGCAGGCGCCGACGAATATCAGATGTCGATGAAAGCATGTCGTTCGGCTGGATCAGGTTATTGATATAGAAAATGAAATCATCGTTAAACGGAAAGACCACATCTTCTATTGCCTGGCGCTGAATGCCTTCAGGACGAATATCCAGCGCATACTCTGCGGTATCCCGCACGAACGCATTGCTGTACTCATACAGCCGCGAATTTAATTCCCGGCCATCAAACAGTTCCTGTCTGCTTAATTTTTCCATCGGCCAGATCACTTTGCTTTCCCACTGTGTCTGCAATTGACTAGCAGCACTTAAGAATGCATAACGCAATACCAAATGTGCATCACCCTGATAGAGTCGCCACAAGGTTTCATTGACAACTTCATTCTGTTTATTTTCGGTTTCATGACGCCACAGAGTGAAAAGATTAAATAAGGTACGTAAACCGTTATCATTCAGCTCCCCTTTCTCGTTACTCAGCGCATTTTTGACCAACAATCCGGTTTCTATATCACTAAGCAATTCACGCTGGCTATTTAACTGCACAGCCTGCCGGTAGGCGCGATAACGTGTCAGCGCGTTGTCATCCAGCTGCACAGAGATCTGCGGTGAAATGCCAAGCCATGACATGATGCGCTGGCGCAAGGAGATGTTCCCCAGCGAGATGCGTTGCATCACGTTGCTTTTTTGCACATAACCATGCAGTTGCCATAAACGCTGTTGCGTCTGCAACCAGGGCTGCTGATCTTCCTGCGCCACCGTAGATAAATCACTCTCCAACTGCTTTAAGAAGGAGATATAGGGGCTATCATATTGACCTGTTGCCAATATCAGCGCTCTCCAGTTTCTCTTGCCGCGTACCCACTCTTCCGCTTGTGGCATAACCTGGGCGAATGCTAACCATTCTGACTGGCGCTGATTCTGATACTGTTGATAAAACGAGCGCTGCAAAGGAACAAAAACTGCGGGTTTGTGAAGCGCTTGTGCCAATTCATCCAGAATCGCCTGAATATCACGCTCACCTGCCTGGGTATAAATACCGCGAATACGGGCATTAATTTTGGTGGCATCATCGCTGACCAACGGCCAGAAATCAACCAGCGTCAGCGAACGTGTTCCTACGGGTTGTTCATCGGCTAAAAGCCATTGCCAATTACCGGTATCCTCCAGTAAGGATTGCAATACATTCCGCCATTGTTCAAATTCCTGCTGTGCGTTGTCCTGCTGATACTGTGCCAGACGCAGAGCCACGCGCTGTTCTGCCGATAAAGGATCATTTTCACCGCTTAACAGTGACGCGGAATAAACTGGCATACGCTGTAAAGTTTCCAGCGTAGCGCCATGCGCCATTGCTTGTTCAATATTGATAAAACGCGCCCAATGTAAAGCCAGCAGTCGTTTTTGCGGTGCTTCAGCGTGATGAAAGCGCGCAAGCAAGTGTGTAACCACCGACTCCGGGTTGAATGCCTCAACCGGTGCTTGTTGCTGATAGTCCCTCGCCATACGTTGTTCCATCGTATGGGTAACCGGATAAAAAATCAGATGTGACAGGGTTTCCTGCAACCAATACTCAACCTGCCGATAACGCAAGTAACTGCGCTCAAGCGGGTTTACCTCATGGATATTTTCAATCTGCATGACACCACGCCAGGTAGTGGTTAATGCGTTACCTGCTCCATACACCAGCATCAAACTGAATATGATAACCAACGTGCGTTTGGTCAGTGTTCGCCAACCTGTCAGTAAGACGGCATCATTACGGTGAACCTGCCCGGGCAGAGATTCACCCAACAAACGGTGGCTGAAAACGCCTTCAATTTGCTGTGGTTCCTCCGCCTGATGTTCCGCAGTAAAAAACATGCCACGCAACAGACCATGTTCCAGATAATGATCATGATCAAATAATGCGCTCAGGTAGTAGCCCAGTGCCGGTTGCAGTTGAGCAACAGTTTCCGGCAACGCCAACACTTCAGCTTCCGGTTGTTGCCGTTGTTGATTGAGCAGTTTAAGGCGCATAGCTTTCAAGGCGTTGACAATAGTGCTCATACTCTTGTCCAGCACATCGGTGACATTACTCTCCGTATGATGCTCAATAAAATTGCCCAGCAATTCAGCACGTTGTTCTACCGATAGTTGTGCGCACCAGTGGTTAAAACCCGGCAATGTTTCACTATGTGTGAGGATCAACCAAACCGGCAGGCGGCGTTCCAGACGTATCTGTAATGGCTCCAACTGCGCCCGCACATTGCGTGCTGCAATATACAGCGCTCTGTTGTCGCTTTTTAGCAACTGCTCCACTGACAGGCAAACCAATACACCGGCGGGCTTACGGACTTGCGCGATCCAGCGTATCAGACGCATCCATGCTTGCCGGTACAAAGATTGTCCTTCGGTATAACGACCAGAAACCACCATGTACATAGCACGGCGGAAAAACCACCAGCGACAAGTAAAGGTATTCTCTGTAAGCGACGGCAGATTCTTCCCTGTCATTGGCGCCACATTACAGTGAGCTAATAGTCCCTGTTTACCATTACCACGCTCTCCCACCACCAGAAACCACGGCGGCATGGATCTGTTACGGTGTAACAGCGAACGAAACCGGCGCCAGCTTTGTAAACGTCCTCCCCACCACCAGTGCTGATACAGTAAATATTCCAGGCGATTACTTCCTTTCCGCCAGAATTTATTTACCCCGCGCAGTTTATTGGTTATCTGAGGTAAGAATGCCATTGCTCCACGCAGCAGTAATAACAACAGTAATAGGAAAAGAAACAATAACAGGCCACCTATTGTCGGCCATGAAAGTGCCACTGCAATAGCTAAACTGAGTAGCAGAAAGACAGCCATCACGCTGAACCAGCCAATGGCATAAAATAACTTTTTCATGTTTAATTTCCGAATTTATCGGCCAATATTCAATAAATAGACGTTGATGAAAATATAAATTGATGCAAGAGATAACATTAATAATATTAATTTAACGCGCCATTTATTATTGGATCGTCTATTTTCCATAAGATTATCGCACGTATTCATTAACCGATGATTTTCTAAAGAAATATAACGACGCAAAGTATCAGGAAGATTCTCTAATTCCTGCTGGATAATATTATGCAATTCCAGATTATCACGTTTGCCATAACGACCATAAAACCCAGAAAGCAGACAAAAAACATAGACTAGCCGAACCGGGTAATTATCCGGCACCAACGCGGCAAGACGATCAAAAAACGTATTTCCACCAAGCTCGGCATCATAAAGCTCTGCCTGCAATGATGATTGTCGCCAAATATTCAATTCTTTTTGACCTGCGCACAAAATGGCTTCATCTGCCCAAACCACCACCGCGAAGTTTGCCTCTTCGATATCCTGCAATCCATAACCATGCAGACGCGCTTTATTTTGTGCCTGCGTCAGTGCGGCTAACAGTGTTTGCCGCAACTCTTCGGCATGATTCACCTGTTGTTGAATCATACGCAGCACACAAGTAAATACCGGAATATAACAATCTAACAAATGCATCATGATGCTCTCACTATAACGATCTCTATCTGCAAATCGTCTGGCGCATCAGCCCAGTGCACCGCCACACGCTCACTCTCTTCTACCTGCCGCCACAGCGCACCACGATTTTCTACCCGGAAATAATGCGTATTTGTCCGGTTAGGTAAACCATGCGGGGCAATTTCCTGGTAATACAGACGCACACCAGGCAAAGCGCGATTAATAATGCCGTCGATTTGTTCCGCCGCGGCCAGTTTAATCAAACGATCATCAGGAATTTCACGTTCGCTATGGGTAAAGCTGTCAGAACGCAGCACCAGATAAACCCGTTGCTGTTCACTCACTCCCGCGACATTGAACATGGCATGATAA
The DNA here is from genome assembly GCF_042879395.1 of Photorhabdus sp. RM322S. Lineage (NCBI taxonomy): Bacteria > Pseudomonadati > Pseudomonadota > Gammaproteobacteria > Enterobacterales > Morganellaceae > Photorhabdus > Photorhabdus sp. RM322S. The sequence continues at coordinate 31,085 of NZ_JBHFKW010000022.1, forward strand.
TAACCGCGACTTTCCTGTTGCAGAGGGATGACCGTATTCGGTTCCAGCACCAATGCATTGAGTAGATCGGTAATTGTCCGTTCACAACTATTGAGAGTCAGGGCTAGATTCAAATGCTGATATTTTTCCAGTACTTCTTCTTGCCCGTTCCACTCCCCTAAAAAAGAGCAACGATCAGTAAAACAGGAAAGCTCACTGATCAGTTGGCGCAATAGCCCAAAAATCTGTAAGGGATGAACATCCCGCGCCTCCTGGAAATGATGTAACTGCACGACATAACGCGCCAGAGTACGCAACGTCAGCAATAATGTGCTTTTTTCCTGGGTATAAACTTCCCCTTCCAGCGTTTGTGGACGTTTCAATTCTTCCAATTGATGGACACGTCCAGTCAGCTCCTGGCACAGTTGCTCAATGCGTTGCCCCAGTTGTGGCGCAGCATATAGCGTCAAACATGGTGGCAGATAGCGGTTATCCAATTCAATGCCGTCACCGGTACAGTGCAGTTGACCCACCGGCAACAGGGTATAACCCGTTGCTTGTGCAATCTCATCGTGCAGGAAAAAACGTAAGTTATAGGTAAGTTGTTGTACTTCTGCTTCCGGTCCTTCACCAAAAGCATCCCGCATACGCTGTTCTTGCGGCCATGTTACCCAACGGCTGGTAATATTACCGACACTTCCGCTATCCGTGATACCGGTAACGTTACTTTGATTGTGGCTGAACATACGCAAGCCAACATAAATGCGCTGCGGTTTTTCGCGCACCAGCCAGCAATCACGTAATGATCGGGCACTGAGTACCCCATTGACACCACAATCCACATAACAACCCTCGGGAAAAATAAACGCGGCATCATGGACACTAAGCTCTTCATCACTTAGCGCAGCTAGATTGAACGCCAACTTCACCACACCAAATGCATAAGGTTGAGTCAGTAACTGATAACGCCCTTGCCAGTATTCATGTTGCAGCTCATGCGCCTGAAAGTGTTGCGGTTGTAAATACAATCCTGAATACCAATACATCGGTTTATATTCAAACATGACGTTATTTCCTCAATGGGTTTTTGTCATTGCCGGATCCGACTGTTTGTCCGGGGAAAATCACCTCATCCCCAGCGTTGCCTGCGGAGAAATCACTGCGGGTAATGGCATAACGCCCCAACATCAGCTCAACATTCATGGGAATAAATTCAGCATTCCAGGATTTATTCCACCAACCGCGCGGCTCAAGACGCAACGGTAGCGATAACACACGTACATGAGTGCTATTTGGTGCAGGGTAATAACCGGCAATCAATGCGATATAACGTGCCTGTTCTGCTCTATCAATATGTAAAGAGACAGATTGCCCCGGCATCATCACATAATTATCAAGCTGTAATATCTGTTCTGTTGCACCGGTGCCGGCAAATAAATTACGTAACAACACCGGATTAGCCAGTAATTTATCCAGTTGTTCGCGTTTTTCTGCCTGAGCAATTAATATCGTGCAACTATTCGGTATATTATTAAAAACATTCAGTTGCGCATCGGCAGTCATTTTTAAACGAATGGCATTACTGGCATAAATTGGTTTGGCCTGTTCAATCGCCTGCAAGCGTTTTTCATTATTGGAAATAGAATCACTGCAACCACTGATTAGAAAAATTACTGTTAATATTAAAAAACTGCGTTTAATGACATTATAAAAATTTATATTATTCATCTTGCCCTCTGTTTTTATCCGGCCCTTTTATCACGCGCATAATTTCTTGTAGCGCGGAGGTATTATCCTCCATCATTTCCTCCAGCCATTCGGCCATTCCCATATTCGCCCAACGTGCTGCCCGCTCCATTAAATATGGCACCGGGCTGGTAGGTTCATTCTGTCGAAAATAATTGGCGATGTTGATCATTTGCTCAATGGCAATAGCGCGCATTTCATGATGCGTCCGACCTTCCGCCAAAAAAGTCGTATTAATGCCGTTTGACTCTTTTCCTCCTGGCACGGTTTCTTCATTGCTGTATTTCTGAGCTGATCCCGGAGCAACAATTTCACGGAAACGTTCGATTAATGCCACCAAACTTTGCAGATGTTGCGTACTGGCGCTCATACTGTTGCCGGATGTTGGCAATAAACCAAGCATGATCTGCTGCAATGCTCCCAGTGCGTTACGGACCTGTTCAGCCTGTTCCAGTAAACGGTTAAACTGTCCGGCTGGTGTAGTGCGAATACTGTCGTCACATTCAGCGATACCAAAATAGCCATCACTGATCAGAGGAGCACGTAATTCACTATTAACAGCGATACGTTGTTCAAAATATTGCACTCGTTGCCAGACATTCAGGCTCAATTTGTCATCATCAGTCAGTGTCAGATTGTCCAACTGTTTCACCAGCTGTTTATCCAGCCAACTCAGGCGGCCAAGACGAGCATCCGCACTGTTTTCTCCATCATCATCCAGAGGCGGATAAAGCACCGGCCAAAACGTTTCCAGCAAGCGGGTCAGTAACGTGATACCACCGGCGATACCTTCCAAACCATACAGCTCCCCTTGTGCTTGAGTTAACCAACACGCTATCTGCAAGTCTTTACTGTGTTTTTCCAGTACTGCCTGACACAACGCTGAAACCTGCATCCAATCAGCCTGACGGGTTTCACATCCCCATGTATCGTCCTGGAGAAACTCTTCATCGGTTTCGCGTGCCGCATTTATCTGTTCAAAAATAGGCTCGTATTCGATATCACATCCTGCCGGTTCATCAGCAGAAATTGGATGTAAAAAACGGGCGATATCTGTTTGTGCTAAATTCACCGTGATTTCCATTTCAGGCAATAATCACCAACGGGTAACCGGTGGTAATTGTGCCGCCATGCGCGCACAGATCACCGAGTCTGGCCGCCGGCCTCCCACCAATCAACACTGTCGGGCTGCCCATCACCACCGTATCCGGCGGACCGACGCATACCAACAGTGATCCCATTGTTGCTGCTGGCAGACCACCAATCAGTACCGTCGGTACGCCTGGCGGCATAATTGGTCCGCCCACATGGGGTATGGGGGGTACCGCCGGCGACATCATTGGACAAATATGCATATCACCCACACGAGCTGCTGGCATTGGCATCATTGTTCTCCTTATAACGTGGCTTCGTGGTACAGATAGTTTTTGCGTCCCTGATCCTGTGACGGCGGCAATTGTTTCAGTTGACTGTGTGCCAGTTGAAAAAATTGATCAATGTACAGCGCTTGCTGTTCCGGTTGTTCGCCATATACATGCAGGATCAGACACAACGTATCTGCCAGTGTGGCAAGTGACTGCCACGGTTGCGGATAGACTGCTTCCAGATCGGGCGTTGTCATGCTGCCTTCACTCCAGAAAACTGAAAGCACCAGACAGGAAATTGGGTTATCAAACCCCACAATCTGTGCCTGTTCGAACAATTCATGACGCAGCGGATCACCGCCATTAGCTCGCCAGCGCCGTACTTGTTGCAGCAATGAACGCTGCTCTTGCATCAGATCTCGTTCGTAAACGCAGGAGATAAATGTCAATGCCAGTTCCAAAGCCTGAGCATATGGCAACATGAAAACGGTGTAGAACACCGCGTCTTGCCACAACATTTCCTGACTAAGCGCCGATAGATTCTGTTCATGTACTGCATGTTGCCGTAATACCAATTCCGCCTGGGGAGAAAGCCGGCCGTGTCGTAATTTAGCCATTGTTCTAAACTCTTGTTATTCGTTGATCTTGCATTAACCAATCTTGGTTAAAATCCCTTTCACCATGGCAATGCCGGTAGCATCCACCTGAACAATGCCGCCTTTTAACTGTGCCATCGCACTGCCTTCGACTTTTACCGTGGTTCCGGTGAGTTCCGCCATACCGCTGCTCTTCAACGCCAGTTTCCCTGAGCCTTCTACTGTGACCGTCGGCGCTTTGATGGTAATCCCCGCCGGGGTAATCGATATTTTGCTGGCACCAACTGTCAGCTCAATTCCCTGACTTGCGGTAATAGTGCATTGCTGACCAACATTAATTTTAGCGTTGCCTCTGGATACTTCCAGCGCGTAATTACCTGCGCTAACGGTAGTGGTGAAATTGCCGCGATCCAGCGTTTGTTTTTTATCGCCTTTTTTCACCTCGGTTAACGCGCTGCCTTCACTCAGAATTAACGTGTCATTGCCCTTTTTAATTTGGGTATCACGTTTTTCTTCGATTTCCCATTGCGCGTTGCGATCGATCTGCGCTGAAAAATCATTCTTTACTTTCAGACGCATATCTTTTTGTGAATGAAGCAAAACAAATTCTTCACCTTTTTTATCTTCGAAACAAAGCTGATGCCCTTGCTGCACCGTACCTTTTGCGCTACTGCGCGTGGCAATGCCGCTTTGTGTTTTCTGCCCTGGCAGCGCAAACGGGGGCGTCTTCACTCCGTTATAAACCGTTCCGGTTACCAACGGACTATCTGGATCACCGTCAACAAAACTCACCAATACTTCACTACCCACACGTGGCACAAATTGCGCCCCAAATTTTGCGCCATTCCAGAATTGGCTCACTCGTACCCAGCAGGAACTGTCATCATCTTTTTTGTGTTCTTTATCCCAGTGAAACTGGATTTTAATCCGCCCTTGCGCATCGGTATGGATCTCTTCTGACGACGGACCGACAACCAGCGCAGACAACACACCGGAAATATAGGGCCGAATAACAGAAGGGCGCGGGCGGAAGACTTTATTCGCCGAAAATAAAGCGACTTGCGACGAAAACAGTAATCCGCCTTCTTCCAGGTTACTTTCCGCTTTTAATTGCTGGTGGCCCACCGCATACCGACCATCGGCACTGCCGTGTCCTTTCAGCGTAAACTGATGTCCAACCTGTAAACCGGGATAACTGTTAACGGCGCGCGCGTAATGTGACTGTGATTCCCACTGTTCCATGCACAGCGCTGCCTGTGCCTCCAGTTGATTACGCTCCTCCTGACGTCGGTCGTCATAGATAGAAAGCTTCGGATTGACGGAATAGCCGCTGTTCGCTTTGGCACTTGCGCTTACTGCCGCGGCGTTTTTAACGTTATAACCATTCATTTCCGCTGAACCTGGGATAATCATGCGATGAATATGCCAGGCACGTAGCCCATATCCTTGCTGATCGCCGATCTTCGATTGATACGGCAATACAGCTAAAGGCGCATTAGTAAACGTCGAAGGGTGATCAGCCAACACCAATACATGACGCCCCTCTTCATGGCGGAAGAAATAGAAAATACCCGCCTGTTCCAGCTGGCGCGCCACAAAGTCAAAATCTGATTCCTTGTATTGCATACAATATTCAAGCTTCGGATAACGGCTTTTTAACACCAGTTCAACGTCGTTAAACCCACGTTTACGGAAAATATCGCATACCATATCCGGCACACTGATGCGCTGATAAACGCGCAGATTACGGGTTAACGTCAGCATTTTCAGCCACGGTTCAATGCGTGCCTGATAACAAAACTGGCCGTCGGTAAAACCTTGTTGCTGTAATTCAGTCAATATGCCATGCACAATACGGTAATTTGGCGCTTCACCAATACGAAATGCCAGTGGCTTACCGATATAAGGCTCCAGCTTGTCCCAGTCTGCGCTGGAATAGAGCTGAACAGAAAATGAATAAGGCTGAGACAGATGTTCTTCACCTTCGATTTTACTCAGCGCCACAATATCCGACAGGCTACCGATAACCTGTAAAAAACGATTTTTTTGCCCTAACAGCATATTTTTACCTGCATTTTTTATTTAAACCGCGTAAGGACTCGCACATTCAGCCAAATACACACGCTGAATATGGCTATCTCCGGTATCTCCTAAACAACCATCCCACCCCAATCGGCGGCTGCCATTTAACATATTGCCCTGCCCACTATGCTGCACCAGTAATTCCAGCGAAAAGGAGAGCAGCGGCCCGGCAAATTGCCACACCCACTGCGTCAATCTGCGATGTTTTTCATTTCCCGGCATAAAAGCGGCGTGCTGCCAGGCGGCAAATGGCCCCAGCTGAATATGAAACCCTGACTGAATATCCCAATAAGCATGACCCAACATCGGGCTATCGCCCAACAGGCTGCGACCCAGGCAACAACAATGTGCCTGTTCAGCATATTGCCAGCGCCCTTTAAAGGGATGAATACTGACCGGCATGTTAAATTCCCGCTGCAACAGATGCTGCAAGTTCACCATTGTGCGAATCGGTGTCGCCAGCAACCCAACACAGGCGGGATGAATGCGCTGTGTTTTACTTTCGGTTAATTGTCCGGCTACCGCCGCAATGACTGCCGGCAGTGCCTGATAGCTTTGCAGTTCTGCGTTGACATATAACCGGTATTTCTGCCATGCCTGAAAACGCAAGCTAAGCAGCCGATGGGTAAAAATATCAATAAACGCCTGGGCTGATTCGTCTCCGTAGCGATAACGCCTATCAATCAGCCATTCGGTATAGCTCAACGGTAATGCACCAAAAGTTCCTAATAGGCCAAAGTGATGCACCGCCATACGATACTGTTCGTGCTCCTTTTGCGCAGGCATCAGGGATTCCACTTCCCTTTCCGGCGCCTCCAGTGTCAATACGGAGCTGAACTGCACTACATCGTCAGGGGTAATCACCGCTTCTTCACGCTGACGATGACGACAGCGTTTAAGCAACCGGCGTACATTCTGATAAAAACGACCACCCGCCAAACGCACTCTGTTTTCTACATTATTGCTTGCTAAAGCCATGTCAGTTTCCCGCTGCGACGTGGCCAACGGCGCGTACTATTATTAACCGTCTCCAGCTGTGTTACGGTTTGCGTGAAGCTGTTAATTGGCGCATACATAGCGATAAAACGTTCTAACAAACTGCAATACAGATAAAAATCGACAAATTCGCCCGCCTGTGCTTGAAAGGTCAGCGTTATCTCCAACCCTCGCGCCAGAGAATAAGGATCGGCGGGGTTTAAGCGCGCACTTACCGGCGCAATGGCAATCTGCTGTAATTGTGCAATCAACCTCGATATGGCCGGATCACTGAGCAGGTTGTAGAGTTCCAGCGTTTCTTTTAAGCACTGAACTCCTTGCGGACCACTCAGTAACATTTGGTTCAAATTAAGTTGCGACACCAACTGCCAGTTCAACGCACAACTTGGTTGTGGACGTACCGGCAACCGGGGGCGGATCAATCCCAGAATTTTTACACCAGGCAAAGCACTTTCCGATTCGAAATCCCCGTCAGGATGACCGTTACTCAACTGCTGTGGTACATCACGGTTAGTACAGGTCAGACTCAGTATCACCACATCGCTTTCTGGTTTTAGCTGTTCGCCGCGACTATCAGAAAAACCGATGAACATATTTATCCCTGTGTCGTTATGTCTTAGTGAGGGGTGCGGTGACGCCTGCCAGAATAACGGGATTTGCTCATCAAATTGTGTATGTTCAATACCGAATAACGGCGGCACCCGTCTGGAACTCAATTGCTCCTGCTGACGGCTGACAACCTCAACCTGATCGATGGTATAGACTTCCATGCTTTGTGGACGACGCGCATCCGGTTGAACCAAGTATTCATGCTCAGTTTCCAGCGGAATAATCGGCTCCGCCTGATGAAGAAACAGATTGACGATGGGTACACAATTCAACCGGAAGGTTTCGTTGCTGACTTTATCACTCATACGTTCAATACGACGCAACGCTACGCAATCCTTAAGCCGGAAACGATATTGCAACTCGCCTGATAAACTAGTGATCAAGCCGGCATTAGGCAGCGGAATATCCAGAAATAAAAATCTTTCCGGAAAACTGAAATAATCGCGGAACAGGTGGTGAGCTGGATTTATCAATAAATCATCGGCACACAAGTTGTCTTGTGGATCAAAACCCACCACTTGAATCTCCCGACTATTCATGCTGAATATGCGCTCACCCAACCGGCATTCCAGTTGCTTAACTTGTGCCGACAGTAATTCATACAAGCTGTGAGTCAGCACTGGTGCACCATGTAAGTACAAACGAATATGGCGAGCCTGAAAACTGGCACCTGGCCACAACGTAAAATTCAACGTTAAAATAAAATCCCGGTCGTAAGGGTCCGGCGTCAGCTCCGCGTGCGTTAAATCCAACGGCAACATTTCCAGTGGATATACTGTACGGAAACGGCATGCTACATCACCTACCGGCTGAGAAATCAATGAGGTATGCCGTGCTACCGTCATCATCCCGGTAACGCCGGATGTTTGCGGATCCTGTTGAAACTGCACTAGCGATACCGACGGTACCTGACGCAAAAACTGCGGTGCCAATACTTCCAACATGGCGTTACTTAGCTCCGGCATATCTTCATCAATACGTTGGTGGATTTTTGCCGTCAGAAAAGCAAAAGACTCCACCAGACGTTCTACATGCGGATCTTCCGAAACGCCCTCCGCGAACCCAAGACGTTTGGCTATTTTAGGAAAACGCTGAGAAAACGCAGCGCCATATTGTCTTAAATAATTTAATTCCCGGTTGTAATAAGTCAGTATTTTCTGTGGTAATAGCATCATGTTGTTTATTGTAATTTATCCCATGAAATTGAATAGGTATAAGCGGTACTACTCCATGAAATAGAAAACACCACCTGTTCATTGAAAAAATTTCCATTCACCCAGAAAGTAATATTCTCCGGCGTATTTTTCTGTAATGTAATAACGACATTTTTCAAGCGTGGTTCGAACCAGGAAATAGCTTGGTAAATATTATTGCTCAGTGCATCAATACGTTCATCATCGGAAATATCCACATTAATGACATCGTAAACACCATAATTTAAAACTGATTTCGGCAACTCCCCAAATAATGGTGAAATTGCAGAGATCGGTCTTGATGAAAACAGCATGCTCAAATCGGAAATCAGGCTTTGTACGACTTCCTGACGTGACCAGTTCAGCGTTACACCACGTTTTTCATCTTGTGGATAATCGTCTTTCAGACGATGGAGAAATGAGGGCTGAATCATAATATCTTTCCGGGCAGAAACCGCCGGCCAAAGGCCGGCAGTAAACAGTAAAAATTACTGTTTCTTGTTCTCGATAAGATCCCAACCTTCTGGACCTGCTTTGTTGCCTTTGGTTCCGTCTGGGCTGAGTGGGGTGAATGTCCATTTAATTTTGGAATAGGTGATAGAAAACTGCTCTTGTGGGAATTCACCACCACGTGAACAGGTTTCATGGACGTCGGAGATAATACATTCGTCCATTTCAACTTCCGCGTAAGGATGCATTTCCCCTTTGAAAATCGTACAGATTTCCAGTTTCACTTTCTTAATCGCCGTACCCTGCGCCACTGCGGACAACAATTTGATAGAACTGATGTCCATCACCTTCACACAGTCAATGGTACGGAAACCCGCTGCACCAACGGTAATCTTACGTTTACCACTGTCTGCGATACGTGCGTGGTTGAACGCACCAAAGTTGACATGCTCCAGCTCAATCCAGTCTTTATGCTTGCTGTCGGTACTCTCACCTTTAATACCATCGATTTGTAAAAAAATTGAAGAACTCATAATTAACTGCTCCGTTATAACAAATAGGATAAATTTTAATAAATAGAATAATCAAGCTGCCGATGACGGCGGTAAATCAGCAACCAGCCGTAAAGACATACTTAATCCTTCCAATTGGAAATGCGGCCTTAAATAAGCTACCGCTCGATATGTTCCAGGTGCTCCTGGAACTTCAACAACATCAACTCTTGCCTCACGCAATGGGTGGCTTGCTTTAATTTCTGCGCCGACGGTATCAGAACCAACAATATATTGGTTGATCCAACTTTGCAGATAAGACTGACATTCTCCGCGGGACATAAAACTACCCACTTTGTCACGCACGATCATTTTCAAATAATGGGCGAAACGAGAAGTCGTCATAATGTATTGCAATTGTGTCGATAATTTTGCGTTGGCATTTGCCAGGTCAGAATTATATTTCCTCGGTTTGTTAGGCGACTGTACCGAGAAGAAGGCGGCATAGTCAGTACCTTTATAATAAACCAGAGGAATAAACCCTAATTCCGCTAACTCTCTTTCACGGCGATCAGAAATGGCCACCTCAGTCGGGCATTGCAGCATCTTTTCACCGGACACAGAGGAATAATGATGGGTCGGCAATGCCTCTACCAATCCCCCGCCTTCCACACCGCGAATTGCCGCGCACCAACCATATTGTTCAAACGCAGCCACCATACGGCCCGCCAGTGCATAAGCGGCGTTAATCCACAGATAACTGCTGCTGTCCCCTTCTTTTACCTGCTCCTCGAAACAGAATTGTTCAACCGGGATGGTTTTTGCCCCATAAGGTAAACGGCCAATCACCCTCGGCAAAGTCAAACCGACATAGCGGGAGTCATCGGATTCCCGAAAACGCTTCCAGCGCAGATAATCGGATGTTTCAAACAATTTGGACAAATCACGTGGACGTGGCAGTTCACCAAAATCATTCAGCCCTAACATACCTGCGTTGGCTGAACTGATAAACGGGGCATGGGCTGCCGCTGCCACATGGGAAATCTGCTCCAGTAAATAAAGATCTTCCGGACTGTTATCAAAGTCAAAATCACCGACAAACGCTGAATAAGGTTCACCACCAAAGGTACCGTATTCATACTCGTAAACATTCTTAAACAACATTGACTGATCGAAATCAGACGCCGATTTAAAGTCCTTAATCAAATCGGTTTTTGTCGCATTCAACATTCGGATCTGGGTATTATTAGTTTCACTCTGGTCAAGTAATCCCTTAAGCCCTACCCAAGACGATTCCAGACGCTGTAATTCTGGGTGATGCAACACCTTGCTCAGTTGAGCGGACATCAGTGCGTCAATCGCGGCGATACGCTCTTCAATGCTGTTTACTAAATCACCAGAAACCACCAGCGAACCTGACGTTACTTCGGCCAGAAACTGGTCAAGCTGGCTTTTGACCCGATCACGATCGGCTTCCCGGCGAATGGCTTGGGTGTTATCAATAATCTGATCAAGAAAATCACCACTGGTTTCCGTCGTTTTCAATTCTTGCTGTTCAACAACGCTCTGTTCCATGTTTTCCTCACTGTGCATTGTTATTTTCCGGAGTGACGTCATCCGCCGTATTTTCTGTGGCTGGCGTTTCCGTCTCTTCATTTACCTGTGGTAATTTGTCCGCATGTTCAGCAAGAATTTCCGCCAGACGGTCGCGCAATTTTTCATTGCTCAATGCACGGCCTTTCAGATCGCTTAATTTGCTGCGAACCTCCAGCAAATTACGTAGCGGTTCAATCTGTTTCGCCAAATTCTCTGGGGTAAAGTCCGCCATTGATTTAAATTGCAAATCGACATTAATAAATCCGCTTTGCCCAGGCAGCGCACTTTCAACCTGTAATTCCAATGAAGGCGTCAGACCTTCCATCACCGCATTAAAATTATCTTTATCAATATGCATGAAACGACGTTCACGCATAGGAATTGATTGTTCAGCAAATTGACCAATGACACCAATGACCAAGGGCAATTCTTTTTTCTCGACCGCACCACCTAATTCAACATCATAAGTAATCTGAACTCGGGGCGGTCTCACTTTATCAAGCTTACGTTGAGTATTCATGGCACCTTTATACCTTTATATATGACAGGAAGTGCAAACTTACGTTAAACCGCACCAAACCTGATTGAATAACCGAACAAGATGAGATAGACGAAGAAATCAATTAACGTCTATTTATAGCAATCTAATATGCTGTGACACATTTAATGATATTTAAAACCCACCGTGTGTCGGCTGGTAAATAAGTTCTCATGTATATTAATTTAATGCAATACTTACGGGGTTAAATATAATATTGTAAACCTTGTAAATTAATTTAATTGTTTGTATTTAAAGATAAAATTAAAAACACAGCATTGTGGTTAAAATGTATTTTCATACTTGTCCTATTTTTTACCTACTATTTTTAGAAGTGAAATTCTGATTAGTCAGAAAAATTAAAATATAGATGTAATTAAAGGGTTAATTATGGTTTTCATCATAATTAACCTGAAATGGTAATATTGATTATCGATTTGTTAGATTTTAAAGTTTTTTATTAAAGAATAAAGAGAAAAATAGGAGGTAAGAAATAAGTGGGTAAATGTTATTTTTCAATTCTGAAAAGCAATCAATTATCTTAGCTTTATTTTTAATAATTTCATGAATATAAAGGGTGTCTCAGAAAAAGGAATTTAATCCTCCTGATTAAACTCCTTTAAGAAAATTTTCACCGCAGTCGTGCCAGGGAAGTTAACCTAGCTTCTAATCCAGGGGGCATACTCGAATAATATGACCGTCAGGATCTTCAACGAGGAAAGTACGACCAAAAACTTCAGTATAAGGTTCTTGCACGATTTTGATGCCGGGGTTCTTCCGCCATTCCTCAAAGAGGCGATCTACATCTTCGTGGGATGGCAACATAATGCCGATCTCAGAGAACCGCGGGACAGCAGCATCTGGCTTGGTTCCGCCAGACCAAATAGCAAACAGTGCTTCGCTGTCGGCAGCAAATGCCACATAGCGGGGGCTAGAAAACACGGGTTCAGAATTGAAAAGTGTCTGGTAGAAAGCTGTCGAACGTTCGATATCAGATACGTAGACAAGCTGAAGATTGGGTTTGGGAGATACTGTCATCATGTCATTCTCATGTAAGTTAGATTTAATATAAGAAAGTAAAAACAAGCTGTTGTATGACTCAATCATGTAACAGGTTGTTATTGCATTGCACTTATCATTTTAAAATAATGTTAATTACATGTATATATATACATGTAATTAAGATAATGTGTTTCTAACGAGTCGCAATGGAGGGAAGTTTATTAGGCGTACTTAAAAAACTGGCATTTCATTTGATTGAATTAATGTTAATCACTATGATTCAATATTAATCGTAACCAATCATAGTTATAGAGAGGAGATATTCAGGATGGCAAAAACTGCAACTAAAGTGTTGACTACTCATGTTCCACTTCCGCTGGCCGAGAAGGTTGATCAGATGGCAGTACGACTGGAGCGTTCGCGTGGCTGGATCATGAAGCAGGCACTGTCAGCCTGGCTCGACCAGGAGGAAGAACATAGCCGACTAACTCGCGAAGCGTTGGCCGATGTGGACGCTGGTCATGTCATCGACCATCAGGCCGTTATGGCATGGGCCGATAGCCTTAGTACCGACGAACCTCTACCAGTACCGCGCTGATGGTGATGGAATTGAAATGGACCAGCAAGGCGCTCTCCGACCTAACTCGCCTATACGATTTTCTGTGCTGTACGAACAATACAGGCGCTTTCTGCTGCACCCACTGATTTGCTTATCAACCCACGTATCGGAGAACGCCTTGAAGAGTTTGAGCCACGTGAAGTGCGCCGGATCCTTGCGGGGCATTATGAAATGCGCTACGAAATCCAAGGTTTCACCATCAACGTGCTGCGATTGTGGCATACACGAGAAGATCGCTAACTTGACACTAGGTTATGATCTTTCCACTATGATTGCAGCAGGCAGCAATCCTCCCAGCCTACGCAACTGTTTCACCGTAACAAGCAGTGCATCCAGTGACACGCGTCCTTCAAGTTCTGAATGCAGATCGTGCACACTGAATGGTATCTCAGGAATGGTCTTCAATAATCTGATACTCACTTCATTAAAAATTCTCTCGCAACCCGCCTTGCGCAACGCATCCGTCTGCAAGGCGGTGTCCTGTTCCGCCGTCGATACCCGCGCATAGCCAATCAGTGCCATTTTGCCTCATTTGTCCGTCATTCCGTCCGCCTATCTTAATGTCCGACAAACGTTCGTTTGATGGACAGAGCGGTCTGATGGCTTTATTTATACATATGTGCTAATGTGGGTTTGTGTATTTTAAAGGAGATGCCCTCTATGAGCCGCCTGACAATCGACATAACAGACCAGCAGCACCAAAGCCTGAAAGCGCTAGCAGCCCTACAAGGTAAGACCATCAAACAATACGCTCTCGAACGTTTGTTCCCCGGCGATGCAGATGCTGATCAGGCATGGCAGGAACTGAAAACTCTGCTGGGAAACCGCATCAATAACGGGATTGCAGGGAAGGTGTCCACCAGGAGCATCGGAGAAATTCTTGACGAAGAACTCGGCGGGGATCGCGCTTGACGACCTACATCCTCACGGCGGAGGCTGAAGCAGATCTACGCAGCATCATCCGCTACACGCGCAAACAGTGGGGCACAGCGCAAGTACGCCGCTATATCACCAGGCTGGAACATGGTATTGCCTGCCTTGCCGTAGGGCGAGGTACTTTCAAGGATATGAGCGAACTCTTTCCTGAGTTACGGATGGCGCATTGTGAACATCACTATGTCTTCTGCCTGCCACGCGGGAGTGCGCCCGCACTGGTCGTGGCGATTTTTCATGAACGCATGGACCTCATGACACGACTGGCAGCGAGGATCAGCAGAGAGAGTTAACGATCACCAGCCGGAGGAAGAGATATCGTGCACCGGAGTTCTGGGCAACTTAGCCCCTTCATGACGTTTCGTGCACAGGACGGCTGACGAAACCTGTTCAGAAGTTGGCTGCACATCGGGCTGTCAGCCCTGTGAACTGGTGCAGTCGCCTTCTGAAAATGACAGACATCGGACTCGCTGCGTTGGTGTTGCTTGTCGCGGAGTCAGCACCGACGCAAAAAGAAACAATGACCCGTTTGATTGAAAACATGCTGGTCGATGTAAGGTAAATCTGCATGAAAGGACAACGGATTGGCTACATCCGGGTAAGCACTTTCGACCAAAACCCGGAACGACAACTGGAAGGGATTTAGGTTGACCGAATTTTTACCGATAAGGCGTCGGGAAAGGATGTGAAACGCCCGCAATTGGAGTCACTTATCAGTTTCGTACGTGAGGGTGACACCGTAGTGATTCATAGTATGGATAGACTAGCGCGTAATCTCGACGATCTGCGTTGTATCGTACAAACACTGACACAGCGTGGTGTACTCATCGAATTTGTCAAAGAACATCTCTGTTTTACCGGGGAAGATTCACCGATGGCAAACTTGATGTTGTCTGTCATGGGAGCGTTCGCCGAATTCGAACGTGCGTTGATCCGCGAGCGACAACGCGAAGGTATTGCACTTGCTAAGCAACGTGGGGCTTACCGGGGGCGTAAGAAAGTACTTGAACCAGATCGCCGTGCCGAACTACGGCGTCGCGCCGCTGCCGGTGAAAAGAAAACGCAATTGGCGCGGGAGTTCTGTATCAGCCGCGAAACACTCTATCAATACCTGAAAATGGATAACTGACTATGCCGCGCCGCTCAATTCTTTCCGCCAATGAGTGAGCCAATTTGCTTGCTATGCCTGAAAACCAGGATGATTTGATCCGTTTTTATACCTTCAACGAGTCTGATATGGCGCTGATTCAACAACGCCGCGAATCGGGATTATGTAGCTGTTCCCACAAACCGATAAACTCAATGGTACTGTGATTTCTCATCCCAGTTTTGCAGAATGTAATCACCGCGGTTGCCATCTTGCTGCGGTTGTGGCATACACGAGAAGATCGTTGACTTGACACTAAGTTATGATCTTTCCACTATGATTGTAGCAGGCAGCAATCCTCCCAGCCTGCGCAACTGTTTCACCGTAACAAGCAGTGCATCCAGCGACACACGTCCTTCAAGCTCTGCATGCAGATCGCGCGCACTGAATGGTATCTCAGGAATGGTCTTCAATAATCTGATACTCACTTCATTTCGAGCGAGGCGAATGCGGTTCCCGCGGACAAAGACCAGCAAATCCTCGTCCACCTCAATAGTGGTTATCGGAAAGTCAGGGTCGCGGATCCAGCGTGTATCCGGCGTAATCATGTCATCCTGGAAACGAACGTAAGAATAGCGCAGATGTCGGCGACTTGAGACTCTTGCCATATTCTCAGCGTATATTCGTCTCAACCATCCCGCCTGAGAATACGCGCCCTTTTCGGCCCGTTCTACGACTTCATCAATAGAACCTCGCAGGCGTTCTTCGGTAATAGCATGTTGAAGAGTATTCGCAGTTACCTTGGCAGCTGAATACTTTGATATCGCAAATGCAATACCAATTGAGAAACCCTCTGTATTGCCAATATGGTACCAATGCGGTGGCAGCAAAAAGACATCACCCGCTTCGATGACAAAGGTTTTACCATGAGGTACCAAGCGTTCCGGCTGGAAGCAGTTCTTCCGTTCACCATTTAGTCGATGAAACTCTTCTCGGCTGAAAAGGGTCATCTCCTTGGTCGTGGGGCCAGTATGGAAATGGACAATTGAGGTGTAGGGATCATCAATGTGAATGCCAAAAGGCGTGTAGCCGTAGTTGCCGATAAATAACGTCACCTCAACCGTACTCCGCCAAGCGCCTTGAGCTTCGACGACCGGCGCGAAAATGCGAGCCCCCATCCGAGCCAGTGGATCAGACCATTGTTCAGCACCATTCACAATAATGCCAAACTTGTTTCCAGCAGTAGCTCTGGATACATAGTCCTTGAAAGCCTCTCCCACCCGAGGATGATTAAATAAAACCTCGTTCTCGTACTGAGGGCTCAACATGCCGTCAATATACACTCGAAACAAACCACTGATAGCCCGTTCAGCTTCTGTAGACATGCTGGCAAACAAATCAAAGAATAGAGCATCATCGAAAATTACCGGTTCGAAAACCCTCTTCAATAGAAGAGGAGCCATTTTGCACGGCGTCTCGACGGGATTATATTCATATGCAGCACTGGATGATTCATGAGCACAGATGTGTTGATAAAGCGGTTCCAATCGTTGCATAGACAATGCTGAAATCAAGGCATTGTATTGAAGCATGTCAGTCATCAGATTAGCCTAATTAAGCATGACAAATTTGACGAACAGGACACGCCTCTGAAATCTGGGGGATGTCTTCTACAACTTCTAAGCCGAGATCTTCGACGTTAGCCCCTACCTGATCACCATTGCTTTCCATTACCGTATTTCTATCTTCGCGCATGATAACCTCCACCGAACAAACTCACCTTGCGCCCATAACTTTTGCGCAACAATAAAATAACAAATCTACTTTAATGTTGCAATTAAATTAATTGTTTTTTTATTGACATTGTGATGTAAATCATATAATGAAAATCGAGTTCATCGATGACTATCCTCACTCTCACTTTCATGATTTCAATAACCTTGAAATACTGAGTAATTTGTCAGATTCATAGAGAGCCTTATCCACCTAAAAGGCCAGATATTTTGTAGTGTTAATGGCTTTTTTTGGCAATTTGAGAAGTTCGATAAAAGTGCAAAACTCATCACGGGTAATAGTCTTAATTTAGCAAAAAAGTATCTTTGAGCTGAGATACTTTCTTCTATATTGGCAAATATTTCATACTCGGCATTATAAGATACCAGATAATATTTATAAATAATTTTAATGTATTTTGGGGTGGAAATGTTAAATTTCTTCTATGTGGCAGAGGCTACTTTCCCGAAAGATAACGTCCACATACAAAAACTAACTAAATCCAAGGGTTCAATATTGGCACTCCAGTCAACTCAAAATCGGCCACGTTCCGTGTGACGACGGTCATACCATGAACGAGTGCGGTTGCCGCGATAAGTGCATCACGCTCTGAGCATGGATCAGGTACATGCAGCCGGGCGCACCGCAACGCTACAGCCGTATCTACCGGTAAGATCCGCCCAGTAAATTCCGGTATGACATGGTGGTTAAACCATGAACGCAATAATGCCCCTTGGATTATGTCTCGCCGTTCAATCTGTAAGATACCGGTTTCCAGCTCCATAATGGTAATGGCCGATAGGAAAAGCTCCGCTGCATCAACACCTTCAACCCATGAGGCAACCCCTATATTAGCCTTACCCGCCCGAACTTTCCGAAGCTCGGACACGACATTGGTATCAAGAACAAACATCATGAGAAATTAGCCGGACGGCTATTAATGGTAGCTCGCGCCGGATTGAATTCAATATCTTCAACACCGGGCATTGCCAAAGCATCAGCGATGTTTCTGCGTTGCTTCGTGATCCGTTGATATTCCTCAATAGTCAGCAGGACATGCGCTGGCTTGCCGCGATCTGTGATAAACACAGGACCACTTTTGGCAGCCTTCTTTGCCCTACTAACATCCTGGTTGAGTTCTCGGCTTGATAAGGTTGTGATTAACATAGTACCTCCTAATATAACAATCAATTTATGTAGGTACGTTACTACATAATTATCAAGGGGGCAACTTTGGTGTTACTGACACTCTTAGCACAATTACCTGTATTCCAGAAAAAATCACGCTAAATGCTCCATCACCAACCGCGTAGTTGAAGCCAGTACATCACGGCGTGACTCAGCGTCTTTCTGATGTTGGGTAAAATAAACCGCCAGAACTACAGGTGATCCCCCCTCTGGTGGCCAAAGTACGGCGACATCATTGCTGGTGCCGTAATCACCGCCACCCGTTTTGTCGCCAACGACCCAACCGTCCGGTGTTCCGGCTCGAATACTGGCATCTCCGGTGGTATTCCCTTTGAGCCAGACAACCAATTGTTCACGTTGTGGTGTAGCCAGAGTCTCCCCAAGCACGATTTTCTTCACACTGGTCGCCATTGCCGCTGGTGTTGTGGTATCTCTGGGATCATCGGGAATAGCGCTGTTCAAATCAGGCTCCCAGCGATCGAGCCGGAACGCTCTATCATCAAGGCCTTGAGCAAAGCGGTTTACAGCCTCTAACCCACCCAATTCTTTAATTAACAAGTTCGCCGCAGTATTGTCGCTGTATTGCAATGTTGCGGCACATAATTGTGTGATATTCATACCTTGATTCAGGTTCTTGCGGGCAATTGGAGCATAAGACTGTAAGTCGGACTCACTGTAATTGATATGTTTTGCTAACAGTTCTGATTGGGACATGCTTTTATGCAACACCGCTGCCACCAGCATCAGCTTGAAAGTACTACAGAAAGGGAAACGTTCATTCCCCCGGTACTGGATCTCCTGACCATTCGCAGTATTAATCAATGTCACCCCCAGACGACCTTTTGTTCTGTTTTCCAACTCAGCAAGTTGTTGATGCAGTGATGAAGGAATCGCACCAGCCCATGCTGGAAAAGTGAAGTTGACCAAAGGAAGAGTAATACCTGCTAATAACAGCGAACGTCGCAATGGGGAGTGTTTCATGTTTAGATCTCGTAGATAAATGGTGGAACTACGTGGGAAAAATACATTATAGAGAGAAAAAGAATCTATCGCACTAACAGCAACAACTTATCCATGATAGATTCGTCTGTAAGACTGTATAAAAATTCGCACAACAAATATTAAAACGAAAATTTATTATTTGTTTTGATAATTTAATTTTAATTAAAACAAAAACATAATAATAATCTTATCATTATGTTTTTCCATAAAAACCCAGATAAAAAATAAATAAAAACAGTTTTAAAACCAGATTTAAATCTATTAAATAAACCTATTTTTAAGAAAACATTGATTAAATTAATAATATTTACGCTATAATCTCATTATTCTAACAAATAGAAGTTTACTTTACGTCAACCAATTGAGTGAATCAGCGATAGAATTTCTCCACCAGAATTCACATATCCATACTTTTATTATAAGTATTAAATGGAATTAATAGATCTCTATTTATAATGGCGTGGACTATTCACTATCTATCTTTTAGTCACTGATGATAAAAATGTCAGAAGATTTATTCTCATCCGCGCGGCCATTTATCATATAAACAATATTTTTGCAATATATAGTTTGTAAAAATATCAAATTTTCATGATGGCTCACTAATTTATAAATTAGCAGATGGTTACTCTTTAAAATCCTCACATAGATCTATACTTACCTAGTTCGTTAATATTTTTAGAACACTCTTTTAACCTTATTTTAACCTCACAAGGATATGCATCATGGGTGTTTTTCAGTATAAAGATTTTGATGACACGACTTCTAAAGAGTTATTTTCTGACGCTAAAGCTATTTCCGGGTATGCTTACCATAATCTAGGCAGTGGATTTGCCGAAGGGTATTACAACTATGGTTATGGTTTGGGAATGCCATTAACGCTGGTGACTGCACTTATCGGTAGTACGACCTCACAGGGCGTCTCGACTAAATTGCCCTGGAACCCAGATGCGGAAAAACAAGCACGAGATAAACTAAACGAAGCGGGATGGTTTACTATTAGCGCCGATGAATTAGGCTATAAGGGTAAAACGGATGCTCGTGGTACCTTTTATGGCGAAAAATCAAGTCATTCCACTGCTCAAGCTGAAGTGATGGGAAAATATGACGCTGACGGTAACCTAACATCAATTGGTATTGCATTTCGTGGCACCAGTGGCCCCCGGGAATCAATAATCACCGATACATTCGGCGATATTATTAATAATGTGTTGGTAGGTTTAGGGAAAACAGAATATTCGAATAACTATACACCAAACGCTTTTGGCCGACTGTTAGATCACGTAGCCAACTACGCCAAAGCTCATGGTCTGACAGGGAGCGATGTTCTGGTCAGCGGCCATAGTTTGGGTGGGTTAGCGGCGAATAGCATGGCGGGATCCAGCGAGACGAAATGGGGTGGGTTTTACTCTCAGTCGAACTATATAACCTTCGCCTCGCCATCGCAGTATGAGAAAGGTAACAAGGTGCTGAACGTGGGATATGAGAATGACCCGGTATTCCGTGTACTGACTGGCACCAGTACTACTGCGGCGTCAGTGGGCGTGCACGATGCTCCAAAGGATTCGGCGACAAATAATATTGTCAACTTTAACGATCACTACGCATCAACCGCGTGGAATCTGCTTCCCTTCTCTATTGCCAACCTGTCAACCTGGGTTTCTCATGTCACACCTTTCTATCAGAGTGGTATGCAACGGGTTATGGATTCAACGTTCTACGACCTGACCTACAAAGACTCCACGATTGTCGTCAGCAATCTTTCCAACGTCACCCGTGGTAATACCTGGGTGGAAGATTTAAACCGGAACGCGGAGAAACATACCGGCAGTACTTTCATTATCGGTACTAACAGCAATGATCTGATTAAAGGCGGCAAAGGAAACGATTATCTGGAAGGTCTCGACGGTAATGATATATTCCGCGATGACGGTGGATTTAACATGATTGCCGGAGGGAAAGGCCACAATACTATTGACTTACAGAAGTCGTTAAAAGGCGCGGAAATAGCCTATGACAAGGCGGGAACATTGTATCTGCGCGATGCACACGGTGATATCACTATCGCCACAGATATCGCCACGATAAGAAGCAAGGAAAGTACCTGGTTGTTTCTGACCAAAGAAGTGAATTCGCAGGTCAGAGCCGACGGTTTGCACTCCAACCAAGGGGTGAAGCAGTACGCCAATTCAGTAACCGGTAATGATGGGAATGATACCCTCACTTCCAAAACCTCCGGCTCCTGGCTGTTCGGTCTGGAGGGTGACGATACTCTGATTGGCTTCGGCAACAACAATGTCTTTGTCGGCGGTGAAGGTAACGATGTGCTAAAAAGTCAGGGTAATAACAATACCTTCCTGTTCAACGGCGATTTTGGACAAGATATTGTTTACGGCTACAATAAAACCGACAAACTGGTATTTCTGGGCACAGAAGGCAGCAGTGACGAAAAAAGTAGTTATCTGGATCACGCTAAGATGGTGGACAATAATGTGGTGTTTACCTTTGGACAAAACTCAGTCACGTTGGTTGGCGTCAGTATGGATAGCCTGTTCGCAGACAATATAATATTGGCATAACACAAAAATCGTGCGATATCCCTATCCATAACGTGGCCATTCTTCATGGCCACCTTTTGGCAAAACAGGCGTTTTTACTTAATTTCCGCGGCCATATGTTCGGTAAATGGTGTGTGAACCACCGCATATTTCACCTGCCATGCTTTAGGGTTGATCAAGTAATGTTGCCGGAAGCGTTTAGAAAAATGACTTGGGCTGGCATAACCCACGGCGGTAGAAACATCAGTGACACTCATCCCTTTTTTTAATAAATCTTCTGCGGTCGTCATACGGACATTTTCCAGATATTGATGAAAAGTACAAAAAACAACAGCACGAAATCCCTCTTTTAATTTCCGCTCATTTAAACCAACCGCTTTTGATAGCGATTTTATCGTCCAGGGATAATGATAATCACTGTTAATTATTTTTATTGCATTGTAAACGGCGCGGCGCTGCAAGCTGTTGATCACATCATATTGACAATCATAAATTTGAGCCGCTACACAAGCGAGTATCTCTAATGCTTTCGCCTTTAAATAAATCTTCCTTATACTACCCTTTAATTGACACTTTTCTATTTGATTGACTATCTGCATAAATGGTGGGTAGATAGGGCATGCCATCATCAATACATCACTGTAACTACCGTTTTTCTCAAAACCAGCAGCTAATTGAGTGAAAGACGGTAACTCCTGAGCTGCAATTTCGCTCAATGAAAAACGAATATCGAGAATATGCCATTCTCCACAGCCAAAGAAATTCATGCCACGCGTTATCTTAGGAGAATAGAAAAACAGCATTGTTCCTGAATTTATGTCTAAAACATCGCCATTTTCAATTGCCATCTTGCCTTTCCCACTTAGAACAAAAGCAATTGATACGGTCGGTGGTCCCTCACAGTATTCTATAATATCTTGCTTAATCTCAAAATGAATTCGGTTTATATGAATTCCGTCAGATAATTCTTCTGTTTGAAACGGTGAATTTGCTTCATTTTCCTCCTCATGTGAATTCATACAATGACCAGCAGTGAAAATTTTCAATTTTCTGCTATAAATCGTATATTCGTATTTATGTTGATGGTGTTCCTCAAGATCACCAGTTTTTAACACAAGAGTTGATCAACGTAGAACGTGTAGAATTATTACGCGGTCCTCAAGGCACTTTATACGGCGGAAATGCGCAAGCCGGTGTTATCAATATTATTACCCGCTCACCGAAAGCAGGTCCCTGGCTTAACCTCTCCGGTAATTACTCTAAGCTGAAACAAGGAGGCTCTTTCAGTGGTTCAATTCCACTTATTGAAGATCTCCTTTATGGAAGTACCTCCTTGCGTTGGGTGAAAGAACCCGGACAAATTGATGCATTAAATCATGGTGGTAAAAATATCGACTCCAGCAAAACCTGGCTCGGTAAAGGGCAACTGACATTTGCGCCAGAAGATTCTCCTTTCAGCGCTGAGTTTAGCTTTGCCCATGAAGAGATTTATTTAACTGACGAGCAATTTCGTCAGAAGAAATATGATGGCCCTATTCCTGATCTGACACGACAGGTTGACAGTTATGCGCTTAAGGCTGAATACAATTTCGGCAGCAGCACATTGACCAGTGTGACTTCTTATCAAGATCGCGACATTTACCGTGATTTCATCGGTGGTAAATGGAAAGAGAAACATCACGCCACAACCCAGGAACTGCGTTTAAACTCCGACTTTTCAAATGGGGTTACCAGCGTGCTCGGTGGTTGGTTTTCAGATGAAAGTAATAAACATCATACCAGCAGCTATCCCGGTTACTATGGTGATGCCTTTAACACAATAAAAGGAAGATCGCTGGCACTGTTTGGTGAAGTTAAATTACCGGTTGCTTCTCAATGGGATCTTACCCTTGGTGGTCGTTTATCACATGAAAAATCGCAGATAGACTATTCAGGCCGTGCTGGCATGATGGCGGTCGAAGCTTTTGATAACTAGGTCTCCAGCAATGAATTCACTCCTAAGGCGGCCTTGGGCTGGCAATTGACGCCAGATACCCGTTTCTATCTCTCTGCCACTAAAGGATACAAACCCGGTGGATTCAATAATATTGTCTCCTCCGCCAACGATAGAAAGTCTTACGATACTGAAACTTCAGATAATTATGAGTTTGGCTGGCATAGAAAGATAACGCCTTAAGGGGACTACCTATATATGAATCAACCGAGATGCAAAAATTTTCCTTTGATTACTCGTCAGCTAACAAATATGTGGGATAGAAGTTCTGAACTGTGGTTTGTAAAAGATACAGAGTTCCGTTTAATTTATGGAAATGAGGCATTTATTAAAGTTAATAAACTCCCTAAAAACCTTGATATTATCGGGTATTCTGAAAAAGAATTGCTGACGCTATTTAGTCATTTTGCCCACTTGTTTGAAGAACACGACAGTCAGGTCTTAAAGCATATGCAGAGAATATCAGCCATAGGGATTTACCCAAAGGGGAAAGGTAAACAATTTAGATCTTATTTTTATAACAAATTCCCATTAATGGATGAAAATAATCAATGTATTGGTGTGGTTTCTCATGCCAGAGAAATAGAATATTTTGCAATGGCTCATTATATTAAACATCATATATTTTCCCCTGTTAAATTTAAGCCACCAAACGATATATTGAAAGAGAAAGAATGGGTGGTTATTTTCCTGTTTTGTTGTGGTCTCAGTAATAAAGATATATCGGTCAAAATGGGTATTTCATGCCGTACTGTGGAAAAATATTTCGAAGATATCTATGAGAAACTTTCTGTTGGATCAGTTATGGAGTTAAGATTATTTTGTAAAGAAAATGGCTATGATCTTTATGTTCCACCAAAATATTATAAACCTATGGGATATTTTTTATTAGATTAATATTACGGCCTGCTAAGTTATTGGCATAATTAGCGCCCCTGCTCTATAATAACCCCCTCTATTCTAAAAAAGAGTGGGTTATTAGTTAATTTCAATAAAGTCAACAAAAAATCATTCTTATATTATTTGTTAAAACAAATATCTTTTATATTGGCAGTAAATTGGTGCAAAGATTATTCGCATACTCTACACTTCAAAACACCAAATTTTCTTTATTATTAACCAGGAGTTGAGTATGAAAAAATTGATATCTATGCTATTTATTTTTATTGGTATGATGAGTGCCCCCGCATTCTCAGCGGAAACGAACAGTGGCGTTGTCAAAGTTGCAGAAATGAAAGCTGATTGGGACAATCCTGCACATTATCTTTATACCTTCAGCGGAAATTTAGTCGGTAATTGTGGAAGACCAGGTTATATTTGGTCAGGATCAAGCTCTGAAAACGTTAATAAACTATTAAGCCAAGCTTATGCACAGGGTTTAAATATTAAAGTTGGCATAGAGAATGTAAGTTGTAATATCACTACGGTTTACGTTATTAAACAACAGTAATTAATTATTATATTATTATCAACAGGATAAAGAGTTAAAAATCCTCCACTTCATAGTAGAGGATTTTTAAATTAACTTAAACAATCTTTCCTTTATGTAATTATTTAAATACGGCACCTATTATTCGTAATATATTTCAGTGGCGAAACTTGGCGTATTCTCAATGGTGTCATGAACCGGGCAAGTTTTATTAATAAAATCGACAAAAGCATGAATTTCTTCTTCACTATTGTCAGCTTTAATATAAAATTTTGTCACTATTTTAGAAAAACCTAATTTCGCTTGTTTATTTCTACCAGTGAAACCATCAGTATCAAGCTCACCTTCCAGATCAATGTGAATATCAATTAAATTAATTTTATGCATTTTAGCAAAGGCTTTTGCCACGATACATTTACAGGCCCCCAAGGAACAGAGCAGAGCCTCAACAGGATTCATCCCCTGGTCAGTGCCACCTAAATTACGTGGCTCATCTAAACAAAAGGAGAAATCTCTTGATGTACATTCAACTTTCAATCCAGCTACAGATTTTGCTGTGGCAGTAAATAGTTCTTTCGCCATGATCCAACTCCTTATAATCAACATTCGTTTTTCGTAAGGTCAAACACTGATTGTTATCATAACTTTTAATTTTTCTTTTTTGTTTTTAAAATGCTTATCTTGCTTTCAGCGTCACAAATCTTAATCAGGGTAAAACTCAGAAGACAGGATTTGGGAAATACTCCAAATACATACATCAGGAAACTCATCCAACCCCGTTTCATTCATTGCTGATGCGACGGCTTTCGACCAAACAACATCAATCCAATCTGAATCGCTTAATTTCGTCTTTAAACTGGGTGATTCTTTTAAGCCATAAAGAATTTCTTTTCTTTGCGCTTTAATTGTTCTTTCCCAACTTGTTCCTCTATAACTTGGCTGATATTTCCATTTCAGTAAATGAGCAATTAATACTCCCATGCGGCTAGCCAATTCACGCTGCTCACTCTTACCTACGTCTTCGATTTCCTCAGCAATGTTGACTATGTCAATCTCAGAAAATTTACCGGCACGCAATAATGCCGCCTGCTCATTTGCCCAGGCGACTACATCAGTTTCGTAACGTGTATGATTCATAACTGCCCCCACTAATAGGCCTGCCATACAAATAATTCATATGGCAGTTTGTCAGAGAATACATTCTGGGTCAAAAAAGAACTTATCTTCAAAACAGCATGTTCATCCCACTTTCGGCAGCACCCCACTCACAAGCGCGATCTGAATTGCTATCACAGCAACACCACAGGCAAATACCAGCGCCAATACTGGTTTACCACCTAATACCCGATACCGGCGTTCATTGTGCTGGCGGGATCTAAATGCCAGCAGGCTGGGTAATACTAGCGCCAAAATGGATAAAGCAACTGCGGCATATCCCAAAGCCATTACAAAACCTTTTGGATAAAACAGAGCGAAAACCAGTGGGGGAACGAAAGTCAGCAACCCAGTCTGCATACGCCCTGTTATATTACTTTTACGCTTAAACAGATCACCCAGAAAATCAAACAGACCAAGTGCAACACCAAGAAATGAGGTAGCGAGCGCTAAATTGGCAAACATTTGTACTGAAAGCTCCGTTTTCGGTGAAGCAACAACTTCACGAATGCTGTGTAATAAGCCATTCAACCCTGAGTTTTCAGCTAAAATACCAACAAACGTGACGGAGTTGATACTGCCCAACGTTGCTAATTGCCAGAAAATATAAGCGAGTAGCGGAATGGCGCTACCGATAATAAACACCCAGCGTAATTTACGTATATCTCCATCCATATATTTTACAATGCTGGGAATACTGCCGTGAAAACCAAACGAGGTGAAAATCACAGGAATTGAGGATAAGACTAATCCTTGTTCTAATGGCATAGTCAATAAGTTGGCATGCTGAACATGCGGCATCATCAGTCCTAACATCAATATTAGGAAAATAATTTTTGCACTGAAAAGTACCCGGTTAACCATATCTACTGAACTGGTGCCAATGCAAACAACCCCACCGCCAATCACAGTAAACAACGCAACACCGATTGAAGCTGGCAAGGATAAATCAAACCATTTATTGATATTGGTTGTCAGTAATTCCCCTGCACCACTGATATATGCAGATGTCAGCGCATACATCAGAAACATCATGCTGAAACCGGCTAATATTTTACCGCTACTACCAAGATAACGTTGTGCCAGCGTTCCCAACCCCGTATCAGGAGATTCATACTGATAAACTTCAACCATCAATAATGCGGTATAGCTCATCAAAACCCACA
The DNA here is from genome assembly GCF_042879395.1 of Photorhabdus sp. RM322S. Taxonomy (NCBI): domain Bacteria; kingdom Pseudomonadati; phylum Pseudomonadota; class Gammaproteobacteria; order Enterobacterales; family Morganellaceae; genus Photorhabdus; species Photorhabdus sp. RM322S. The sequence goes on from NZ_JBHFKW010000022.1 coordinate 58,630, forward strand.
ATCCAACCAGCATGATAAAACTTATACCAAATCCTACACCGGCGGTCGCTAATGGCATGGCCAGCATTCCAGCACCAATCGTAGTCCCGGCGATGATAAAGGTACTTCCAAGAGTACGGTTTTTCATATTTTTTCCCTTCAAATAAACAGCAAATGTTTAATAATAGAAAATCAGGCGTCTTTCTTTTTTTCTTGTTCATCAACGATCTGAGTCAGTTTTTTAATAAAAATCTTCTGGAGCCGTTCCCAATACTCGTCAAAATCATCAATATTACGCAAACAATGGGTCATGACTGCGGCACGTAGCAGATACAGGCTGTGAACTTTCTCCCATTCTTCCCGGCTGAAACCACAGCTTTCAACATAATGCCAGGGAGTATCACCATATTCTCCATAACCAAGAGAGGTGGAAGAGGTCAGAAAATCATTAGTGTAAGTACGGCCAGAGGCATATGAACAAAGCTCATACATGCGTTTATTAAGGCGGTTGTGATGCCCCAGATCGTCATTGCCTTGCTCTTTAAAAGTAAAATTGACCATATGGAAATCAGGATGCGGCATGGCATGAATTTCAAAACGACGTTTACCAACAACAAGGGGCTCTGCCATTAAAAGTTTTTTAGTCATCCAATTGGCTGCCACAATGCCTGAAGCAATCACTTTTCCATAGCCGCTGATATTCAGTGGAACCAATCGGTGTGCAGCCCAAATTGCGGCTGCGCTAGCCCCAGCTTTTGAACCCTCCATAATCGAAGCGCCGAGCACCACATGCCGGTTAACAGGTTGCTCCGATTGCGCCTCAACGTCTTCAAACACATAAGCCGCACGGTAGGAAATCAGGTCAACAATACGCTTATCTTTCATACATACCGCACCGGCTGCATATTGAATAAATCCAACTTTATGTGGGTCTACGGTAATCGAATCAGCCTGACACATTGCCCTGAAACTTTGATAAATTTCAGGCTTAGGCCAAATAATATCTTCAGGAGTAATGTCTAATTCACGATAACGGCGGATAAGTTCATCATATTCCATCAACTCACCCTGTTCGTTAAGAAACATTGCGCTGGCATACCCTGCATAAGCCGCATCAATATGCAAATAAAATGAGACGCCATAACGCTCTTCACACTCTTTACGCAACGCAATAACTTCATCAACTCGATCAATGGCACCTACTTCAGTGGTTCCAACGACAATCACCATAGCCAAAATCGGTTCGCCCTGCTCTATCAGGCTGAACGTGATTTCCCGCATTTTTTCAACATCAGTACGATAGTTTTCATCTACCGGCAGTGAAACAATGTGCTCTTGACCGATCCCCAGAACATCCACCGCTTTCATCCATGAATAATGCTTCGACTGCGGAACCAGAACTTTGCCAAGCATTCCTTGCTTTATCCCAATACCACGGCAAGAAAGTTCACGAACTTCTTCGAAAATACCACGCCGTTTTAATTCATCAGTCAGATCCAGAATATCTGATGACGACATATTCAACAGTTGTTGTTCTGATTTATTCTCGACCAAATCACAGGATTGCGGGTGTTTTGCAATGGCAAGCGGCATGGTTTTTAAATTACGCGCAACCCATAATCCCTCATAGTTGGCAACGGTTCCACCGGATGTGATATGCCCCCAGGCCCGGCGGGTGTCATAGCCAAACATCTTGCACAAATCCAACCCTGCTTCAATTTCCAGCTCGGTGGTTGTCGGGGATGACTCATGAGCACAATTGTTCGGGTTGTACATCATCGCCATGACATAAGCGAGATTAGAAACCATTAAGGTATCGGCATTGATATGCCCCATATAGCGAGGAGAAAACCAGGGAACAGAGGTGTTTTTCAATTTTGCAGAGAGCTGGTTCAGAATCCCCTCCGTTCTATAAAGGGTTTCTCTGTAATCAGGTTCATAACGATCTACTGAAGTTACCAAGGCGGGATCTTCTGGATGAAAATCAGAACGCCAGTGCATATGCTCACTTACGGCATATTCCATCATTTCTCTAAAAAAAACCGCATTTTCTGATTTAGGGCCTAAAAACAACGCATCAATGTTTAAGTGCGAAGTAAACTGCTTAGTCATAATCACCTACCCTTTTCCAACTGACAAAAACGACTGTCAGCAACAGAGAGATTTCGATTTTCTTTATTTATTAATGAAATCACTATCATTCTCTGATAAGCAGACAGAAACTTTTATGCCACCTGACTTACTAAAAGCTGGTAATACCTCAGTAATCCAGACATTAAAAAAAACCTATCAGGTGAAATTGATTAGTCATTAACATGTCTATAACCGATCATTTGTTAATAGATATAGTCCATATTTGTTAAAATATTAATAATAATATTAAATATAAATTCTGATTTTGTGCGCGAGGACAAATAACGGATAAAAACCAAGCAGAAAACAGAGGGGAATAATAGCTTATTAGATATTAAGCTTATTAATCATAAGGATTTTTTCTAACATGAAACTGTTAATAGGCAAAATGCAGGGCTACCCGTTGAAAATAGCCCTGATTTAAGAAGAAGTACTTTCAAGACGATACATTTACCAACATCACTTTGCCGATAACATCACCCGCTTCCATCATACGATGTGCATCAGCGGCATCTTTCAAATCAAATACTTTACAAATTAATGGGCTGACTTTTCCTGATTTCAGCAGTGGCCAGACATATTCTTCTAATTCCCTGGCTATCTCTGCTTTTTCCTCCACACTGCGTGAACGTAATGTAGAACCCGTATGAGTCAGACGTTTTTGCATTAAAGACATCAGGTTAAGGTTTTCAGGATCCCCTTTCATCATACCAATCTGAATAATTCGCCCGAACTTAGCAGCAACTTTATAGTTTTTATTGACATAATCACCACCGATTAAATCAACAACCATATCAACGCCGTGATTACCCGTTATTTTCAATACCCGATCAACAAAATCTTCTTTTCGATAATTAATAACAAAGTCAGCGCCTAAACTGTGTGCAACTTTAGCCTTCTCATCCGAGCCGACGGTGGTAATCACTTTGGCGCCGAAGGCTTTTGCTAACATAATAGTGACACTCCCTATTCCAGAAGTCCCACCATGAATCAGCAAATTTTCTCCTTGTTTCAACTTGCCAGTCTGGAAAACATTAGCCCAGACCGTAAAAAAGTTTTCCGGCAATGCCGCCGCCTGGACAAAATCCAACCCATATATGGGTAAAGCTATGGAATCATGTACCAGGCAATATTCAGCATAACCACCGCCGGCAACAAGAGCGCAAACCTTATCGCTAATATTCCAGCGTTCACAACCTTCACCTTTGGCAACGACTTCTCCTGCAATCTCTAGCCCTGGTAATGGAGAAGCATCAGGTGGTGGTGGATAAGAACCCATTCGCTGAAATATATCAGGTCGGTTAACACCCGCCGCAGCCACTTTAACGAGCAAGTAGCCTTTTTCTAATCGTGGTAATGGCGTCTGAACCAGATGCAATTTTTCCGGGCCGCCAGGCTTAACAATACTGATCGCTAACATATATTGGGGTAATGAATTGATTTGGCTGTGCATACATACCTCTTATTTCTTCTGACGATCCTTTTTATGGATTTCGTTTAATATGATAAGTGGGATTTGAAGTGCCGTAGGACAAAAAACCCATTAAACCATGACCATAACAGAAAACTGTTATATGACAAATATGTGAATAACTCAGAATAAGTCATTACCAACATCATTGTCGGTTATCTGTTCGTTTTTTCTCACGAGTCGTTTCTTTTCTTTAAAACTTTTTCATCTTGGAGCCGCAGAGGTACAGTTGATAAATGTTGTCTTTATGATGTCATTAATTTAAAGTGCAATCATTGATATCAAAAAGAGGTATTGATATGTCATCTGTCACTATTCGCAATTTACCGGATGAGGTACACCGCGCTTTACGTGTGCGAGCCGCAATGCACGGTTGCAGTACCGAGGCGGAAATCCGCAATATTCTGGCCGCTGCTGTTAAGCCAGAAGGACGTGTACGCCTAGGAGACGCACTTGCCGCGATTGGCCGCCAAGTGGGGTTGAAAGACAAGGATTTTGAAGGTTTTCAGCGTGATAAGATACCAGCCGAGCCGATGGTTTGAGGTACGAATGGAGGCAACAGCCGAAGAATCCAATAACCGGGTAATAAAACCGACAAGTGGGTTTGACCAATCTGAACTTATCAAAGCACGCGTCATCAACCTTGCCGATCATTTTATTGATGTGCTTAGAAAAAAAGATCCGGATAGTATTTCTCTATTATTGACTCTACCTGATGATGAGTTTTGGGCGGAAATCAAAGGACGGGCCAATTATATTAAAATAGTGGAAACGGTCACTCCGGAAAAGAAAAAACATGAGGAGTTTATCGAAAGCAGGAACGCTTTCCTTACCTGTCTTGGGGAATTCGGCGGAGTTTATAAGTCCAGCAAGGTGGCTGACATATTAGGCATAACCCGCCCGACAGTAAATAAATATGGTGAGAATCATAAACTCATTGTACTCAACTGGGGAATTGAAAACTTATACCCTGTTTTCCAGTTTTCGGTAAATAAAAAAACCAGTAATAAAGGATATTTAAAAGGTGTTCCGGAAATACTGGCTAATATAGGGAAAGTAAGTGACGTCAAGAAATGCCATTTTTTCATCCGTAAAATCAATACATTTGAGCTTGATATGGGTATAGACGGATCTACAACAGTACTGGATATTCTCAGAAATGGCGCGTCCAATGATGAAATTGCTCAATTAGTGAGACTGGCGCAGATCTTCGGCTCTTCTGACACAAAAGCCTGAGCAAGTGTTATTTATGCTATGGTGTAAAATCTGAGCCAATAAACGATCACAGCACCACTGTTTGCCCACCATCGACAAGTAGAGACACACCCGTTACGAACGACGCAAGATCCGAACCTAACCACACCACCGCATTTCCTACCTCTTCTGGCTCACCCAAGCGCCGGAGTGGCATCCGTTCACACAATGCATCAAACATTTTGGCGACTTCAGGCGAAGAAAGCGGAAGCGCTGTATTGATCAACCCTGGACATACCGCATTGACGCGGATACCCGCTGGCCCAAAAGCATCGGCCAACGCAGCTATCATCATATTTACGCCCGCTTTGCTGGTGGAATAAGCTGTCGTGAGTTGACCCGTCCTAATGGATCCCATACTCGACGTTGCCACGATACTCCCACGTTTGCCCAGTTTCATCATCTGTTCAGCCGCCGCCTGTGCACCGAATAGAACGCCATCAAGATTGACGTTAAGCAGCTTGTGAAAATCGTCCGGACTAATTTGTGGGCCATCAGTGGATAACGCAATTCCGGCGTTACAAGCCATTAGATCAACACCACCAAACGGCGTAGAAACATCGACCAACGAGTCCATATCACTCCGTGAAGTGACATCACACTGATGAAATATCGCTTCCACATTCATCGAACGAAGACGCTGGACCAGCGGTGTTCCTCCTTCACGAGGTTGGTCCGTAATGTCACCGATGATCACAACCGCTGCACCATGACGGGCAGCCGCCAAAGCAATACCCGCTCCGATGCCACTTGCCCCACCAGTGACAATCACAACTTTGCCTTCTAGCATACGATCCATGATGTACCTCATTATGTCGTGTGTGTGAGATCAACTATTGTTTTATGGTATACAAGCTACCTCTTGTGAGATTATTCCGGCAATGCTTGAAAGAGGTGTTTCGGTGAGATAATTTTGGTTTTACAAGTTATATCTCACTTTTCTTGAATACCTAACATATATCCGAACCTTCGGCTATCGTCAGAGCAGTCTTTGGCGTTGATTAGACTCAGGGAACACAATATGCTATAAATTCACTCATGCTTTTTTACCTCAACCAATAATGTTAGATGAGAGTTTCCGTGCGCAAGTGCTGTTTTACGGGATGATGTCAACACATTGACACAACCACCCCAATCAACACCATTTTTATCCGGTTGCCACCATGCACCGGCTGGCATTGCCACCACACCGGGAATAATACGTTGAGTAACTTCAGCAGGAACCATAGAAATACCACGATCATTAAATACACGCACCAAATCCCCCGATTCAATATTGCGTTTCTGTGCATCCAGAGGATGAATCCACAATTTCTGGGTTTGAACTTCCTGTACCCAAGGGTTTGAATATTGGGTTGAATTAGAGCGGTTTTTCCCTTTCCAGGTAATTAATTGCAATGGATATTTTTCAGTTAATTTATCCTCCGGCCCTTCAAATGCCGGTACATAATGTGACAATGCCGGGATTTCAGGATTTTGCATGTCGTACAAGCGCTTAGAAAATATTTCTATTTTTCCTGACGGTGTTGGAAATGGATGATTTTCCGGGTCACGAATATTGTCTTCGAAAGCGACGTAGGGCGGTATTTTGAAAAGATGTTTATGCGTACTTTGTAATTCTTCAAAAGTTGGCAAATTTGCTTCCGGCATTACCTGACGATTAGATTCCATAATATGAGCTATCCACTCTTTTTCGTCACGACCTTCACTGAACTCACGTTCAACACCCAATTTTGCTGCGACTTCGCGTATCCATTCATAATCAGAACGCCGTTCGAATTCAGGTTCAATCAGCTTTGATGACAGAATGAAATAACTGCCGGTACCCCAGGGATAAGCAATATTCCAGCGTTCCATAAAACTGGTTTCCGGCAATAAGATATCTGCATATCGGGCACTGGGCGCCAGGTAAAGATCACTGGAGACAATGAACTCAATTTTAGATTCATCTGCCAATATTTTGACTGCCTGGTTGATATCTGGGTTTTGATTGGCAAGATAATTACCCGCAAGTGAGAATAACACACGGATATTGGTGTTTAATTTATCGGCATTAACCAAACCCTCTTCCGGGGTAACTTTACTGGCATCATCGGCGGCCTGAACCCAATTCATAACGGAGATTTTTTCTTTTACCGGGTTTTTACCCAGATCAAGCCCGTACAGATATTTATTCCCCGCAACACCCCCGAAACCTGCTGCCCACCCGCCTTTTTTACCCACATTACCGGTTATTGTGGCTAAAATTGTTGAGCCACGTGCGACACGTTCGCCACAGATATGACGTTGCGGTCCCCATCCCTGCATCAGGGCTGCGGGTTTAGTGCTGGCGTATTCACGAGCAAGCTGACGAATTGTATTTGCCGGCACTTTAGTGATTTTTTCAGCCCATTCGGGTGTTTTTACCCTGCCATCTTTAGCGCCCGTTAAATAAGCAACCAAAGATTCATTGGCAGGAACACCCTCCGGCATATTGTCTTCATCAAAACCAATGGTATAACGATCAATAAACTCTTTATCGTGCAAATTTTCACTGACAATCACATACATCATTGCATCCATCATCGCGTTATCGGTTGTTGGAAGCAAAGGAATCCATTGGTCAGCCAGCGAGGAAGCAGAATCGGAATAACGGGGATCGACAACAATAAATTTGGTGCCGTTTTTCTTCATTTTTTGGAAATAGTGATTGGTGTGACCAAAAATAGTTTCAGCCGGATTATGGCCCCAAAGAATCACCAATGGCGTATCTTCCAAAGTATCCAGTGTGCTGCCGGAAGTTGCCACACCATAGGTATAAGGTGTCGCTGCCGCTGTATTACCCATACTCACGGAATGGTAAAATTGTAAATGCCCGCCGGTAATATTCAGTAAACGACGCAACATTTTATCACCGGATGATACCCCCCCGATTACGGCTGTATTAACGCTGACATAGCGACAAGCCGGGCCATATTTTTCAGTCATGTGTTTCAGCTTATCTGCAATAATGGTTGTTGCCTCATCCCAGGAGATTCGCTCAAACTTCCCCTCTCCCCGTTTGCCAACCCGTTTCATCGGATATTTTAAGCGATCAGGGTTATAAACAAATTTGCGATAGCCTTTGCCACGAACGCAAGCCCGCATAATCGGCATGGCTTCATCAAGTTCATGATCCGGTCTGGTGGTTATCCGGGTGACGACGCCGTTTTTAACATGGGCGCGGATATCACATCTTCCCCCACAATCAAACGTACTACAGGTTGGTACGACTTTGGTTTCGCCGGTATCGACAACGCTAACTGGCAGAGATCCCTGATTTTTTTTCTCCTCTGCAACCGTTGTGCGGGCAGAAACAAAAGGGACAGAGATAAGTGCTGCACTGGCCTGAACAAAACGACGACGGCTGACCACCAACTCATCACTCTGTTCATTGACTTCATAATTTATATTTTTATTTTTCATAATTAGCCTTCATATTGCATTTCATGAGTATGATGCATGTTATGCAGGAAAAACGGGGAAAATTTTGATAGTGCTCAAGTATAAATATAATTTAGTTCACATTTTCTTGGAAAATTTTACTAAATCTGGTTAACTCGTTAATGCTGAAAAGAATAGAAGAAAGGTATCACTGATGCTATTTAAGCATAAGGATCCAGCCCTCTTTCTCTTTTCAAACTTATGGTAAGAACAAATAGGATATTCAAGAGAATAAGCTTGCCAACGACTGAATGACGACCAGAGGATTTTATAACAATAAACATATCTCCGTATCTGGACAGGATTATTTCCAGAAAAATCAATACCAAGTGTTTATCAATCCACAACATCAATTTAAAAAATGAGATATTATTGGAGAGAGAATAATGAAGAAAGTAATAAAGAATATATTTTTATTCACTGGTTTTATAGTTGGGAATTTAACATTATCTCACGCGGCAATTATTCCAGAAGATACAATCTTAGCAGTTAAGCAAGATATCGTTCGTAATAATGGTTCAGAGCCTGTCTCTCTTGATGTCCATAAAGTTGAAAATGATGTTGAATTTAATATTATTCATGATTTTTTCAGTGGATTAGTCAGCACAGGCAATGATGGAAAAATCAATCCTGATTTAGCGACTCGTTGGGAAACCAAAGATAATAAAGTCTGGTTATTTTATCTAAGAGAAGGCATAAAGTGGTCTGACGGTTCACCTATTACTGCGCATGATGTTGTCTTTAGTTGGCGACGTTTGGTTGATCCCCAAATTGCGTCTCCATATGGCAGTTATCTTGGAAACATGCATATAATCAATGCTAAAGATATTATTTCCGGCAAGAAAAAAACCGATGAATTAGGTGTTAAAGCATTGAGTAATCTGACAGTGGAAGTCACATTAGAACAACCCGTATCCTATCTTTTACAGATGCTGGCTTATCCTGTTATGGTGCCTGTCAGCCAAAAAGCCATTGAAAAATATGGCGATAAATGGACTCATCCAGATGTATTTGTTAGTAGTGGACCATTTAAATTGTCTGAATGGATTGTTAATGAAAAAGTCGTTGGCGTCAGGAATTCTCAATATTGGGACAATGCACATACTGTTATTAATAAAGTTACTTATCTTCCGATAGCATCGGAAACAGCAGATGTGAATCGTTATCTGGCCGGAGAGATAGATATAACTAAGAATATTCCATCAGTTTTATTTCAATCTTTAAAAACTAAATTAGGCGATCAAGTTCACATTACACCCGCATTAGGCGTTTATTATTACGATTTTAATAACCAAAAAGTGCCTTTTAATGATGCTAGGGTAAGACAAGCATTAAATTTGGCTTTAGATAAAGAGATAATAGCACATAAAGTCTTAGGGCAAGGCCAAGAACCCGCCTATAATCATACCCCACCCAATACCGGAGGAATGAATTTAGAGCAACCTGATTATGCATTATGGACGCAGCAGGAAAGAATTGAAAAAGCCAGGCAGTTATTAAATGAAGCCGGTTATGATAGAGATAATCCATTGAAATTTAAACTTCTTTATAATACATCAGAGGAGCATAAAAGAATTGCGATTGCCGCGACTTCAATGTGGAAAAAAAATCTGGGTGTAGATATTGTTTTGCAGAATCAAGAACGAAAAGCACTGTTAGATGTCATTCATCAAGGTAATTTTGAGATGGTGAGATATGCACGGATTGCTGATTATAATAATCCTGCATCGTTTTTAAATAACTTTGTGGCTAATAGTTCTAATAATACTTTCTTATATAGCAATGAAACTTATGATGATTTGATAAATAAAGCCAAAGCAACAAATGATCGAAAATACTTTCAACAAGCAGAAAGTATTCTGGCAAAAGATGTACCAGCAATTCCTGTTTATTATTATATTGGTGCCAGATTAGTAAAGCCTTATATTGGCGGATATTATCTTAGCCCACTCGGTTTTGTGTCGTCGAAAGATCTTTATGTTATTAAACATTAGCATAACATTCTTGTAGCATTTAAGTGGATATTACGGTTTTGAACAGCTTGATTTGTTTTAAACCGTAATATATTGGCCTATTACTCCAACTCATAAATTCAAGTGACATGTATTAATCTCAATAAAAAGGACATTAACACTGTTGAGTTATGTGTCTAGAAAATTGAAGATACACCAAATGAATTTCAGAAATAATCCCATCCAATATGGGAACAGAATGATACTGTTCCCATCTCTTACTTATTTCCATCCAAACAGTTAATACACGTTATTCACTTCAATGTATCGTTAAACATTACAGGATCATCACGATAAGCGTTGAGTTTATCTCTGACCCAAGAGTCAGGAATTGGCAGATTTCTCGATCCTGATATTCAACACATTCTGGTCACCAGAGTTTATCGTGATAGAGCTAGGCACAGAAACGACATAAACTGTTTTCGAGATGATAAAATTGCTGGCTTCAACGGTATAGGTACCTGGCTTGACAGGAACTGGCCACGTTGAACTTCCTGATATAATCTGGATTTGTTGTTCATAATCCATCTCTTCAGATGATAATCGGATTGATAATCCACCTTGTAGTACATCACCGGTTTCTATTGTTACTGTTAATTCAGGGAAATCGGTCGTATCTATATTGTCTATTGTGACTAAATTGGCAGTGTATTTAACATCAATTAGTTCATTTTGTAATTCCACTGGAAGAACGTTAAAAGTGTATATCTGGTTATTGAGGTTTACCGTGTCAATAACAATATTAACCACTCCGCTACTGTTTAATTTACGTAATTGAGTGGTTTCATTAACTTTAGTAGCGAAATTAGCAATCATGTCACCGTTTATCGCATCTAATACCGTGACGTTCAATATCTCATGTTCAAGCCCCGGAATATTATCAACGGTAAAATCAATGGAGCAGTAGTATTCAACTTGACCAAAGTCAACCGACGCTTCTGTCGTTTCGCCTGTAATAACCTCTATCGTAGCCGGAGTAACCAGCACTGGAGCCACCACAGTTAAATCTCCATTTTGCAGATCCGGAGCACTCAACGAATAGTCACCGGCCAAGATACTTTCCAGCTGAGTTGTGCCCATTACCATATTTGTTGATACTGAATATCCGCCTGCGTTAGTAACCAATACAGTAGGTTGAAGATTATCCAATGCAGGATCAGGTGATTCTGCACAGGTAATATTAACCGTGCCATTGATCTCTGGTGTACTGTCTGCGGCAAAAACAAAGGAATCAAGATATTTATTGGGATCTGTTGTCAGATCTCCATTGACACCAATGGTTATTGAATCTGAATCAATAAATATATATGGATTTGGGAAGGTTATTGTTACTGTTACAGAAAATGTATTGGCATCAATAGAGATATTTTGAACGTCAATATCCCAATTTTGCCATTCGGAAAATGATAGATTTATATAAGTTGGCAATATTTTAGCCGGAGAAAGAAAGTTAAAACTCAGATAGTTATCAATGTGAACCTGCTCTCCAGTATCATAATGTAAGTTATTGACAGTAATAGAGCCATAATAAGGTGTAGCACCAGGATCCACAACAGCATTATATAAAATACTCACTATAACCTCTTCTATATATCAAAATTGAAATAATATCCCTTGGAATTGCAAGGACTGCTTTTCCCCTAATAGAAAGCGAATAAATTAGCTTTCTGAGTAGAAATTGATAATTCAATTGGCACTGATTAAATTAAAAAGAGAAAATTAATATGGTATAAAGTTTAACTTTACTAAACTAATATATTTTTTATATATTTTTACGATATAATTTAATATTTTAATCAATCTATATCATTATTCCATATCGATAGTTTTTACCATTCAGATTATCTGCATAAGAATAGACTTCCAAAAATACATCACCATAACTATAAGTAAGTGTTTTTAAGTTAATAAATGCTACCAAAACGCACAGATTGCTTATAGCATGAACCATGTCAAATAAATTAGGAAAATCATATCCTTTTATATTATAAAAAATAATAACAGGCACATTTTAGACAAACTTTCAATAGCTTAATGTAATTAGATTATTAATCAATTTATGAAATGGATAATCATATTATATTCACCTAAAATGAATGATTAAGTCCCGGGGCTTTATTTGTCATAGATAAATCATCCTGTCTGATGGAGGACACTATTATGTATAAACATAAAGTGAGAAATATGACTTTAGCCACTACAATAATTGCCGCTTTGTTTAATGGTGCCTGGGCTCATGGTTATATTGATAGTCCAGGAAGTCGTGCATTCCTTTGTTCTGCTCAGGGAAATAAACAAAATACGGATTGTGGGTTGGTTAAATATGAACCTCAGTCTCTTGAAGCTAAAAAAGGCTTCCCACAAGCAGGTCCAGAAGATGGTCACATTGCCAGCGCTGGCATTGGTCACTTTGGGGAGTTGGATGTCCAAACAGAAGATCGCTGGAAAAAAATCCCTATTACTACCGGTAATATTGAGTTCAAATGGGAAATTGTCATTCAACACAAAACTGCGAGCTGGGAATATTTTATTACCAAACCAAACTGGGATCCCAATAAGCCTTTAACCAGAGAGCAATTTAATAGTACACCTTTCTGTTTTGAGGATTACCAGGAGAAAATGCCAGGGAATCAAGTTATTAATAAATGTACCTTACCAGAAGGATATCAAGGTTATCACGTTATACTGGGTGTTTGGACTGTCGCAGATACTCTTAACGCATTTTATCAAGTCATTGATACAACAATTAATCCTGCCTGATATTTAGTACATATTATATAATAATTTGGGAACAGCAGGGTGCTGTTCCTTTTAAGAGAGCATAAAAAAGTGTGAGGTGTAGCATGAGTTTTTTTGACGAGTTGAAAGCATCCCTCGAAGAAGCAGTTGCAATTAAACAAGGTAATAAAGCCGCAGAGCGTGTGACTCGATACGAAGTTGCCGACGTTAAAGCTATCCGTGCTCAACTGAATATTTCACAGCTTAGCTATCATCCAAGACAATCCTAATTTCTATAAGGCTCTGGCTACGCATTGATTAGCAGTTGTGTCTCCAAGCACAACACCTGTAATCAGCCCAAAATAATATGAGGCACGCATAACGATGTATCCTTCGTGATTAAGCCAACATCTTCTCTCACCGATAAACCAGCCGGTCTGTCATTAATGAGCCAGCTACCAATAAGAACGTGGTTATCACCGAACTTTGGCAATGGGGTATATTGTTGTACGATATAACCTTCTTCCCCATAAGGCCCACCGACTTTCTCAATTATCTTGCCATCTTTGTGAATACTGATATTTGATCCTTCACGGCTAAATATTGGCTTTATTACGTAATGGGTCAGGCGTTTAGCTTTTGGGTCATCAGCAAAGTAAGATTCAAGCAGGTTTGGATGTTCTGGGAACATTTCCCAAAGCAACGGTAAGATTGATTTGTTCGAGGTGATGCACTTCCACATTGGCTCAAGCCAGTTAACGCCAGCAGTTGCCAGGTGTTGAGCATACTCTTCGCGAAACATGAACTCCCACGGGTAGAGTTTGAATATAGAGTCGATGATCTTACGATTGTTGTCCGTAAACTTACCGCATTCACTCAGGCCAATATCTTCAACATAGACAAATTCTGTGTGAATACCGGCATCTTTGGCACAATCAGCCATGTACTCAACCGTCCCCCTGTCCTCTTCTGTATCCTTGCAACATGCAAAGTGAAGTGTGTTGAATGGCAGGAGCGGTTTAAGTTCATAGAAGCGATCCACAAGCAACTCTTGTAATAAGTTGAACTGGTCCGCGGAACGTGGCACTTCGCCACGGTCAACTTTGTCTTCCAGCCACAGCCAGCTAAAGAAGCCAAGTTCATAGATCGAAGTCGGCGTATCCGAGTTGAACTCTAATAATTTCGCCGGATTTTTACCGTCGTAGGCAAAATCGAGTCGGCTATAAAGGCTCGGATCCTGGCGTTCCCAGGATTTACGAACCAACGGCCACATTGTCTCTGGAATTTGGAATTTAGCCATCAGTTTGTCGCTGCTAACCACTCGCTCTACCGCTTGCAGGCTCAACAGGTGGATTTCTTCCGTCGGATCTTCGATGTGTTCCTCAATCTGCCTGAGAGTGAACTGATAGTAACGGTCTTCCGTCCAGTACGGTTCATCATCAATTGTGTGGAAACCAAAACCAAATTCTTTTGCACGCACTTTCCAATCATGGCGTGGTGTTGTTGGGATCTGTAGCATTACTTTGACCTCCCGATACTTCTTGTCATCCTGAATTAGATGTCAAAGCTGATTAACCACCCCAGCTTGATCTGGCTGAGGATGTTGAGCCAAAACCACCTTTAGACTTGGTGGTTGCAATGGGTTTATTGTAGTCAGGGAACCGGATGAAACCGTCCTTAGAGCGAGTTGAAGAGCTGATACCAGCGCCACCGTAATAGCCTGTTTCAGATTGCTGTTCCCTCTCACGATTTAGGCGTTCTCTATACATTCTTTCCCTATACACATTATCTCTGTTCTTGAGCAATTCAGATGCAATATAAGCAGTCCCTATAGTGCCTAGCGTCGAGTTCATACCCGCAGAGGCATTTGCTGTTCCCGGAGAGATTTCTTGCTTAGTTGGCAAGCGGACGGTTGCCAATGGATGCAAATAACGCGGGTTCATTTCGAACTGGATATTGTCCATATCTGAGTAAGAGCCAATCACCTTACCATCAGCGAAAAACAGATTGCCGTACAGGTCGCTATAGCTTGATGTTGAAGTGAATATGGGTTGGTAGAATACATTGCGATATTTGTCAGAAATGTTGTGCTCATTGAAATGCTCAGGCTTTACATCCGCCATCATGAAGGCAGCCATCTTTGGCCGGTAACCAAGCTTGCCCGGCATTTCTTCACACTCGCCGTACTCAAGTTTGCACATGGCTTCTTGTCTGAACTTCTGCGATGTCCGATCTGCTTCACGCAATGCGGCTTTATACGTGGTTTCACATTCAGCAACAATCGTATTCTGTGGATCGTTTTGACAAGCTGCCAGGTCCTTGTAGAGCTTGATTGACAGTTCATCCGTCGATTGACCACAGCCCACTATCGAACCAACACTGAGCGCTAGCGAAGTAAGTGAAAAAGTACGCCAATATTTACGCTTACTTTCAATGTTGATGCCGGTGCTGCGCATTCTGCGCTTTTTATTCTCGTTCGTCATACAACCTCTGAATTAGTAAGTCATACAAGCTGCGTTTAGAAGGCCAACAGAGATTGAAACTGAGGCCAGAACGACAGCGGCAGGGATCTCATTGTTTTCAATGCGAGATACAATTTTTGGCATCATAAATATACGAACGATGAAGAAACCAGCAATTTGCGCCAGTAGTGCAACAACACCCCACATCACGAAATCAGTCACGCCTACCGAATTGCTTGCTGCACTTGCAATTGCGATGGTATAACCTACCATAGCGCCACCTAGCGATACTGCGGCTGCCATGTTCTTTTCTTCCTTGATCAACTTCCATTCATCCTGTGGAGTAACCATTACATAGATGAATTTGAATACAATGAAGAAAACAAGCGCCAGACCAAAACACAATCCAAAGTTGGTTATGCTGTTAATAAATTGAGTTAAAGCCTGTTCTTCATTTGCGAGTGTAATCATTTATGCCACCACTTTAAAATCTGTTTGGTTAAGTTGAATACCGGTGCTTTTTACCATCAGCCTGTCTAAGCTGCTGCCTACAATCTTCTCTTCACCTACAATCAACAGCTCTTCTGTTCTGTTATCTGAAACCTGGCGAGTGTAAAGCATCATGAATTGGTCAGTTTCAGTAACGGTACCGTTCTGATGGTAGGTTTTCTCAGTAACAACGACGGGTTTCGTGTTGTCCCACAACCGGGAAAACTTGGTACCGTCGAGGTCATATTGCCCGTTTGGTGTAACGATACCGCTTTCAATCAGCGCATCCCACTGAGTTTGGACGTCGATCGGTTTGGTTTCGTAGAAGTACCAAAGACTCACCTCTCTCACCCCATCATCACTCGCGTTTTCTTGAAGCACCTGGAGGTAACCTTCATCATCGGTGTAGTAGCGAACCAAACGTACGTTATCGCCAAGATCGACAACACCGACGGAGCATATAAGCTGAGTTGAAGCAGCGTTTTCGATGGTAAGGTCAGACTCGATCAGTTTTAGTATAAGCGGGTCTATCTCAAGTGCACCGCCAATACGCAAACCCAATACTTCCGGTACCTTCGGACCCATTGGCATCACTTCCTTGCCGTTAAATGCTCTCTTAAACGCCTTAGCGATTTTGGAAAACATAGAAATATCCTTTGAATTTATAGAAGAAGATCCTGCTTAAGAAGCAGGATCTTGATTTAACAATCAGGAGGATTACTTGCCAAGAATACGGGCAAGTTCATCTTCTGCGGACGCGGAATTTGAGGTAATGCCCGCCTCTTTAAGCTTTCTGTCCAAGTCGCTTGAAGTAGCGCTATCGTGAAGCTCTTGTTGAGCCTCAAACTGAGCCGCTTTCTCGGCCTGACGCGCTTTAATGCGTTCAAGCGAATCAAGAGCAGTAGATGTTTTTGACGACGCGCCGATTACAGAGTTATGGGTTGCAGCCTGTGCTTTCTGTACTTGTTCTGTCGCCTTAACAAGGTCAACCTGATTCTCAAGCTGAGACACTTTTTCTTTAGCTTCTTGCACAGTACGGCGGTGGGTAGCTTCAGTCGCCTTGAAAGCGTCCAGCTGTGATTGTCCTGTTTCCAGTTCGCCACGTAGGTTCGCAACTTTCTGAGCACATTCCAGAGCAAGCCCATTGTCACCTTTATTAGCAGCGGAGCGAGCGTGCCCTTCGTATTCAACGATGCTGGTTTTGAGAGCTGAAACCTTTTGCTCTGCCATTTTGCGTTTAGCGATAATACTAATCAGGCTGTCATCAGCACGGCGGATTTCTGTTTTGGCTTCACGAATTTCCTGATCAAGAATCGTCAATGCATTCCCGTCAGCCACCGTTTCTACCGCATTATTCACAGTACCTTTGATTGCTTTGAAAAGCTTCTTCCATACACTACTCATTGATATTTACCTTATACTGTTATTTCAGAAACTCAGAATATGCATCAAGAAGTTCATTGATATTAGCGAATAACATAGAGACTTCGATAACAACACTCTCTACTTTTGATTCCGAAGACAGGGCACCAAAAGCGGTATAGTAAGATTGACCATCTACTTCGGTAATTCCAACAGAGGTCAGAGGGATCATCTTATGCGTTTCTAAAATGAACTTATTTAAGGCAGAAGTATCCGAAACATGTTTTTCCGAAAATATTAACGCTTCTACTGTGATTTGTTTTCCACAAATTGCCAGATGCGCCTTAACACCATCTTCATTAGTAATGACAAGACACTCACCTGTTTGCTCTACAGTCCAGTTGTTGTCAGACTTTTTAAGAGCGGTAATTACTTGATTTAATTCCAAGCTATCTACTCCAATAATTTGCGGGGTTTCCAGTAACAATCCATATGTTACGTTCAAGTGATTATAAATTTAGCACTTATTCACTTTAATTTTAACAATTATTGCGTTTAAATAAATAGTAGATCACTTAAGGAATTCAATTTAGTTTGGTTTGAGAGATTTGAACTTTTGTCAACTCAACCACTGAAAGTACGCAATACCAGCCAACAAGCCGTAATGAACAGGATGACAGCAACAACACATTCCATAATGCAACGCTGCCAGGGTTTCGATATGCAGGCCGAAAACCAACGTGAGCTATAAGCCAGGCCGTAGAACCATATGGCCGAGGCCGCAAGCGCGCCCGCCACAAACAAAATCCGATGATTGGCCGGGTAAGGCGCTGCCGTTGATCCCAAGATGACAACAGTTTCCAGCAGCGCTAAAGGATTTAGGAAAGAAAGACCAAGCCCCCGTTTCACCATGTTGAAGGGACGGGTATTTTGTTGCTCGCCAAGGGAAACAATCGCCCCACCCTCGTTCATAGCCCGGCGCCCCGCCTGGAACGTCAGAAATAGCAGGAACATTACGGTGAGTAACGTCAAAGACACCGTAATTCCCCGATTTAATGCAATGATACTTCCAACACCCAACGCACCTGTGATAATCAGGATTACATCGCAAATCACGAAAACTGAAGCGAGCAAACCAACCCGGTCGTTCAACAAGCCAACCCTGAGGATTTCCATGTTTTGAGGGCCAATCGAAACAACAAGCCCTAAGCAAAGAAGAAAACCATTAACTAATGCTAACATAATCTTTCCAAAGTCGTGTTTCGATATTACCCGGTATGCCAAGATTTGCATTGCTGGGTGCATCATCAGGCAGGTTTTCACGAACATCGATAAAACCGGATAATTGTTCATTAATTTTTAACTGTTTCGTCGAGCTTGTTCGTAAATGCTCAGTATCCTCAATTATCAGACTGTTCATAATATTGGCCTTAAAAACACGTTGATACAGTAAATTAACTTGCGGGCAAGTCGCGATGGTACTCCTAAGCATAGGATAAGGAATGTGATTGCACTACTAATGTCATCACAATTATTAAGTAAATTTTTAGTGTTGTAAGGATATTCAGATGTAGACCTTGGAATACGACTGAGGAGCTTGATGTTTGTGTTTTTTGTTCTATAATCAAAAGTATGTTGTAACTAATTTTGTTATTTATATGAGTAAATACTTATCAATTGAAGATTTGAATCGTTGTTTTCACCAGCAAGAAAACAAATTGAGACAGCTACGTGAACTCCTTCACAGCTATTCTTTACTGGCCGCTCATGTGTTTGTTCTGCCTGATGTGGAAAAAGGCAGCGAACATGATCCAATAACAGAAATAACCGTTAATGGAATTTCAGGTAATGAAGCATTAGATTTAGGTTTAAGCCATTATCAGAGGCTGTTTATACACCACAATAATCAAAATATTAGCAGCAAAGCGGCTGTTCGCTTGCCCGGTGTATTATGTTTTTCTGTGGATCAACCGCAATATCACGCTGCTTTAAATTTGATTGAGGAGGTTAATAAGTTAAAAGCAGAACTTGAACACATCGTCACGGTGCAATCAGGTGTGAATAAAGAGCAGCGGTTTGAGTTTGTTCATAATCAATTACATGGGTTGATTACACTAAACGCTTACAGAACAATCACTCCCCTTCTCAATCCTGATTCAGTTCGTTTTGGTTGGGCAAATAAAAACATCATTAATAAAGTCACAAAAAATCAAATTTTGGCGCGTTTGGAGAAAAGCTACAATTCAGGGCGTGCTGTTTCCCCCTATTCCCGGGAACAATGGGCAGAATTTATTGCCAAAGAAATTACCGATATAAAAAAATTGCCGGATGATGTGATTTTAAAAATAAAACGTCCAGTAAAAGTACAACCTATTGCACGGGTCTGGTATACAGAGCAGCAAAAGCAAGTGCAATATGCCTGCCCTCTTCCATTAATTGCGTTTTATGTTAACTGTGGCGGAAACCCGCCAAAGCTCGGCGAATTACCTGATTATGACACCAATGCAATAGTACATCGCTATAAACCCAAAGCTAAACCCTTGGAATTGGTTATTCCAAGACTGCATTTATATCGTGAGATTTAGTACATGACTGTTATTTGACCTATATAGGGGTTTGTGGCGTAACGGAACAGTAAACGCCGTTAAGTAGTCAATTTAAATAGCCAAAACTGGTAAAATTAAACTGTTACTCCTGATTGAATTATTTGTTCTCACCCTCCGAGTCTGACTATGGTAAGCATCAATAATTAGTCTAACCAAATTGACCAGACCAACAAAAATGGTATACTTAAAAGTGTGTATAACAAGAGGTCATTTTATGGAAAAGATTAACATCTACGACGCGAAAACTAACCTGTCCAAAATTGTCCAGGAAGTCGCTCGCACTGGTGAACCAGTGATGATCGCTAAGAATGGTCATACACTGGTTAAAGTCATTGCATACAGAGAAGATAAACCGAAGCGCAAGCTGGGGTTCCTCAAAGGCAAAGGTAGCATTCCCGCCAATTTTGACGATATGAACAGCACCGAAATTGTTGATATGTTTGAAGGAAAATACTCTTAATGGATTTGCTGTTAGATACCAATATTTTGCTGTTCATGGCATATGAACCGCAAAAACTGAAAGGCGATATTGTTGATCTGCTTGAAGATACTGACAAAACTCTTTATTTTAGTGCGGCGTCAATATGGGAAGTGGTCATTAAACGCAATCTGAACAAAGCTGATTTTTCTGTCGATCCCGAACAGTTCAGGGACGGACTGTTTGAGGCTGGTTTGATTGAAATCCCCATAAAAAGCGAGCATACGCTTGTTGTAAGCGATTTACCTGAAAAACTACATAAAGACCCGTTTGATCGGTTAATTGTCGCTCAGGCGAAGCATATCAAAATTCCACTAATCACAAGTGATAGAAAGCTGATAGATTTTGTCAGTGATTACATAACCGTGATCCCTAACAAATAGCCAAAATAAGTATAGCCAACTTGGCCACCGTAAATGAGGTGGCTAAGAATGCAAATCCACGATGTAACTTAGCCGCTTGATTTTTGGCTATTTAAAATGACCGCTTAACGGCGTTTACTGTTCCGTTACTCCTCAACCCCTAGCATGGCGTTATATCGTGATCCTATACCGGCTCATACGTTCGAAATATGTAGAATCAGCGTGAATACACGGGCACGATCAAACGCCTTGATTTTGGTATTGATTCCCGACTGGCAAAAACAAAAGTTACCTAGGGCTACCTTAAAGATGAATAAAGTAAAAACCGGAACACAAGGCTCCGGTTCAAATAGCTAAACAGCGATTACTTCAAGCTGCCAACCATATCTTCAGGACGAACCCACTCATCAAACTCAGCTTCTGTCAGATAACCCAGTTTCATTGCAGATTGTTTCAAAGTCAGCCCTTCTTTATGCGCTTTCTTGGCAATTTCTGCGGCTTTGTCATAACCGATATGGGTATTCAGCGCCGTGACCAGCATCAGCGATTCATTCAGCAACTGCGTAATACGATCGCGGTTAGGCTCAATACCTACAGCGCAATGCCCATTGAAGCTGCGCATACCATCAGCCAGCAGGCGAACAGATTGCAGGAAGTTATCAATAACCATCGGACGGAACACGTTCAACTCAAAGTTGCCAGACGCACCACCAATATTGATAGCAACATCATTACCCATCACTTGGGCGCAAAGCATAGTGACCGCTTCACACTGAGTCGGGTTAACTTTGCCCGGCATGATTGAGCTGCCTGGCTCGTTTTCAGGAATTGAAATTTCACCGATGCCACAACGAGGGCCAGAAGCCAACCAGCGAACGTCGTTGGCAATTTTCATCATGGATGCAGCCAGACCTTTCAATGCACCGTGAGAATGAACCAGAGCATCACAGGTAGCCAGTGCTTCAAATTTATTTGGTGCGGTAACAAATGGATGGCGGGTAAATTCAGCCAGCTTTTTAGCAACACGCACAGCATATTCAGGATGGGTATTCAGACCAGTACCAACAGCCGTTCCGCCCAATGCCAGTTCACAAACATGTGGAATACTGTCTTCGATGTGTTTCAGGTTATGCGTCAACATAGCCACCCAACCCGAAATTTCCTGACCAAGGGTCAATGGCGTCGCGTCTTGCAGGTGAGTACGACCAATTTTAACAATATCCTTATAAGCTTCAGCTTTATCAGCCAATGTTTTTTGTAATACTTTCAGCTCAGGGATAAGGTGCTCACGCAGTGCGATAACGGCGGCAACATGCATTGCTGTTGGGAAAACGTCGTTCGAACTCTGGCTCTTATTCACATCATCATTAGGATGGATAAGGCGTTCACCGCCCCGCACCCCGCCAAGGATCTCGCTACCACGGTTCGCCAACACTTCGTTCATATTCATGTTACTTTGTGTTCCGGAACCGGTCTGCCAGATAGCAAGAGGAAATTCTGTTGGATGTTTACCTTCCAGCACTTCTTTCGCGGCAGCGATAATTGCGTCACCACGTTCTTTCGGCAGAAGGCCCAAATCCATATTCACACTGGCCGCAGCCTGTTTGGTCAACGCAAGAGCATGGATCAATGCAACAGGCATTTTCTCCTGCGAAATGCGGAAATGCTCCAGTGAACGTTGAGTTTGCGCTCCCCATAATTGGTCAGCAGGTACTTCGATAGGCCCCATTGAGTCTTTTTCAATGCGAGTGGCTGCCATTATTACTATCTCCTTAACACACAGAATAATCGAATATGCATAACCAGCCTTTGCAGATAAACTGATTGGCATTCCACTATCATGCCACATATTAGTTCCTGATTATGCCGACCAAGTCGTGTTTATCGTATTGTGGCATGAAGGAAATAGATTGATTTTTTAAAAAGAGAGCAACGACCATGTTGAAGATGATAAATCAAATCCAACACTATTCATGGGGGTGTAAAACCGCCCTGACTCATATTTATGGTGTTGAAAATCCAGATGATCTGCCAATGGCTGAATTATGGATGGGTGCCCATCCTAAAAGCAGTTCGATTGTGGTAGATCCCGAAACGGGAAAACCAGTTGCTTTAAATGAATTAATAGCCAGTGATCCGGAAAAATATCTGGGGAAAAAGGTTTCGGATAGATTTCACCGTTTACCGTTCTTATTTAAAGTGTTGTGCGCAGCTCAACCTCTCTCTATTCAGGTTCACCCTGATAAAATATCCGCCGAAGAAGGTTTTACCAAAGAGAATAGCGCCGGTATTCCACTGGACTCACCTGAAAGAAATTACAAAGATGATAACCATAAGCCCGAATTGGTTTATGCCCTGACGCCTTTTCGGGCAATGAATGGGTTCCGTCCATTAAACGAAATCACGCAATTATTGGAAGTGGTTACCGCTGCGCATCCCAAGATTCAGTTTTTCATTCAGAAACCAGACGAACAGAATCTTGCATTTTTATTTTCCCAATTACTCCATATGAGAGGTAAACAAAAACAGCTGGCGCTTGGTGTATTAAAATCAGCATTAAACAGCCGTATTGGCGAACCGTGGGATACCATTAAAAAAATGACGGAGTTTTATCCTGACGACAATGGCCTGTTTACCCCACTTTTACTCAATGTTATTGAACTTGAACCCGGCCAGGCGATGTTTTTATGCGCCCGTACACCTCACGCTTATCTGGAAGGTGTTGCCCTTGAGGTTATGGCAAATTCAGATAATGTCCTGCGGGCGGGTTTGACCAATAAACATATGGATATTCCTGAGTTAATGGCAAACCTTGATTTTGTATCAAAACCAATAAACACATTATTAACCCTGCCAAAACAACAAAAAACAGTGCAAAACTTCCCTGTTCCTGTCAATGATTTCGCATTTTCTGTTTATTCTTTATCAGAACAGCCAATTATTCTTGAAAATGATTCAGCATCGATTGTTTTTTGTATTGAAGGTCAAACAGTTATACAATCTGGAGAACACCAATTAAACATTTTCCCAGGTGAATCAGTATTTATCTCTGCGGCAGAAAAAGTTGTGATTATTCACGGTGATGGTTTTACCGCCCGGGTTTTTAATCAATAATGCGGATCTGGGTTTAAAGCTTAATTCATAGGCTGTTAAAACGCGACGTAAATTCCAAGCGGTGTTAACGGCCATTTTTATAGGAAGAGAGTGCATATTTACCTGCTAGATATGCACTAAGAGGATAGATTTACATTATGAAAAAATCGTTAGTGGCAGTAGGCGTTATTGTTGCCTTGAGTGCAGCCTGGACTGGGGCTTCATGGTATACAGGTAAACAAATCGAACAACGTATCGGCCAATCAGTTTCCCACGCAACTGCTGAATTGGAAAAAGCATTCCCTGAAACGGGTCTGGTACTACAGAGTAAAGATTTCCATCGCGGGATATTCAGTTCTGATGTGCGGCTTGTCTTGACGGTTAAAGATGGCGTTAAAAACGCAGAAATCAAGCCAGGTGAAGAGATTTCAATTAAGTCTGTGATTGATCACGGTCCTTTCCCGCTGGCACAAGTGAAGAAATTGACACTTATTCCTAGCATGGCTTCCGTTCATTCCGAACTGGAAAATAACAAAGCGTTAAAACCACTATTCGAAGTGACTAAGGGAAAATCCCTGTTCGCTGCTGATTCCCGTGTTAGTTATAGCGGTTCTGTTATTTCCGATGTGGATATCATCCCCGTCGATTTTGAACAAAATGGTGCTAAATTCAATTTTTCCGGTGCCAAATTGACTTCAGATCTCAGTCGTGATCTGAAAGAGGTATTACTGGCAATAAAGAGTGACCAACTAACCATCAATAAAAACAACGAAAATTTCGTTGTTAAAGGAATTGATTTAAACCTGTCCAACAAAAAAGGCAAATTTGATATCTATATTGGTGATCAAAACATCAACATTCGGGAAATCAGCCTGAAAGGGATCGGCAATGAAGATATGGTTCTTTCCGGTGTTAAGATAAATTCAAACATCGGTGAAGACGAAACTAATCTGAAAGGGAAAGTCACTTATAGCTTAGACAGCCTCAAACTGAAAAATACCGATTTCGGTTCAGGGAAATTTGCTATTACAGCGGATCGTCTGGATGGTGAATCTGTTCGTAAGTTTACCCAAGCATATAATGATGCTACCGCTAAATCCCTCGCATCCGGTGATCTCTCTTCCGATGCTACAAACGCGGCCATTATTGACGCCGTTTTTTCTAACTTTCCTATCCTGCTGAAAAACAATCCACAATTTGGTATCGAGCCACTGACCTGGAAAAATACCAAAGGTGAAAGTAGCATCAATTACAAAGTAAGCCTGAAAAACTTACCAAAAGATAAAAGCAATCTGTCTTCAATGAAAACAGAAGACGCTATCCGCACTTTAATTCAGGATATGTCTTTGAATGTCACCTTACCAAAACCCATGATGACTGAGTTCGCAACCCAAGCAAGGATGATGAATGGTATGGATAAAGCGAAAGCTGAAGATGATGCGGCAAAACAGATAGAACAGTTTGAACAATTCGGCCAACTGTTTAAAATCACCACTGTTGATAAAGATGCCATCAGCATTAAATTTAACTATGCAGACGGTAATGTCGAAATGAACGGTAAGAAAATGCCCTTACATCAGTTCATGTCTGAATATAATTTAGCCGACTCTTCTGATGATGAGGCAACGCCAGAGCAAATAATGCCAGAAAGCGATACTCACAATAGTAAAAAGGTACAAATAGAAGGTACTGTGAAGCCTGCGCAATAAAACGGCTATAAACGCTTTTGTTAAATTGCCAGTCAACCAATTTGACTGGCTTTTTTATATAAAAAAGGACCTGGAATATGATTGACATACAGCTCCCGCTGACAGATTTACACCGCCATCTTGACGGAAATATCCGGCCAGAGACCATTTTAGATCTTGCCCGCCAGCATAATATCCAACTTCCGGCTAATAACCTGGAATCACTGCTTCCCCACGTGCAAATTATTGGCCATGAACCCGATCTCGTCAGCTTTTTGCAAAAATTGGATTGGGGAGTGGCAGTGCTAGCTAATTTGGATGCCTGTCGTCGTGTTGCCATCGAGAATGTTGAAGATGCTGTCAATGCCGGGTTGGATTATGCCGAGTTACGTTTCTCCCCTTATTACATGGCAATGAAGCATCAATTGCCGGTTGAGGGAGTTGTTGAGGCTGTTATTGATGGTATCCATTCTGCCCGTCAAAATAACGATATTGATATTCGTCTTATCGGTATTCTGAGCAGAACGTTTGGTGAACAAGCCTGTACTCAAGAATTGGCGGGTTTGCTGGCTCATCACCAGCATATTACCGCACTGGATCTGGCGGGTGATGAATTAGGCTTCCCCGGCCATCTTTTCCAGTCTCATTTTACCAAAGCCCGTGATACCGGCTGGCAAATAACCGTCCATGCCGGTGAAGCAGCTGGCGCTGAAAGTATCTGGCAGGCTATTCGTGAATTAGGAGCAACGCGGATTGGTCATGGTGTAAAAGCGATTACCGATCCGGCTCTGATGGATTATTTGGTTGAAAACCGTATCGGTATTGAATCCTGTTTAACCTCAAACCTTCAAACCAGCACTGTTAATTCTTTATTGGACCATCCACTGAAACAATTCCTGGAAAAAGGCATTCTTGCTTCCATTAATACAGATGATCCAGCCGTTGAAGGTATCGAAATTCGCCATGAATATGAAGTTGCCGCCCCTGCCGCAGGTTTATCTATTGCTCAAATTCGCCAAGCTCAAATTAATGGGCTGGAAATCGCTTTTATCAGTGATGCAGAAAAACAGGCATTAAGAATGAAAGCAGCAAACCGTTAAACATATAAACAGTTCAGGAATGGGGTTTCCATTCCTGATTAGGGTTATTGACTTGAAGTAATCTAACGCTCAATAAAATCAGGTACCAGACTGAATGTACAAGCGATAAACTTTTTCTCATTATTCATTTTAGAATCTTAGAAAATATATCGAATTATTTAAATACAACTTTAACCAACTTATTTGTCATATTTTTAGCATAAATCATATTAATACCCAAACCCTCGAAAGCTAAAATACTAAACAAAACACCCTGCCAACGTTCTCTTCACCGGGTGATGGTGAATCTCATTTACTATCGTGTTGCATTTGTGTCCTTATGGTCTTATTCTTATCTTTAGAGGTAATCAATCGACTGTCTTATGTTTTAGAGGATGAAATAATGACTTCACTTGCAATGAATACACTTACAGCAGTTAAAGCACTCAAAGCATCGGGTTTTAACGATGAGCAGTCTGAAAAAATCGTTGAAGTTATTGCAGAACTGCAAAACACAAGCGCCGCCACCAAAGCAGATCTGACAGCTGCTACCGAAAGCATTAAAACCGATATTAATACTATAAAAACAGATTTAGATTGGATGAAAAAACTGATATTAGCCGTTGGTATTGCTGTTGTCATCGCGGCATTGAAATATATCTTTATCGGTTAAAGATGGCAAGAGTATGCGAATAGTATAGTAATAGAAAAATTTCAGCACAACGACTATTTTAGTGCTCATTATGTAGAATCCGTCGGGGCTAAAAACTACATACGCTACAGGCCTAAGTGGTTGCATGATCCATAGAGGAGGAGCAAGAGTGGGGCTATATATGGTTTTTAAATATGACAGGTTCGAAACTATGAAAAATCTATTTGTTATTATGATGCTCCTCTCCGCAATAGCCGGATGTTCCGATAAAAACAATCAAAACAGGCTAATTCAAACGAAAGAAGGGTTAAAGTATGAATTTTTATCCGGTGACAAATTTATCTTAACTCAAGCGTGTACAGATCAAATTGATTATTTAGGATCACATAATGGAATGAATAATGAGTTATCAGTCGTAATGAAAAAAGATAAACCCTGTTTTCCTCGATTTAATGCTCTAATCAATAAAAACATTGGAACCCAAATGACAGTATCATTCAACGGTATTCCTATGTTCACAACGACTATTCAAACCTCTTTATCTCCTTCGTTTAGAATGGGGGCAAATGATAAAAAACAAGCCATTAGTATTGTGAACACATTAAAAAATTAGATTGGTTGCTCTAATCTGACAGAGAGGTTTCCTGATAGTTGAGGCGTTACAACCATCCCCTACAGGAAGGATATCTTGTAACACCCGGCATTCCATTTCCGAGCCAAACAAAATGGGCAGTCATCAGCCCACTCATACAGTTTGCGTGTTCATTTTATCACCAATTAATAAAGTGCCCCCCGGTTTTTTATGCTCTCCATGAGCAGTGCATAACGATTGAGTAATTGATTAAAACGGGTGTTAATTTGCTGACACAATGCCGGGGAGACCGTGCCACTTTTTTGTTGTTCGGCCAGTTGACGCAGCAACTCTTCCAAGGGCGGTGTACTGAGCAACGGCTGCCGGATGCCAAACACCATCGATTTCAGTTCAGAACCGGTGAGATAACGACCACGTTTTTCATCCAAAGCGTCGAGTCGTTCAGCCAGTTGTTGCAGACGTAATTTCGCCAGATGGTAATTTTCCAGCGCCTGCATCGGTAATGCATTGGCTTCACGCTGGTGTAACCACCCATTGTTCATCTCCTGCACCGTTTGGCTGGCCGGCCATAATGTTCGCAGTTGATGTAATAGCTGCGCCCCATACGTCAATCGCCACAACACAGGCAAGGCATCCAAACTTGCCAGTTGTGCCCGACTGGCCGCCAATGTTTCCTCCTGCAACTGATTCAGCAACACTGCGTTGTCCGGGTGGCGTAACTCGGCAAGTTGTGCGGGGAGCAAGGTCCGCGGCAAAGGCTGCGTGGTTACTTGCAATGCCTGCGCCAGCGGCGGCGCCTGTCGCATACCTTTTACCCACCCAATACCGGTCACTGTCAGCGCACATAACACAACACCCGCCACAAAACCGTGCCCGACTTTCCAACGAGAGGAGGTTAAAGCCCGGACCACTTTAATCTGCGGTTGTACGGACGACATGGTTTCCTGTGCCACATACATCAGTTGTGGCTGAGATTGTTCTGCGGACACCAAAATAGTCGTGTCCTCAATAGACGATACAGAGGCAGGAGACAGGGATACCGCCCCCTTTTCCTGCGCCAGACTCTCCAATCGCCGCGCACTGTTGTGAAACTGTACCCGGAGGTTGTCGAGTTTACTCACATGTTTCAGTTCCAGACGTTGAAGAACTTCGCACAGATGCGCCAGCCCCTTTTCTGTACGATAAATCAGCGGCAGGTCGATATAAGAGAAAACACAGGTCCGCAATACCTGTTGCAGACGGACAACCAACCAGGCAAATATCTCAACCCGCACATGAGTCGGTTGAGGCCAGAATTGTGACCACTGATGGCTCACTAACCCGTCAATCAGTGCCAATCCTTCATCAATACCGGCTAATCCGGCACGCTGTGCGCGGGCCAATGTGTACCAGGCCGCACTTTGCAACTCGACGCCATTTAAGCGAAATAATGTTAGACACAGCTGCTCAACCCTGGCCCAGTCAACATCTGGCCGGGCCGGATGGCTCAGTTTGCTCATTTCTTCTTTCAGTGCACTAAATTCAGGCAGTGCACGCGGGTCATCCCCCGTATGTACGGTGTAACCGGATGAGATTGCGGCCATAACATGTAGCCTCTGTTGCGTGATTAATACAGGCCAGAAAGGCAACCCCAAATAGCCTGATGAAACAAAAAATTAATCTATCCGCCCTTGCTGACGTAAATGGCGGATCAAGACTTGCCCTTCCGGCACAAACTCCGTGCTAAAACGCACCAATCCCACGCCTTTCAATTCCGCCTTGATGTCATAACGCAGATGTGCCGGTTCAAGCTGCGGCAGTAATGTCACCCTGATCTGCTTCAAACGCGGTTCATAAGTCAACAGCGTCTGTTCGATAGTCGTGACCAAACGCTGTGATGAGGCCGGTAACGCTTGCAGGATGGTGTTGAGATCAGGCAGGCCATAATCCGGTAAATGGGCGAGCGAACCCGCACGACTGTTGAGGATGCGTTGCATATTGTTCAACACCGATAAAATCACCTGATCCCGCGGGCTAATCTGATCGATATCCAGCCCCCCGTTAAAGTGACGTGTCAACATTTCGTAAAGTGAGGGTCTCAACTGTTTCATCGGTTACTCCTTCATCGGATCCAGTGTCAATGTGCCGTTACCCAATTCGATAGTGCGCGGTTTATCTGCCACCAGTTCATCACGCCTGATCACCCGTCGCCAATCATTATTAGTGACATCCGGTGTATGGAACATGCCCACCACCGCCACAAACCGCGCCGCCTTTTCCATCGGCATATCCAGCGCCACACTGCCCCCCGGTGCCACTCGGATATCCCGCTGGGCCAGCCTGTCCGCCTTGAGTGCCTCACTGTCACCACTCAACAGGTCGGCGTAACTGGCGCGTTCAAAGGCTTTGTTGTCTTTCAACTGATAGACACGCACCACCGTACTGAGCGGGGTTTGCGCATCATTGGTGTTGAGCGCACTGCGAGCATTAAAATCCAGATGCAGTGTCTTCACCTGCTTATAGAAAATGGATTGAGTCATGGAGACCGTGCCGTCGGTCATCGTCTGTGTCAGACCACACCCCGCTAACCCTGCGGCCGCCAGCCACACCATGCTCCCCATCAGGACGGATTTAAAATTGATAACCGCCATTTTCGGCCTCCCGATATTGATACTCAGACAATAACCCCTGATAGTGACCCAGATTGATTGTCACCCTGCCTGAAACAGCCTGTCCGCCCGGTTTTAACCCCAGTACACCTGTGCGCCCTAACCGAACACGCTGTTTTCCCAACTGAGCCGGCGGCAATAACCGTTTAGGTAACGTAAGATGTAATCGCACACCGCAACGCCAGCCCAGATAAACCCGCAATAGCACCAACAGATCGGTATGCAGTTCTCTCTGCGGTAACCAACCCTGAGCCTCTTCAGCATCATCAGTATAAAGCGCCAGTACCATCTGACTGTTAACATCCGTCCCCATCTTCCCCAACACCGGACGTTGAGAGAGCTGAACCGGATGGTGACGGTTCAAACGAGCCGGTTGCATCAGCCGCACCCGCCGGCGATCATGCGGAGTGACTTTCGCCTGCGTCAACGGTGCCAACAGCCTGACCAACTCAATCACCCCTTCGGCGGTCCGGGTTGGCAACCGCATGGTGCCGAGCAGGGCAAGAAAGCGAGAAACCGGTGTCGCAACCTGTTGCTGACTCCCCGGTATGCCTAAACCAATCAGTCCAAGCAAGCACTGTGATGTCTCATCTTTTCCCCCGGGCTGATAAGTGGCCGGATAGGAATATTTACGCCAGATGCGGTAATACTGGGTCATCATCCGATGATTAAAAATATCCAAAAAGTCTGTCACACCTTCATAGCCTTCACACCGCAGGACAATATCGTCCAGATAAACCGTCGGGAGCGGTGAATCCACACCGTACAGGCCCAGAAACGTGGTACGCACTGTCGGGGGCTGCTCCTGTTGTGTCTCATCCCATTCGGCATTTCTCAGCTCACTGGCGGGAAAATCCGTCCCGGGATGCGGCCGGAAACGGACCGGATCATCATCAGGGGAAAGGGTACTGCCCAGAGGCGGACGCTCATCCCGCCGACTTTCCAGCAACTGGCAGAAACGATAAAAGTTAAAACCAGAAATGTCTGGCGCCAGTTGCTGGACTAACCGGGAATACGCGGACTGTGATTCTCTTTCCATCGCAAACATGTCTCCGAAGGTTGCAGGATCAGGGTCAACTGATTAAACAGATGAATATCGCTATACAGCGAAAAGAAACGGTTCAGCATCTCACCGAACAAAAAAATATCGCCCTCGCCGGAAAAACCGCTACGGTTAAGGACAATCTCAATATCAACACCCCGGAGCAAAAAGCCTTTCTCAAAACGCTGGATCATGCTGTGTTTCACCCCAACAATGGCATCCAGACGACGGCAGTTCATCTCGTCATCAGTCCAGTTATAAAGCCCCAACGTCCCGCGCAGCACTTCCGGGTTATCCATCATACTGAGAAAGTTGGAGCCGAGATGACTGAGTATCCGCCAGTGGAAACGGTCGTTCGCCGGGGGATAACAAGGCAGCGTGGGTGAGCAAAGGTTTCTTACCCGCAGTTTGCCACCGGGGGATTGCAAGGTCTGTTCGAGTTGCGCATCCCGCAATGCCTGGCGGGGTAACTGGCCGTTGGTGCCCGTGATACGCAGCGATAACGTTTCATCATTAATCTCCGGATCATTTTCAAACGATTCACCGCCGAGGATCAGCCAGGTATCATGCAAACCGGAAGGACTCGCACTGACACGCGTGTGATAGTAACGTTCCGGCGCGGTGCTGCGCATGATCCCGCCCCGATGGCGAAAGCTGCTAAACGGCACAAAACGTTGGGCTTCACCCCGCCCGGAAGAGAGCACGTCATCCACTGAGTAAATTTCGGTGTGACCATCCTGAATACGCATCGGACGCAGTAAATACTCCTGTTGCAGCCGCGAAATGGGCATCGGATCCGCTTCAACATTAAACAGGTTGATCACCGGGACACAATGCAACCGGATATTCTCCGCCGAAAAGGGCAACTCAAACGGCCACAGTTCACTCAGTACGATATCCAGTTCAAACCACGGCGTACCGGCAGGAATATGCAATGTTTCTAGTCCATTGAGGGCCACAAACATAAACTTTTCACGGAAAGTAAAATATTCCATCAACAATTGATAACCACTGAACGCATTTTCCCCTTTGGGCCATAGCACATCGTCGTTATCAAACCCCATCGGTGAGAAAAAGCCCTCAAAATAGCGACGCTCCATCCCGGACAAACGTACATACATGTGCTGAGTTTGCCGGGTCAGCGCCAGATGCAGTGCAAAACTCACCGGACTGCCCGCTTTGAGGTACAAGGGCAGTCGCGTCAAATCAACTTTATTCCAATCCGCCAGTTGACCGCAGTCAAAACGCAGACGGATCACTGAACGTCCATCGATTTCATTTTGCAACGTGGCCGAAGTGATGTGCAGCGGCGTGATGCACATATCACGGGTAGTACGGTAGTAGCATCGTGTCTGACTCGGTCCCACAGGCTGCGATACCACCTCAAACCCTTTGGCAATACTTTCACTTCTTGGCAAATCCTGATAATCCGGTGCCAGTTCCACAATGGAAAGTGAGGGAATAGTGCGCATATAATGCGGCCACAACAGGCTAACCAGCCCTTCCGTCAACTCCGGCAAACTGTCGTCGAGTTTCTGACGCATCCGGCCCATCAGGAAAGCGAAGCCTTCGAGTAACCGCTCCACATAGGGATCGAGATCCCGTTCGTCATCCAGATTAAGCATGGCGGCCCGATCCGGGTGCGCTGATGCAAACTCTTTACCTGCCTCACGCAGATAACGCATTTCCGCCTCGTAATAGCGGAGAATTAAATCATCCATCGCATTGTTCTCTTGATTGTTACAAAAATTCGGAAGAAGGGAGCCTATACCCGTAAAATCAGCCACATAGCACAACCGCCCGGACCGGATCAATCGCCACCAAGCCCGCAAACAGAGTCTCCATGCGCTGGGCCATCCGCCCCTTATCGTGTTCACTGCGCTGGGCTTTCATCCGCAGCAACTTCAGCAGGCACGCTTTCACCTCAAACATCAGTTCCGGCTCCCATTCATCAAGACGGAGTGGCTCATCGGCATTCAGCCCGGTCAACAGATGCAGAGCGATTTCATTTTTACCGTACTGCTCCGCCACGCGCGCCATCAACAGACGCTGTAACCAACGGTGACGTGCCCCATTGATGCCCGGCAGTTGCCCCAACCACGACAACGCGGCATCAATGCCTTCGCTGTCCGCCAGTTGCAGCGCTTCCGGCTCCAACGCTAAAATGTCATCATCGCGCCGGGGTTGGGCCGGCGAATGCGCAAACGACCAGTCCTCCTTAACATTATGAATCTGTTGGGTTATCCAGCCGGCAGTCACTTCATCAGCAAACGGGCTCCCATCGTCATATGCCAGGTTTTCCAGCCCCGGTAACCGTTCAAGCAATATTCTCAGGTCCTGTTTAATGATCTCTCCCCAACCTTCATAGCCGCCGCCTGGCTGACTCAAGGCCTGACAGAGATACCACTGTAAATCGAGCCAAAAATGATTAACCCCTTCCGCAAACATCCGCTCGGCCTGTTCCAACAGTTCATGCCAGCTTTGTTGCCGGTAGAGCCGTTTTAACAAGGCCCGATATTCCTTACGGGGCGATAGCAGACGGGTACGCCCATCGCCATCCTGTGGCGGTAACTGATGCACGGTATCCCAGCGCACACTGCGCATCAGCCGAGCGGAAGAGAGCCAGCCCTGAGGCTGTTCACGCAGATAGCGCGCCAGTTCACGTGTCCGTTCCAGCAAGTCACGCCCGGATTGCACCGGATTCCATACCGGCGATCCCCTCGGGGTCGAGGTGGACGGGTTGCTTTGCATCAACGGTAACGGTGTCTGAGCGGTCGTTTGTGGCACCACCGCTGCCATCCCCCCCGACTGCGCCAGCCGGGTTTCCAGTATGCCCGCCAATCCGGTCAGCGAGGGACGAACATCCTCATCCCAGGTAGCAAACACCTGTTCCAGTAACGCCAGCGACGCCAGAATGTGTTCGAAATCAATCCGATTGACTTCAGGATAAAGCGACAGACTGTCCTGCATTTTTCCTCCCGTCAGCCACTCCAGCGCGGCTTTACGACTGCCCGCCCGACAAGGTAGCAACGCTTCACCAAAACGTTCGACCAATGCAGCCAACAACGCCAGCCCTTCTGCCAAACCACGTTCGCCCTCCTGGTGCAGACGCGCCCACACATAATAAGTCGCCACGCGGACATCTTTACATTCCGTGGTCAGCAGCTTTTGCGCCAGTTCACCGATAAGTGCGGTATCAATACCACTGAGTTTATTGACCTCTTCACGCATACGTTGAAAATCGTCGTTATAGGCCGGATCATCACCCGTGGGCGCTTCTGGACTGATGGGGAATAACCAGTTTTCCCACAATGCCGTACTTTCTCGCGCTTCGGCCAACACATCACGCCCGGCAAAGCCGTTTGCTATCAGTTGTTGCAGCATGGTTTATTCCTCTTTCACACTGAATATCTGGGTCGGCAACCGGAACCCTTTCAGGGCCAGCAACGCCAGCGGACCTTTCCCGACTTCGGTACGTAATACCCAGGTCAGCGGCAATCCGTCCGCCCCAGTCAATGTCAGCCGGTAACGACTGCTGTCCAGCGCAGTCACCTTCGCCTGCGCTAACCACCGCATTAACCCCCA
>NZ_JBHFKW010000023.1:0-82013 GCF_042879395.1 Photorhabdus sp. RM322S
CGACTTGCATGTGTTAGGCCTGCCGCCAGCGTTCAATCTGAGCCATGATCAAACTCTTCTATTAAAAGCTTGATGCTCAAAGAATTTTACTGTTCATTCGTCATGAATCAACTGTTGTTCACCCTTCAAGACTTAGTGTATTTTTTTTGTGATACGGTCTTGTGAGTGCCCACACAGATTGTCTGATTAATTGTTAAAGAGCAGGCTGAACTAAAAATTAACATTCTGGTTCAGCCGGGCTGCGTATACTACGCTTTTCGCCCGCAGAGTCAAGCGCTTATTCACGTTGCTCTGCCTGACCTCACAATGTTTATCAGCGTTGTGTCGGTCAGTGGTGGCGCATTATAGGGGGTTCTTCGGCGCTGGCAAGCATTTATTTGAAAAAAACTTTTATTCGCACACTCTTTCAACAATATGATGATATAAAGAACAAAAAAGCCTACTTCCTGATACTTTTAATCGCTTTAGGCAAGTCTGCAAGGCTATTTATTATCAAATCAGCCGCTTGTTCTGCTTCACTTGTAATTGGTTTACCTGTACGAACTAATACCTTAGTACCCACTTTCGCCATCACCGCCGCTTGCATATCTTCCAATTTGTCACCGACCATATAAGAAGCTGCCATATCAATGCCAAGCTCCTTCTGTGCATCCAGTAGCATACCTGGTTGTGGTTTACGGCAATCACAACTCTTCTTATATTGTTCTTCAGTCGCATCTGGATGATGGGGACAATAATAAATGCCATCCAAATCTACACCGCGATCTGCCAGTGACCAATCCATCCATTCTGTCAGTTGCAAAAATTGTTCTTCATTGAAAATGCCACGGGCAATACCTGACTGGTTTGTGACTAATACCAGTGCATACCCCATTTTTTTCAATTCAATCATGGTTTCAATGGCACCATCGATAAATTGAAAATCATCTACTTCGTGTACATAACCATGATCGATATTTATTGTTCCGTCACGATCTAAAAATACGGCAGGAATACCTTGTGTCACCCGATTGCTCCAAGCAATGTAAGAAGTTCTCAGTATCGCATGATTTAGCCATGAATGAGAATGCAGCAATTAATTTATTCCCAGTTGACTTAGACGTCTAGACACCTTAACATCCGATTTAACTAGTGGTTTGTTTTCTCAAAAATGTTCAAACTATTAATTTTCGAATTTTTATAAGAATAAATAAGAATAAAAATGATAAAACTGTCTCATATCAATAAAATATTCCAGCAGGGTGTCCGTTCTATCAACGCACTTTCAGATATCAGTCTGCATGTTCCGCAAGGGCAAATTTACGGTGTCATCGGCTCATCCGGTGCAGGCAAAAGTACGTTAATTCGCTGTGTGAATATGCTCGAGCGTCCAACTTCTGGGCAAGTACTGGTTGATGGTCAGGATCTGACTATCCTATCTGATAGTGATTTGACCCATGCACGTCGTCGTATTGGCATGATTTTCCAACACTTTAATTTGCTGTCTTCGAGAACAGTTTTTGGCAACATAGCCTTACCTTTAGAATTAGATAATGTTCCAAAGGCGGAAATAAAAAAACGGGTAGACGAGTTATTAGAACTTGTTGGTCTTGCAGATAAATACGATGCTTATCCAGCAAATCTCTCTGGTGGACAGAAACAACGTGTTGCTATTGCCCGTGCTTTAGCTAATTCACCTAAAGTACTTTTATGTGATGAAGCAACCAGTGCTCTGGATCCAGCAACAACCCGGTCTATTCTGGAATTATTGAAAGATATTAATCGCCGTCTGGGTCTGACTATTCTGTTAATTACACATGAAATGGATGTTGTCAAACGTATATGTGACCAGGTTGCAGTTATCAGCGGTGGGCAACTGGTTGAACAGGATATTGTCAGTGAAGTGTTTTCTCATCCCAAAACACCTATCGCTCAGGCATTCATCCAGTCAACTTTGCATTTGGATATCCCTGAAGACTATGTGCAAAAAATGCAAAGCACCCCAGCCCCAGATCTTAGCCCATTATTGAAATTGGAGTTTACCGGTCAGTCTGTAGACGCACCTCTGATTTCAATGGCAGTACGTCGTTTTAATATTGATATGAATATATTAAGTTCCCAAATTGACTATGCCGGTGGAGTAAAATTTGGTGTGATGTTAGCGGAATTACACGGTGAAAATGGCGGCGTTGAATCAACAATTAAATTTTTACAAGACCATCATGTGAAAGTAGAGGTTCTCGGTTATGTCTGAAGGAATGATCTTATTGCTGGCTAAAGGCGTCTGGGAAACTCTGGTAATGACTTTTGTTTCTGGTTTCTTTGGCTTTATTATTGGGCTGCCGATAGGTGTCTTGTTATATGTCACCCGCCCTGGTCAGATTATGGAAAACAGTAAACTCTATCGTTTTCTTTCAGCGATAGTGAATGTTTTCCGTTCTATCCCATTTATTATTTTACTGGTATGGATGATTCCTTTTACCAGATTAATTGTTGGAACATCTATCGGTTTACAAGCCGCCATTGTTCCATTAACCATAGGTGCTGCACCATTTATTGCCCGTATGGTGGAAAATGCTTTACTGGAAATTCCATCAGGATTAATTGAAGCAGCTCGCGCAATGGGAGCGACTCCGTTCCAGATTGTGAAGAAAATTCTATTACCTGAAGCGTTACCAAGTTTACTCAATGCAGCCACAATTACCCTGATTACGTTAGTAGGTTATTCCGCAATGGGCGGTGCTGTAGGTGCAGGCGGATTAGGACAGATTGGCTACCAATATGGTTATATCGGCTATAATGCAACAGTAATGAACACCGTATTAGTATTACTGGTTATTTTAGTTTACTTAATTCAATTAAGTGGTGACCGGTTAGTTAAAACCACAACACGCAAATAATAAAATTATTTTAATAGCAGCGCCGGTATCGGTGCTAATAAATCAGTATTCAATAGGGGTGAAAATATGTCTGTTAAATTAAGAACCATCGCAACTATCAGCGCTCTTTTAGGTTCATTAATTCTGGTTGGTTGCGGGCAGGAAAAACAAGATCCAAACCATATTAAAGTAGGTGTTATTGTTGGTGCAGAACAGGAAGTTGCTGAAATTGCAAAAAAAGTAGCTAAAGACAAATATGGTCTTGATGTAGAACTGGTCACTTTTAATGATTTTGTATTACCAAACGAGGCTCTGAGTAAAGGTGATATTGATCTGAATGCATACCAGCACAAACCTTACATGGATCAACAAATCAAAGATCGTGGTTACAAACTGGTCACTGTTGGCAACTCTTTTATTTATCCAATTGCTGGTTATTCCAAGAAAATTAAATCCCTGGATGAATTACAGGATGGTTCTCAAATTGCGCTACCAAATGATCCAACGAACTTAGGCCGTTCTTTATTACTGTTACAGAAACAAAACTTAATCAAACTGAAAGATAACATAGGATTATTACCAACAACTCTGGACATTGCTGAGAATCCTAAAAATCTAAAATTGGTTGAGCTAGAAGCACCACAATTACCACGTTCATTGGACGATCAAAAAATTGCTCTGGCAATCATTAATACGACATATGCCAGCCAAATCGGCCTGACTCCGGCAAAAGACGGTTTATTTGTCGAAAATAAAGATTCTCCCTATGTAAACCTGCTGGTTAGCCGTGAAGATAATAAGGACGCTGAAAACGTTAAGAAATTCGTTAAAGCATATCAATCCGATGAAGTTGATGAAGCTGCCAATAAAATTTTTAACGGTGGTGCGGTGAAAGGCTGGTAATCTTTCATATTACACTCATCGATATTAGAATAATCAGGCGGATAGATTGTCCGCCTGATTTGTTATGGCATCATGTTTTCGATATTTTTTTGTTAACCTGATTCTATTCTCTTAACTCTGACAGTAAAAATTCGAGGATCTATTAATGCGTAAGCTGTTTATCTCTTTGCTAACTCTATTCATAACAGGATGTTCAATGCAACAGACAGCATTTACTGACTCTTCTCAGTTATCGGATATGAGGCACAAACAAACATTAACCGAAGAAAAAAAGAATCTTTCCTCATCCGTAAAGTTGTATACCAAGAGTGAAGAGTTAATAAATACCGCATTTAAAGATTTAGGAATTGTTTCTGGTCAATCATGCCGTGGTTCTTTACAGGATCCACCAGCTAATATCGCCGTAGCACGTAACCAGATGATAACGAAGGCCGCTCATTTGAATGCTAACGCAGTTTTATTACATCAGTGCGAGATGTTATCAGGTCAAGGATGCTATCAGATAGCAATATGTGAAGGTTCAGCTCTGCTTATTACTCAATGACCGATTTTCATTTCACACAAATAGGGGTTATCCACTCCCCTTATAAAGAAAAATTTGCCGTTCCACGCCAACCAGGTCTTATTAAAGATGGAGGAGGGCAATTGGTACTTCTTCCACCCTATAATCAACCAGATGCAGTTCGTGGTTTGGAACAATTTAGTCATCTATGGGTTATTTTTATTTTCCACCAAACAATGGATGGCGGCTGGAAGCCAATGGTACGCCCTCCCCGTTTAGGCGGCAATGCAAAAATGGGCGTATTCGCAACCCGTTCAACTTTCAGACCGAACCCAATTGGTATGTCTCTGATTGAACTTAAAGGAATTAAATACAGAAAAGGCAGTGTTACTCTGGAATTGGGCAGCCTGGATTTAGTTGATGGCACACCGGTTATTGATATCAAGCCTTATCTGCCTTTCGCTGAATGTCAGCCGCACGCTGTGGCAGGTTTTGCTCAAGAAGCACCTTCTGCCGGTATGAAAGTGATATTTTTACCTGCTGCCGAACAACAGCTCATCTCAGTTCAAAACACTTACCCAGATTTACGCCGTTTTATCAGTCAAGTCTTGGCCCAAGACCCTCGTCCTGCTTACCGGAGAGGAGAACAGGAAAATCGAGAATATGCCGTTCATTTACTGAATTTTAATGTACGCTGGAGAATCTATGGCACACTGACTGAAGTGTTTTCCATTGAATCCCTTTAAAAATCAGTATATGCCCTTTTGACATCTTAAACTCGCTGGTAGACTAAAGGCTTATTTTCGTTTTTTTATTAGCTGGCAAATTACTGCCAGTCAGAAGCAATTTGCTGCTCTAATGGAACCCTAACAATGCGCACTAGCCAATATCTGCTCTCTACATTAAAAGAGACTCCTGCCGATGCAGAGGTTGTCAGTCATAAACTGATGCTTCGTGCGGGCATGATCCGTAAGCTCGCTTCAGGTCTGTATAATTGGATGCCTACAGGTGTCCGCGTACTAAACAAAGTTGAGAAAATTGTTCGTGAAGAGATGAACAATGCCGGAGCAATTGAAATATCTATGCCCGTCGTACAGCCGGCAAATTTATGGCAGGAAAGTGGTCGCTGGGAACAATACGGCCCAGAGTTACTGCGTCTTGCTGACCGAGGGGATCGCCCTTTTGTGCTGGGTCCAACTCATGAGGAAGTCGTTACTGATCTGATCCGCAATGAAGTCAACTCATACAAACAGTTACCACTGACTTTATTCCAGATCCAGACTAAATTCCGGGACGAAGTTCGCCCTCGCTTTGGTGTAATGCGCTCCCGGGAATTTTTAATGAAAGATGCTTACTCTTTCCATGCTACCCAAGAGTCACTGCAAGAAACTTACGACAACATGTACAAAGCCTACAGCAAAATCTTTACCCGTATTGGTTTGGATTTCCGCGCTGTTCTGGCAGACACCGGTTCTATCGGCGGTAGTGCTTCCCATGAATTTCAGGTTCTGGCTGCCAGTGGAGAAGATGATATCGTTTTCTCCACTGAATCTAATTACGCAGCTAATATTGAATTGGCCGAAGCCGTCGCTCCTGCTTATGATCGTGCAACACCAACAGAAGAGATGCATCTGGTAGACACCCCAAATGCAAAAACAATCGCTGAACTAGTTGAACAATTCAATCTGCCAGTTGAAAAAACGGTTAAGACTCTGATGGTTCATGCAGCAGAAGATACGGGCCATAAATTGATCGCCTTACTGGTCCGCGGCGACCATGAACTTAATAAAATCAAAGCAGAGAAATTACCTTTGGTTGCCAACCCTCTGACTTTTGCTACCGAAGAAGAGATTCGTACAATTGTAGGTGCTGGTCCAGGCTCACTGGGACCTGTCAATCTGACAATACCTGTTATTATTGACCGCAGTGTGGCGGTGATGAATGACTTTGGCGCAGGTGCCAATATTGATGACAAACACTATTTCGGTATCAATTGGGGACGTGATTTACCAATACCAACAGTCGCTGATATCCGTAATGTTGTTGAAGGTGATACCAGCCCGGATGGTAAAGGAACATTGCTCATCAAACGCGGCATTGAAGTTGGTCATATTTTCCAGCTTGGCACCAAATATTCTGATGCAATGAAAGCAACCGTTCAAGGCGAAGACGGCCACAATCAGACCATCACTATGGGTTGTTATGGTATTGGCGTTACCCGTATTGTCGCCGCAGCGATTGAACAAAATCACGATGACCGCGGTATCATCTGGCCTGATGCAATTGCACCATTCCAAGTCGCTATTCTGCCAATGAATATGCATAAGTCATATCGTGTTAAGGAAGTTGCAGAGAAACTGTATGCTGATCTGCGCGCCAACGGCATTGATGTTATTTTCGATGATCGTAAAGAACGCCCAGGCATGATGTTTGCTGATATGGAGCTTATTGGCGTACCACACACTATCGTTATCGGTGACCGTAATCTTGATAATGGCGAAGTAGAATATAAATATCGTCGCAGTGATGAAAAACAGATACTGAAGCTAAACGATGTTGCTGATTATCTGAAGCAACAGCTTGGTTGTTAATTAGGGTTATTACAATAACTCATTGAGCAGTATGGTGATAATGGTCAGATCATAAAGACGCAGTAAGTGAACTCGTTTTACTCTTCTGGCCCATTATCACCATTCATATTGAAGCTAGAATTATTTCTTCATACAAGATTTCGATTTATCGAAATGAATTTTACCTGTCTGAACCAAGGCAGAATTAAATAGCCCATCCTCCATTGAAGGACTCACGCTATAATAGCCTTCAACTTCAACATAAACTGGTGTTCCACCTTCTACGCCAACTTGATGATAGCCTTGCTCCAAATCCAAACTTTCCGGCACGTCATAACGCTTACCTGTACTACAATCAGTAAATGAAGCAGCATCAGCCATGTAACTGTATTCACCCATCAATTTTTTCGGTTTTACCCGTTTCAGCTCATAGTTGAATGACGATTCAATTGTGTTGCCTTCCATATCCAGCATTACCAGATTTCCATCCTTCGGCAGATAGTAATATTTCTGGTCATCTGATTTTGCCAGACGGA
The DNA here is from genome assembly GCF_042879395.1 of Photorhabdus sp. RM322S. Taxonomy (NCBI): domain Bacteria; kingdom Pseudomonadati; phylum Pseudomonadota; class Gammaproteobacteria; order Enterobacterales; family Morganellaceae; genus Photorhabdus; species Photorhabdus sp. RM322S. The sequence goes on from NZ_JBHFKW010000023.1 coordinate 7,370, forward strand.
TTTTTTCTCCATCTTTCGCCCATTGCCCAAATTCAAAGAATGACTGATCACCATCACGAGAACCAAGATAAGTTTGTTCCAGAATATAAGTACCATCATCATCCAATAACAGTGTGGTATCAATACCAGAGCAATCAGCACAAGGAAGAACACCATGAAAAGTCTGATCCACTGGCTGTGAACTTGTTTGCTGTGCCAAGTTACCTTTACATCCCACCAGAGCAGATACGCCCACAGCAACTAACGCTGTTAAAAGTTTTTTATTCACATTTATCTCCAAACAGTATAATGAGCTCTGTGACTCATCTTAATTAGTAACACAATAGAACATAAGATTCTTGCAGCTTAATAACGCAAATACCGTCCTTTTTAAGGATGTTACCCAATAGTAGCGAAATACTATGAGCTGATTTTAATACTTTTGTCAGGAACTTGCTGTGAAATAAGACTTTTATTTATTTACCGTTCAAAGGAAACAACCAAAGTTATTCATTAATCACGATTGATTTCCTGTGCTATAGTCATTAATAGTGCTTTTGAGTTACAATTTTTAACAACCACAGGCGGCAATAACCGCCACTAACCATAGTGGTGAGCAAATATGTCTATAAATACTGAATATCAACCAATTAACTGTGACGACTATGACAACCTTGAGTTGGCTTGCCAACATCAGCTCCATCTACACATAAAATTACGAGGTGGTGAAGTTATTGAAGGGAAAGCCTGTGATTTGATTTTGAGAAAGAAAGTTGAATACCTGATAATCGAAGCAGCAGATAATCCCCGAGAATTGCGGTTGGATCATATCGCCAGTTTCAGTCACCCTGAAATCGGTACTGTTATTGTTGAACATTCCGAATCCTGAGAAGAAACAGCCGCCTCTGGCGGCTTATAACACTTTATTTTAACAACGTTTTATTCCAATTAATTGTCAATATTTTCTGCCCTTCTGCCGCTTTGCCTTCTTTGGTGATAAAAATACCTAATGCAGCTATCAGTAGTTCGTTGTAATAAAGCAATGGAATTCTCTCTCTAAGCCATGGAGCAACCCCAAACTCCTGCCACAATTTTTTACTGTGCCGGGAATGTTGACGACCCACAATACTCATCATTCCCTGAACACCAAAGCGGATAGTCACCCGCTCATTATTAGCTGGAGCCCTTACTTGAATACCACGATCAGAAATATTCAATTCTCCCAAACGATCCGGTAATACCAACGTATTGCAAATATCCCACTCAAGAATAGTGTCTCTCAAAGATTGTAATTGAGGAACCAACCAAAGTTTTTGCTTATAACGACGTACATTATATTGACCAAATTGTAGCTGGGGCTCAGCATCAGTGCGAGCAAGAGCCACCTCATACCAAAGCCTGTGAAGCTGCTCCCGTGAGGGCATTTTCATGTCATGGTAACCAAACCAACGGCGTAACAAAGCATTTCGTTTAGCTTCTGAGCACGTTTCCAAAGGTGAAATACCTAAAGCGCCATCCCGAGTTATCAGCGCTTTCAGAAACTCATTCAACAACTCATCCAGAAGCTGCTCCTGCTCACCACATAAACTAGCACTGCGAGCAACAGATTGTGGAAAATGCGGCCAGCGTTGATTCAGTAACGGCATAACATGTAAGCGCAGAAAATTCCTGTCATAACGATCATCCTGATTACTGTCGTCTTCAATCCAACTCAGACGATGTTCACTAGCATATATTTCCAACTCATTCCGACTATAACCAAGCAGTGGGCGAAATAATAAGGTATCAGCAAATATTGCGACTGGAGGCATAGAAGCAAGGCCAGCCGGGCCACTGCCACGCTTTAGTGCCAATAAAAAAGTTTCCGCCTGATCATCAAGATGCTGAGCAGTTACCAGAATTTCGTCTTTTTGTAATTCACGCCTGAACATCTGATATCTGGCATCACGAGCAGCAGCTTCAATGCCCTTTTCACGGGCATCTATCGTTACTCTTTCAAAACAAAATTCCACTTGCCAGTCATCACAAATCTGTTGGCAATGTTTAACCCATTGATCTGCTTTCGGATTTAAACCATGGTGAATATGCATTGCTCTCAGTTGAACTTCCTGATTGTGCTGACTACGCCAATTGACCAACAAATGCAGCAAAACTGAAGAATCCAGCCCGCCACTGAATCCAAGCAAGATTTTCTTATGTTCACCAAGCTGTTTAGCTAAAGTGAAGAATAATCGCTCATCAATTTTTGTCATTACAGACTCAAGAGTTCCTTAATTTGCAACAATCATGAATTCATTATCATCTGCGTCATTAAACTAAGAACCACTACCCCTCAGATAATATTTTCCACCACTTTTATTAACAATATGAAATGGAAAAAAAGCAGAAACAGTAAGGGATGGGCGTGACTGAAATTGAACAATTTCAGTCACGCCCATCCCTTATTCAAGCAATTAGTTCAGATCTCAACAATAACCATATTGCATCAGACGCTGATAACGACGGTTCACCAATTCTTCAGGTGCTAAATGATCAAGAGCTGCCAGATCAGCCAATAACTGAGCTTTTAGTGATGCTGATATTGCTTCGTAATTACGATGCGCACCGCCTAATGGCTCTGGGATCACGGTATCGATTAATTCCAGCTCTTTCAAGCGAGGAGCGATGATCCCCATTGCTTCTGCCGCCAGAGGCGCTTTTTCCGCACTCTTCCATAGAATTGAGGCACAACCTTCCGGCGAGATAACAGAATAAGTACTGTATTGCAGCATATTCACTTTATCACCGACACCAATTGCCAGTGCACCACCGGAACCGCCTTCACCAATCACGGTACAAATAACAGGCACAGACAAACGGGACATTTCACGCAAATTGCGAGCAATAGCCTCAGACTGACCACGTTCTTCTGCACCAACGCCAGGATATGCGCCAGGAGTATCAATAAAAGTGATAATTGGCAGTTTAAAACGTTTCGCCATTTCCATCAGACGCAGAGCCTTACGATAGCCTTCCGGTGCCGGCATACCGAAATTACGGCGGATTTTTTCTTTTGTTTCACGGCCTTTTTGATGACCAATAATCATCACTGGACGCCCATCAATACGAGCCAAACCACCAACAATTGCTTTGTCATCAGCGTAAGCGCGATCACCCGCCAGCTCTTCAAAATCAGTAAAAATATGCTGAATATAGTCCAATGTATAAGGACGACGTGGATGACGGGCAAGTTGAGCAATTTGCCAAGCACCTAAATCTGAAAAGATTTTGCGAGTCAATTCCAGACTTTTTTCCCGCAAACGTTGTACTTCTTCATCCAGATTTATATCTAATTTTTCATCTTGACGGCTAACTGCGGTTAACGAATCAATTTTCGCTTCCAGCTCGGCAATCGGCTGTTCAAATTCAAGAAAATTCAGACTCATAACATTCCTATTTTAGTCAAATTCTAATTCTACCTGCTCATTACCCAGCAGAGTTCGCAAATCTGTCAGAAGGTTATCCGTTGGCGTTACCCTCCACGTCGCGCCAAATCTTAAACGGGCGCGGGCGTCTTCCCTCTGGTAATAAAGATGAACCGGTATCGTTCCAGAACGATGTGGTTCCAAGGCACCACGAAGACGGTTCAACAATTGATCATCAATTTGCCTGTCTAACAGCGAGATAGCAAGCCCACGCGCATATTTTTCACGCGCTTCACTAATATCCATTAATTCACGGGCTGTCATTTTAAGACCACCGTTGAAGTCATCAAAGCTGACCTGCCCCGTAGCTATCAATATCCGGTCCTGTTCCAACAAATGCCGGTATTTCTCCAAGGCATCGGAAAATAACATGACTTCCAGACGTCCTGAACGGTCGTCCAATGTACAGATACCAATCCGGTTACCCCGTTTGGTTATAATCACTTTGGACGCCAGCACTAAACCTATCACCGTCGTTACTTGACCACGCGGTGTCGGATTCACATCTTTTAACCGTAATCCATTAGTATAGCGCTCAATTTCTTTTAAATACCGTGTGATCGGGTGCCCAGTTAAATAGAGCCCTAAAGTTTCCCGTTCACCATCAAGAACAACCTGTTCCTGCCATTGAGAAATATTGGCGTAAGAGCGCTCAACTTCTTCCGGCGCTTCAGCTAATACACCAAACATATCAGTCTGACCAATGGCTTCTGCCTTAGCATGCTGATCCGCTGCTTTCAGGGCATCTTCCAGAGAGGACATCAGTGCCGCACGGTGCGGCCCCAGGCGGTCAAACGCCCCTGACATGATCAGCTTTTCCATCACCCGACGATTTAATTTCTTAGTGTCAACGCGGGCACATAAATCAAACAGTTCTCTAAAATAGCCGCCCTTCTGACGAGCTTCGATGATCGCTTCAATCGGCCCCTCACCTACCCCTTTAATTGCTCCGATACCATATACGATCTCCCCGTCATCATTAACGTGGAAATGATACAGGCCGCTATTAATATCAGGTGGTAATATTTTCAGCCCCATGCGCCAGCATTCATCAATCAGCCCAACGACTTTTTCTGTATTATCCATATCAGCAGTCATTACCGCAGCCATAAATTCAGCCGGATAATGTGCTTTCAACCATAAAGTCTGATAAGAGACCAATGCATACGCAGCGGAGTGAGATTTGTTAAATCCATAACCAGCAAATTTCTCTACCAAATCAAAGATTTTCATTGATAGTTCACCATCAATGCCGAGCTTTTTGGCTCCATCCTCAAATACGGAGCGCTGCTTCGCCATCTCCTCCGGCTTTTTCTTGCCCATTGCCCGTCGGAGCATATCTGCACCACCGAGAGTATATCCCGCCAGCACCTGAGCAATCTGCATCACTTGTTCCTGATAAAGGATAATGCCGTAGGTTGGCTCCAAAACAGGTTGTAAAGATTCGTGCTGCCATTGTGCATCTGGGTATGAGATCTCTTCCCGACCATGTTTGCGGTCAATGAAGTTGTCCACCATACCTGATTGTAAAGGACCCGGCCGAAACAGTGCCACAAGCGCAATCATGTCTTCGAAGCAGTCAGGACGCAGGCGTTTGATAAGATCCTTCATACCACGGGATTCGAGCTGGAATACCGCTGTTGTTTCAGCGCGTTGCAGCATATCGAAGCTGTTGACGTCGTTCAGCGGAATCGCTGCGATATCAATTGGGTCCAGATCTTTCTTTGCTCTGCGTGCGTTGATCATTTCCAACGCCCAATTGATGATAGTCAACGTCCTCAGTCCGAGGAAGTCGAATTTCACCAACCCAGCATATTCCACATCGTTTTTATCAAACTGAGTAACCGGGTTCAAACCTTCCGGGTCACAGTAGAGAGGCGCGAAATCCGTGATCTTAGTTGGGGCGATAACAACCCCACCCGCGTGTTTCCCCGCGTTACGAGTAACCCCTTCCAATTTACGCGCCATATCTATCAGCGCTTTAACTTCCTCATCCGCTTCATAAATTTCAGGAAGTTGTGGCTCTGCGATAAATGCCTTTTCCAATGTCATACCTGGATCAAGCGGTATCAATTTGGAAATTCTGTCAACAAACCCGTATGGATGCCCCAGCACACGGCCAACATCCCGAATGACGGCTTTCGCTGCCATAGTACCGAATGTGATGATCTGAGATACGGCATCACGACCATATATATCAGCCACATGATCAATCACCAGATCACGTTTTTCCATACAGAAATCAACGTCAAAATCGGGCATGGAAACACGTTCAGGATTAAGGAACCGTTCAAACAGCAGGTCGAACGCCAAAGGATCGAGATCAGTTATTTTCAGAGCATAAGCCACCAAAGAACCGGCACCAGAACCACGTCCTGGGCCGACAGGAACACCATTATCTTTCGACCACTGAATAAATTCCATCACGATCAGGAAGTAGCCAGGGAATCCCATCTGATTGATAACCCGAAGTTCAACATCAAGCCGCTCATCATATTCAGGACGCTTTTCTGCCCGTACTTTAGGATCCGGGTAGAGAAATGCCAAACGCTCTTCTAACCCTTGTTTAGATTTATCGACCAGATAATCTTCAGTGCTCATTTCTCCCGTCGGGAATTGCGGCAGGAAATACTCACCAAGGCGGATAGTGACATTACAACGCTTAGCAATTTCTACACTGTTTTCCAGTGCTTCGGGAATATCAGCAAATAGTTCACACATCTCCTGTTCACTACGCAGATATTGCTGAGGACTGTAATTTTTCGGGCGTTTTGGATCAACTAATGTATAGCCATCATGAATCGCCACGCGGATCTCATGAGCATCAAAATCTTCACTGTCGATGAAACACACATCATTAGTCGCAACAACAGGCAAGTTCTTTTCTGTCGCCAGTGCAACCACTGCATGAAGATAACTTTCTTCATCTGCACGGCCAGTACGGATTAGCTCCAGATAATAACAGTCGGGGAAATGCTCCTGATAAAACTCAAGGCATTGGTCCACCATAACCTGATTACCACGTAACAGGAATTTGCCAACATCTCCCATACGGCCACCAGAGAGCAGGATCAACCCTTCCTTATGATTTATCAGCCATTCCTGTTTAATTGTCGGGCCAACAGCACCATACCCCTTCTGATAAGCCTCTGATATCAGTAACGTCAGGTTATGATAGCCAGTATTATTGCGCGCAAGAATGGTCAGGTTAGCGTACTCATCACCGAGCAACTCGCTTTCCATATAGAAATCAGCACCAATAATCGGTTTTATTCCCGCCCCATGAGCACTGCCGTAAAATCTCACCAGCCCACACAGGTTAGTAAAATCAGTGATCGCAAAAGCTGGCATACCTAATTGAGCAACCTTTTTCACTAAAGGGCTGGTTTTGGCTAAGCCATCAATCATTGAATAGTCGCTGTGGACACGTAAGTGTACAAAACGGGGTTCGGCCATGTGTTTGTCCAGATGATATTGATTTGAAGAATAGCTGTATTCAGTCAACAAGTTAACTTAAAGGCCAATTGCTCTTTTAACCGGCGCAAAACTTTTACGGTGATGTTTTGTCGCTCCCAACAGAGCCAGCTTTTCTAAATGAAATGCCGTTGGGTAGCCTTTATGTTTAGCAAATCCATATTCAGGAAATAATTGGTCAAGTTCAGCCATTTCCCGATCTCTAGTCACTTTCGCCACAATAGAAGCCGCACTGATTTCAGCAACCAGCCCATCACCTTTTATCACCGCTTGTGCAGGCATTGACAATTTAGGGCAACGATTGCCATCAATCAGCACATATTCAGGCGAAATAGACAAGCCAGCCACAGCCCTTTGCATCGCAAGCATAGTTGCGTGCAAGATATTCAGTTGATCAATTTCTTCTGGCTCTGCACGCCCCAGGCTCCAACACAACGCTTTTTCTGTAATCTCCAGATACAATGCTTCACGGCGTTTCTCACTGAGTTTTTTAGAATCAGCCAGCCCGGCGATCGGCCTGGATGGATCTAAAATAACAGCCGCGGTCACAACTGCACCTACTAATGGGCCTCGGCCAACTTCGTCAACTCCGGCAATCAGATTTGCCTGAGGATATTTAAATTCCATCATTTTCCTGCTAATTCCAGTACAGCTTGTGCAGCTTGTTCATCAGCATTACAGCGGATGCTTTCGTGCAGATGTAAAAATGTCTGTTTCAATGCTTCAACTTTTTCACTACCTTGCAGTAATGACAACAATTCATCTGCAAGTTTCTGCGGCTGACACTTTTCCTGCAATAATTCTTTAACCAGCTCTTTACCGGATAGCAAGTTCGGCAATGAAACATAAGGTGTTTTTACAAGACGTTTTGCCAGCCAGAAAGTAAAGGGTTTCATCCGGTAACCCACGACCATCGGGCATTTTGCCAGCATACACTCCAGAGCAGCCGTGCCAGATGCCAAAAGTGCAGCATCACTTGCGATCATAATTTCACGCGCTTTACCATCCACAAGGTGGACATTCAGATCTGGCGTAGTTTCCTGTTTGATTCGCTCGAATTGTTCACGCCGTTTAGCATTCACTAACGGCACAAACACATGCAAATTTAGAATCTTTTGCCGCAATAACTGAGCTGTTTTAAGAAAATCAGCACCCAGCATCTCAACTTCAGAATGGCGGCTCCCTGGCAACAAAGCCAGGCAAACGGCCTCTTGCGGGATACCTAATAGCTCACGTGCTGCCGCTTTATCCGGCTGTAACGGCATAGCATCCGCCATTGTATGCCCAATAAACCGGCAAGGGACATTAAACTTATCGTAAAACGCTTTTTCAAAAGGCAAGAAGGCCAGAACCATATCTGTGGCTTTACCAATTTTGAAAACACGTTTTTGACGCCAGGCCCATACCGACGGACTGACATAATGAAGAGTACGGATGCCCTGCTGTTTTAACCGGCCTTCCAATGTAATATTGAAATCCGGCGCATCAATGCCCACAAATACATCAGGTTTCAGTTCTGTGAAACGGGTTGTCAAATCCTTACGGATTTTCAGCAAACGAGGAAGACGTTCAAGAACTTCGACAATCCCCATTACAGCCAGCTCTTCCATCTCATACCAGGCTTCACAACCTTCTGCCTGCATAAGAGGGCCTGCAACACCAACAAAACGGGCATTGGGTATTTTGGCTTTTAATGCACGAATCAAACCTGCCCCAAGGATATCACCGGAGGTTTCTCCGGCGACTAATCCAATCGTCAGCGGGTGCAGACTATCAATAGAAGAAATGGTAGCCAAAGGAGTATCCTTCATCTACTTAACGGATAATGCCACGAGTAGAATTTGCCAGAAAATCGCTGAAGATTTTGACATGCTGATTATCTTCAGCCAACTTAGCAATTTCCTGCTGTGCTTCTTCTAAAGTTTTTCCATTACGATACAATAGCTTGTATGCACTTCTGATTAAATGTAATGAATCTTTATCAAAGCCACGGCGTTTCAAGCCTTCAATATTAATGCCAAAAGGTGTTGCATGATTACCCTGAGCAATAACATATGGAGGAATATCCTGTACCACACCAGAACAACCACCCACCATAGCATGAGAGCCAATCTGACAAAACTGATGAATCGCGCTCATACCACCGATGATGACATAATCCCCCAGAATAACATGCCCCCCCAAAGTACCATTATTAGCAATGACACAACGATCACCGATAATACAGTCATGAGCGATATGAGCATTAATCATCAACAAATTATCATTGCCGACTTTCGTTAAACCACCACCTTGCTCAGTTCCACGATGAATGGTCACACTTTCGCGGATACGGTTACGATCACCAATTTCAACTCTGGTTGGTTCACCGTGATATTTCAGGTCCTGATTCATTTCCCCAATAGAGGCAAACTGAAAAATCTGATTATCACGGCCGATTTTAGTTATTCCATTGACAACAACATGAGATTTCAGCTCTGTACCTTCGCCAATTTCAACCTGAGAACCAATGCAACAAAATGGGCCAATACGAACATTGGCACCAATAACCGCGCCATCTTCTATAATAGCGCTAGGATGTATATAAGCGGTTTCATCAATCATAGACTAGACCTCACGACGGCGAGCGCACATCATTTCTGCTTCGCAAACTACTTCTCCATCGACTTTTGCTACGCCTCTGCAACGAGCAACCCCTCGACGCTCTTTTATAAATTCAACTTCTAAAATCATTTGGTCCCCAGGCACTACCGGGCGTTTAAAACGGGCACCATCGATAGCGGCAAAATAATAGAGTTCATTTGGCTCCAGTTTACCCACACTCTTAAATGCCAGAATTCCAGTGGCCTGTGCCATAGCTTCAAGGATCAAAACACCAGGGAAGATAGGTTTGCCTGGAAAATGCCCCTGAAAGAAGGGTTCGTTAAAAGATACATTTTTAACTGCACGTAGGAATTTACCTTCTTCAAAATCAAGAACGCGATCCACCAATAAAAACGGATAACGATGCGGAAGCAGATCTAAAATTTCTTCAATGTGCAGAGTATGATTATCACTCATCTAAATACTCTTCCTGTCTAAAAAGGACTAATTATATTAACGACACGGCCCGCTTAAACCCCAAATCCAGAGTTCCCAGGCAGGCCGCAAAAATAAAACACAACCAAAAATATAGTGCAATTACTCGTTTTTGCCTTCCAGCTTACTCTCCAGTGACTTAAGACGTTTATTCATTTCATTGATATTCATGACTAAAGCTGCTGTCTTACGCCAAACTTTATTTGGTTGTAACGGAATGCCAGAGGAGTATACACCAGGTTCGGTGATTGGGCGCATCACCATACTCATCCCCGTGACGGTTACCTTATCACAGATTTCCATATGTCCATTAATGACACTGGCACCACCAATCATACAATAACGACCAATTTTCAGACTACCGGCCATGATCACACCGCCAGCAACTGCGGTGTGATCACCAATGATAACATTATGGGCAATCTGACACTGGTTATCGATAATGACGCCATTACCGATAATGGTATTATCCAGAGCTCCCCGATCGATAGTTGTGCAGGCACCAATCTCAACCCGGTCACCAATAATGACTGAACCTAATTGAGGGATTTTAACCCAATTACCGCGATCATTCGCATAGCCAAAGCCATCAGATCCGATAACAGCCCCTGACTGAATCAAACACTGCTCACCAATTTCAACATTATGGTAAACAGAGACATTCGCCCAAAAGCGACTTCCCGCACCAATATGTGTATTTTTGCCAATAAAGCAACCCGCACCGATAACAACGTTGTCGCCAAGAACAACGCCGGATTCGACAACAGCATTAGCGCCAACAGCAACATTTTTACCCAGTGTTGCCTGAGGTGAAATCACTGCGGAAGGGTGAATATCCTGTGCGGGAACCGGTGTTGTATCCATAATCTGAGCCATATAGGCATAGGCCAGATAAGGATTGGCAACAACCAATGCCGGAACATTACAATAAGGAAGATCTGACTCGCGGAGAACGACAGCGGCAGCCTGACATTCACCTAAACGTTCACGGTAACGGCTGTCAGACAAAAAAGTGATCTGTTGGTTATTGGCCGAATGCATTGGGGCAATACTGGTGATGACCACATCGCCATCACCATGTAATTGTGCATTCAACTGCTGAGCTAAATCAGCCAATCGAATTGAAGACATCTATTATTTAACCTGTTTCAATACACTTGCCGTAATGTCTTTGCCAGATACTGAATAAGCAACAGCATTCGCATCAACTACAACGTCATAGCCTTCTTTACCTGCAACTACTTTGATTGCGTCCTGAATACGGCTCAGAATTTTGTTGCGCTCTTCCATTTGGCGACGACGATTATCTTGCTCAAAAGCCTGGGCTTTTTTGCCGAATTCTTCACGTTTAGCCATAACATCTTTTTCCAGATTAGCGCGCTCGCTGGATTTCATGGTAGAACCATCGCGCTGTAATTTCTGAATTTTGGTCTGCAAATCAGCTTCCATTCTTTGCAGTTCAGATGCGCGGCTTTTGAACTCATTTTCCAACTGTTTCGCAACAACTTCACGGGCAGGCAACTGCTGGAAAATCTCACCGACATTTACAACAGCAATTTTGTCTGCTGCCTGAGCACCAGCAGAGAAAGCTAATGCAATACCGAGGCTTGCTGCACACAACAATTTCTTCACTATAAACTCCTTAAACCACGCTATCTGTAACATGTTGGAAAACTTCGTTAATACCCTGAAACCAATGATTTCAAAGCTTGCTTTATCAATAACCTGTTTTATCAATAATAAGATAAAAACGCATTATCACCAGGTTTTGCCAATATTAAATTGGAATTGTTCTGATCTATCACCTTCGTAGTCTTTGATCGGCTTAGCATAAGAGAACACCAGCGGCCCCAAAGGAGATATCCATTGCAATGCAATACCCGCCGAAACACGGATATTACCTGGTTTACTGTAATCAGGTATACCTTTGGCTTTCATTACCGCAGAATCACTCCAGTCAGTATCCCAAACCGTACCTGAATCAATAAAGAATGAAGTTCGGACAGAATTCGAGTATTTACCATCAAGGAATGGCGTTGGCGTGATTAACTCAAGGCTGGCGACTGCCATTGCGTTACCACCCACAGCATCACGGGATGGGCTATTTTCCTTAGGACTCCCGTCCTTATTCAGGTAAATAGCTTTAGGACCGATATTGTTGGAACGGAAACCACGGACAGTACTGGCGCCACCTGCATAGAAGTTTTCATAGAATGGTAACTCTTTACCACCTACCCCATCACCATAACCTAAACGGCCGCGGCCCAAAATCACCCAAGTACGCGCATCATTAATTGGATAGTACGCAGACGTATCAAAAGTCAATTTATAGAATTCGTTATCCGAACCAGGGATGGTCACTTTACCGTTCAGAGTCGATTTCACACCCGATGTTGGGAAGAAACCACGGTCAAGGTTGTTGTATGTCCAACCTACATTCAGAGAGAAATCATCTGCTTTAAAGTCAGCTTTACTTTCAAGACTTGGATTCTCACCCATAGACTTCAGATAGCGCCACATTGCTGCCTGAGGGAGCATTTCGGACAGAGAGTTATGAATATAACCCAACCCAAAACGCAGGGAGTTATTTTCATTAATCGGAAAGCCAAGGAAACCATCTAATCCATAGCTTTGGTTGGTATAACCGGACAAATCAGCATCATCAGCTCTGAAATCGTTGTAGAATACCCGACCTCCGAGACTCACCCCATTAACCGTAAAATAAGGATCGGTGAAAGAGATTTCTGCATAGGTTGAGTAATCATTCTTACTGGCATTAACCCCAACAGAGTTACCTGTTCCCAACCAGTTATCCTGCTGAGCACCAATCTGGAAACTGACGCCACTTTCAGTACCGAAACCAACCCCAAAGTTCAGAGAGCCGGTATTACGCTCTTTAACTTTATAAACGATATCTACCTGATCAGGGCTACCGGGTATACGCTGAGTTTCAACATCTACAGTTTCAAAATAACCCAAGCGGTTAAGGCGTTCTTTACCCAATTCAACCAGATCACTCCCCAACCATGCTCCTTCCATCTGGCGCATTTCACGACGCAAAACGGAGTCTTTACTAGTATCATTACCAGAGAAACGGATTTTACGAACATAGAAACGGTTACCTGCATCAATGTTGACATGCAGTTTTACTGTTTTGTCCTGATCATTGATTTCAGGTTGAGTCATCACCCGTGGATAAGCATAACCATAACGGCCAAGCAAGTTTTTGATTTCACTTTCCATTTTAGTCACCTGAGTCCCGTTATACAGAGAACCAGGCTTAATATTAGCCAGTTTAGTGATTTCTGACTGATAGCCCGCCATATTACCGTTCAGGTCAATACCAGATATTTTGTATTGATCCCCCTCAGTAATATTCAACGTGACATAAATACCTTTTTTATCCGGCGTCAAACTGACCTGAGTCGAATCAATGTTAAAACGGGCATAACCGCGATCAAGGTAAAAACTGCGCAGCGCTTCAAGGTCACCCGCCAGTTTTTGTTTCTGATATTTCTGATCAGCAGTCAGATTCCACCACGGCACATCATCTCTGAGTTGGAAACGATTCAATAACTCATCAGAAGAAAATGATTTATTACCTACAATGTTAATCTGCTGAATTTTTGCCGAAACACCTTCAGCGAAAACCAGTTTTAAATCAACACGATTACGTGGAAGTGGCGTAACAACCGCTTTTACACTGGCGTTGTATTTACCGACACTGTAATAGAAATCCTCCAGCCCTTTTTCGATATTGGACAACATAGTACGGTCAAGAGCTTCACCGACCCGAACATGAGATGCCTCAAGGTTCTGTTTCAGCATGTCATCTTTCACCGATTTATTTCCAGAGAAAGTAATACTGGCAATAGTCGGCCGTTCTTTTACCTGAACAATAAGTGTATTGCCATCACGCAGGACACGAACGTCTTCAAAGTTACCAGTAGCAAATAGTGCATGAATGGTACGACCGATATCTTCATCGCTGACCGTATCACCTACGCGAACTGGCATGTTCAGTAATGCTGCACCTACGGCAACGCGTTGAAGACCTTCAAAGTGAATGTCCCGAACTACGAACCCGTCTGCACCGTACGCAGTGGCGCTGCCAAACAGCAGCGACGCTATGAGTAACTTTTTCATCGCCATCGTTGTAATGCGTCTTCCTAACCAGTCTTCCGCTTTAGAAGCGGGAGAAATCATTGAAAAGTGCAAGCCCCATCAATAACACCAGTACTATGGCACCGATGCGATAGCTGAAGTCTTGTACACGCTCGGAAACTGGCCCACCTTTTATCTTTTCGATAATCAAGAAGAGCAAGTGTCCACCATCTAACACAGGTAATGGAACCAGGTTAATGATCCCAAGATTGACACTTATTAGCGCCAAAAACATCAAATAATACACCAAGCCTGAATCAGCCGACACCCCTGCCCCTTTGGCGATAGAGATTGGTCCACTCAAGTTGTTAACTTTCACATCACCAACGATCAACTTACCCATCATATTGACAGTCAACCGCATCAACTGCCAAGTCTTGTCTCCTGCCTGATAAATGGCAGAGAAAGGCCCGTATTGCTGAACCATTTTATATTCGTCTGCTAATGGTATAACCCGCAGTTCCACACCGGCAAAGCCAACTTCCTTACCCCTGGCTTGCTGTCTGACTTCCGGCGTCATAGAAAGAGAAATAATATGACCAGCCCTATCCACTGAAAGTTCCAACGGAACATTCGGATTATTGCTGACAAAGGATGTAAAGGTATGCCAGGCATCTATTTCCTGACCATTGACTTTAACTATCCTATCTCCCTTTTGTAAACCAGCCTTCTCTGCTGCGGTACCGGGAGTCACATTCTCCAGCAAAGAATCCAAACGAGGACTGACAGGCATAATCCCTAATGACAACACGGGATCCTGTTTATCGGGGTTAAAGCGCCATTGCCGCAAATCCAGAATTTTCTCTACCGGATGCGATGAACCTGGAGGTATGACCTGAACAGTCAGGTTCTCATCACCTATCTTACCTATCAGAGCAAAACGAACTGAATTCCAGTCAGGCGTTTCGATACCATCTACGGATTTTAGTTCCATTCCTGATGAAATATTTGCTTGTGCCGCAATAGAATCGGGTTTGATATCTGCAACGACAGGACGTATTGCCGGCACACCAATAATAAACACCAACCAATAAACCACAACCGCCAGTAAAAAGTTAGCAATTGGCCCTGCACTGACAACCGCAGCACGCTGACCAATAGTTTTATTATTGAATGCCATATGACGGTGTTCAGGAGAAACAGGTGAAACACGCTCATCAAGCATTTTCACATATCCCCCTAGTGGGATAAGGGCTATGACATATTCAGTTCCCTGACGATCCGTACGCCGCCATAGCGCTTTACCAAAACCAATGGAGAAACGTTCAACATGAATACCACACTTTCTGGCCACCCAAAAATGACCGAACTCATGCACAGTGATCAATATACCTAGCGCAATAATAAAAGCCGCCAGATTCCAGAGAATTCCCATCATATTCCTTTAAACGCCGTCAAACAGAGAAATCAAAATACCAGCAATATCAGGCCGGCAAAGACAGGGATCGCCGCAGTCAGGCTATCAATACGATCCATAACACCGCCATGTCCCGGAATTAGCTGACTGCTGTCTTTAATACCAGATTCACGTTTGAACATACTCTCAGTCAAATCACCAAATACAGAAGCGATAACAACAATAGCAGAACACAACATGAGTTTTTCAGGCATTACTGGTACTGGCGCATATTTACCAAATAACCATGAAATAATAGCCGCAGTTATTAAACCACCCACTAATCCTTCCAACGTTTTTCCTGGCGAAACTTTTGGTGCCATTTTGTGTTTACCTAAAGTCCGTCCGAATAGATAAGCACCAGAGTCAGCTCCCCATACCAGCAACATGACATACAGCAACCACCATGCACCATGATATGCATTATCATCATATCCCTGAGTCCGCAAGACCATCATTCCACAGTAAAACGGCACTAATGTCAGGGCTCCAAACAAAAGGCGCAATAACATGGATTTCTTCCAGATTAAAGCGGAAGAGGGATAGGTAATAACCAGAAGAGTCGCAACGATCCACCAAATCATCCCCATCCACAGGATAAAGGTAATTTGCTGTTGTTTAATCAGATCAGTGAAATCTGGCAGAGTATATTGTAAGGCCAATAAACCGATAGCAAACAGAACAGCCAGAATAACCCGTTTCTTTTGGCTAAATAAGCTGGCGAATTGCCCCCATTCCCATGCAGCAAGGACTGAGACAGCGATAATAACCAGCCCGAAAGCGGCTGGCGGCAGCAAGAACAAAGCGGCAATCACAAGAGGGATTAATATCACAGCCGTTATAAGGCGGTACTTCAGCAAGAGCTCCTCCTATGATCCCACATCGGCATCGTCTGGTATTGTTCCGCCAAACCGGCGTTCTCTTTTCGCAAAGGCATTAATTGCACCTTCAAAAACGGTTTCATTAAAATCAGGCCAGAGTATATCGGTAAAATAGAATTCTGCATAAGCTATCTGCCATAACAGAAAATTACTGATACGATGTTCACCACCGGTTCTGATGACCAAATCAACTTGAGGTTGCTGGTTCAGATTAATGTAATTATTGACTAATTCCTCAGTAATATCCTGTGGTTCAAGGGAATTATCCTTAATCTGCCGGGCAATTTTCTGAACACTTTGAACTATATCCCAACGACCACCATAATTTGCAGCAATATTAAGTTGCAGACCAGTATTATTAGCAGTCAACTTAACCGAGCGACAGATACGCCCCTGTAAACGCTCACTGAACCGGCTGATATCACCAATAATAGATAATCTAATATTATGTTTATGTAAACTTTTGATTTCGCTATCTAGTGCAAAAATAAACAACTCCATTAAAGAGCTGACTTCCTGCTCCGGCCGGTTCCAGTTTTCACTGCTGAAAGCGTACAGAGTCAACGACTCAATTTTGTGTTTAGCAGAGAAACTCACCGCACTCCGTACCGCCTTAATCCCTGCACGATGACCAAAGACTCTTAATTTCCCACGTTTCTTTGCCCAACGGCCGTTACCATCCATAATAATGGCAACGTGTTTAGGTAATAATGACGACAAATCGTTCTGATGATGATCGCTGGATAATATCACTCAATTAATCCTTTACTGGTTAGGGTAATTCTCTTGCAAATTCAGGCAGCCAAACATAAAAAAGCCGTGTCTTGTATCACGACTTGGGTAAAGACCTAATTATCTGAAAGAAAACCCTCCAAAATCTGAACTGTTAATTATACCAACCAACAGTTATACGAAAACTATACCATCAGGTAAAAATGCGAACAAATACCCATTTGCCAAAGCAATACTATCTAATAAATGAACTGATAGTGTTTATAGCTAAATCTCTTGCGAGCTTATCAATCTGTAAGACTTCTTCAATGCTCTGAGGTTCCGGTAAATTTAATTTTTCTACAACCTGCCGGTTTATAATAGCAATATCTGTGAAAGAGATTCCATTTTGTAAAAAAACTTTAACGATTTCTTCATTCGCTGCATTCAGCGCTGTAGTTGCAGCCTGGCCTTCGTGGCAAGCCTCAATAGCCAGCTTCAAACAGGGATACCGTTCATAATCTGGTTTCGAAAAAGTCAGCGTGCCTAAAGAACAAAAATCAAGAGGTTCAACACCAGAAGTAATACGATTTGGGTATGCCATTGCATAGGCAATCGGCGTACACATGTCCGGTGTGCCTAATTGAGCGATAACGCTACCATCCTGATAACGGACCATCGAGTGAATAACAGATTGAGGATGGATCACCACTTCCATTTCCGCAGCAGATGCATTGAACAAACAACACGCCTCAATGTATTCCAGACCTTTATTCATCATTGTCGCAGAATCTACAGAAATCTTGCGCCCCATCGACCAATTCGGGTGAGCACAAGCCTGGTCCGGTGTCATAAAAGCCAACTGTTCCAAAGGAGTATGGCGAAAAGGCCCACCCGATCCCGTCAAAATAATATTAGCAACCCCGTGTTGTTTCAGATCCCCGCACCCAAGATTCTGTTGTATTGCCTCAGGTAAACTCTGGAAAATAGCGTTATGCTCACTGTCAATGGGTAACAATTGAGCATTATGTTTTACCACGGCATCCATAAAAAACCGGCCGCTGGTGATCAGCGATTCTTTATTCGCAAGTAAAATCTGCTTACCCGCCCGGATAGCGGCCAGTGTTGGCAATAAACCCGCAACACCGACAATCGCAGACATTACCTGATCAACATCATTCAAAGCAGCCAGATCACATGCAACCTGTTCGCCGAAAAGTACTTCGGTCTTACAACCTTGTTCAATAAGCAACTGTCTAAGCTCTTTTGCGGAAACTTCATCCGCCATCGCAGCATATTGAGGCTGAAATTCCAGACATTGTTCAGCCATAACCTGAATATTCTTCCCAGCGACAAGCGCCGTTATTTCAAATTTATCAGGATGATTGCGAACTACAGTAAGTGTACTTTTGCCTATGGAACCTGTGGAACCAAGGATGGTCAACCTTTTCATACTGATGCTCTGAATTGCTCTGTTTGATGTGTATTGATACTTGTCTGATTTGCCTGGCTATGAATGCCCATGACCTCAGAGAAATGCCGGATAAAAAATAGCGCCGCACGATAGCGACGCTTGATGTATCTCATGAAAGAGATTAGAACTCCATCAGTTCTTCTTCTTTCTTGGCTAAAGCTTCATCAACTTTTTTGATGAAATTATCGGTCAACTTCTGAATATCATCCTGTGCACGACGCTCATCATCTTCACTGATCTCTTTATCTTTCAGCAAAGCTTTGATTTTATCGTTAGCATCACGACGAATATTACGCACAGAAACACGTCCTTGCTCAGCTTCGCTACGAACCACTTTAATCAGATCCTTACGGCGCTCTTCTGTCAATGCTGGCAAAGGAACACGGATTGTTGTACCCGCAGAAGAGGGATTCAGACCTAAATCAGAAGCCATGATTGCCTTTTCAATTGCCGGAGTCATAGTACGATCAAATACCGTGATAGCCAGAGTACGAGCATCCTCAGCGATGACGTTAGCAATCTGACGCAGAGGTGTAGGCGCACCATAATACTCAACAGTGATACCATCCAACAGACTTGGAGAAGCACGGCCAGTACGAACCTTACTGATTTGGCTTTTAAGTGCTTCGACGCTTTTTTCCATACGGTCTTGTGCGTCTTTTTTGATTTCATTAATCACGTTACAAACCCTTGGGAACTGGTTGTTTTTCAAGCCATAAGTCATTATGACCATGTTTATTACATTTGACGTATCAGGCGACTAATCATACCGCCAAACCTCTCTGGTGTCTCTGAACATTATTCGTGGAAAATCAGGGTACCTTCATTTTCACCCATTACCACACGACGCAGCGCACCCGGTTTATTCATATTAAATACACGAATGGGTAAGCTATGATCACGAGCCAGAGTAAATGCCGCCAAATCCATGACTTTTAATTCACGCTCTAATACCTGCTGATAAGACAGCTTATCGAACAATACCGCTTCCGCAACTTTAGCCGGATCAGCAGAGTAAACACCATCTACTTTCGTTGCTTTTAGCACAACATCTGCTTCAATCTCAATACCACGCAAACATGCTGCCGAATCGGTAGTAAAGAACGGATTGCCAGTACCCGCAGAGAAAATAACAACCCGACCATGACGTAACAAACTAATCGCTTCTGCCCAACTATAGTTATCGCAAACGCCATTTAAAGGAATGGCAGACATTAGACGGGCGTTCACATAGGCGCGGTGTAATGCATCCCGCATTGCCAGACCATTCATCACTGTTGCCAACATGCCCATGTGGTCGCCTACTACCCGGTTCATTCCTGCTTCAGCCAAACCAGCGCCACGAAACAGGTTACCCCCGCCAATGACGACACCGACCTCTACGCCTAACTCAACCAGTTCTTTGATTTCCTGAGCCATGCGATCTAACACGCTGGCATCTATACCAAAACCTTCTGCACCTTGCAGGGCTTCGCCGCTGAGCTTAAGCAGGATACGCTGATATACGGGTTTTGCATTGGTTGCCATGATATTCTGTCCTAAAGCAGAAAAGTATATTGGGGATTTACATACATCCAAGCCACTCTGACCAGATGCAAAAACTCAACGCCTACTGGAATAGACGGTTTAGATTAGATAAAACAGAACCGCCATTTGGCGGCTCTGTTTATAGAAATTAAGACTGTTTACTCATTGCAGCAACTTCTGCTGCGAAGTCAGCCTCAACTTTCTCAATACCTTCACCAACTTCATAACGGATGAAGTCAGTCACTTTAGCATTGTTCTCTTTCAGCAGATCGCCAACCGTTTTGCTTGGGTCCATCACGAAATGCTGACCAGTCAGAGAGATCTCGCCGGTGAATTTGTTCATACGGCCAGAAACCATTTTCTCTGCGATTTCGCGTGGTTTACCAGACTGCATTGCGATATCCAGCTGGATTTGGTGCTCACGCTCAACAACGTCAGCAGGGACATCACTTGGGTTAACATATTCTGGCTTGCTGGCGGCGATGTGCATAGCCACATGCTTAATCAGCTCTTCATTAGCGCCTTCAGCCGCAACCAGAACACCGATACGCGCGCCATGCAGGTAAGTCCCCAGTTGTTCACTTTCTAATACAGAAACGCGACGAATGTTGATGTTTTCACCGATTTTAGCAACCAGTGTAGTACGTTGTTCTTCGAACTTCGCTTTCAGAATTTCAATGTCAGAGACTTTATCAGCCAATACTGCTGCCATAACTTCTTTACCAAAAGCGATGAAGCCTGCATCTTTAGCAACGAAGTCAGTTTCACAGTTCAACTCAACCAAAGCACCGAATTTGCCATCAGCAGCCACTTCCGCCAGGATGATACCTTCAGCTGCAACACGGCCAGCTTTCTTAGCCGCTTTCGCCTGACCTGATTTGCGCATATTGTCAATGGCTAACTCGATGTCGCCATTAGCTTCAACCAGCGCTTTTTTACATTCCATCATACCTGCGCCAGTACGCTCACGCAGTTCTTTTACCAAAGCAGCGGTAATTCCAGACATTTGTTTTATTCCTCGATGTATCCCGCAGGAAGATAATATCCCACATGGATAGTTCTTATATCAGATACGTAAAAGGGGGGCCATAACAGGCCCCCCTAACCAATATATTTCAATACCTGGTTAATAAGGGCTCAACAATGAGCTTGCCTTATTATTCAGCTTCTACAAAGCTTTCTTCTGCCTGAACAGCCAGATCTTGAGAACGACCTTCACGAACAGCGGTAGCAACAGCACCCAAATACAGTTTTACTGCACGGATTGCGTCATCGTTACCAGGGATGATGAAATCAACACCATCTGGATCAGAGTTAGTATCAACAACAGCGAATACTGGGATACCCAGATTGTTCGCTTCTTTGATAGCAATGTGTTCATGTTCAGCATCGATAACAAACAGAGCGTCAGGTAAGCCGCCCATATCTTTGATACCACCCAGGCTGTTTTCTAACTTACCCAATTCACGAGAACGAATTAACGCTTCTTTCTTGGTCAGTTTGTCAAAAGTACCGTCCTGAGACTGTGCTTCTAAATCTTTCAAACGCTTGATGGACTGGCGAACGGTTTTCCAGTTAGTCAGCATACCGCCTAACCAACGGTGATTAACAAAGAATTGATCACAGCTCAGAGCTGATTCTTTAACCGCTTCGCTTGCAGCACGCTTAGTACCAACGAGCAGGATTTTACCTTTGCGTGAAGCAATTTTGTTCAGTTCAGCTAACGCGTCGTTGAACATTGGAACAGTTTTTTCCAGGTTGATGATATGCACTTTGTTACGAGCACCAAAGATGAATGGTTTCATTTTTGGGTTCCAGTAACGAGTCTGGTGACCGAAGTGAACGCCCGCTTGCAGCATATCGCGCATGGAAACAGTTGCCATTGTAAACCTCTGTAAAATATTAAGTTGGGGTTATGCCTCCACGAGCCCCATAACACCGACTCTTTAGCTGCATGTTCTGCATGAGAGCACCCCGGTGTATGTGCCGACCCGTGTGTGTTATTTACACAGTGAGTATATTTAACGCCTCTGGTGTTTTGCCTTAGAAACAAATACACAGAACGCCGGCGCGCTTTATATCATAAACCGGCTTAAGACACCAACTTTTGTTGTCATTTTCTGATAGCACAATATGGAAAGAAAAACGCAGTTATGTTGACATCCTCCCCCACTTTCGCACTTCGTGACTCAAGAGGGGGATCCCCGTTAGTGGGCGACGGCTGATCGCTCTGCGTCTGGTTCCTGCTTCGACGGGCGGCCTGACTGCACCATCCCTCCACAGGCAAGCACGGCATGTCCTGCCGCTAAAATGTTACGAGCGCCGTTTACATCTGCGTTCGCGGTATATCCACACACCTGGCACACGAATTTACTCTGCGACAAGCGGTTCTCTTTTGCTGTATGACCGCAACATGCGCACCGCTGGCTGGTGTATGCCGGAGGGACTGCCAGTACCTGACCGCCGCGCCAGCGCTGCTTATATTCTAGCTGACGGCGCATTTCATACCAGCCCTGATCCAATATCGCGCGATTTAAGCCTGATTTAGCCCGAACGTTCCTTCCGGGCTGTTCTGCCGTGCCTTTCGCTGACTTCGACATGTTACTGACCTTCAAATCTTCAATCACGATCATCGCGTGGTTTTTGCTTATTTTCGTGGTGGTCTTATGAAGGTAGTCGCGGCGAATATTAGCAATATGCGCGTGCAGACGCTGAATTTTTCGCTTCTGTTTCTGCCAGTTGGCGCTGAACTTAACTTTGCGGCTTAACTGATGCTGAAGCCTCGCCAGCTTGCGCTGATTGCGCTTAAAACTGTTTACAGGTTCGTATATTGTGCCATCCGAGAGCGTGGCCAGTTTTGTTATCCCCACATCCAACCCAATCATTGAGGAGGATTCATGCTGGGGGTCAGGCGTCTCAATTTCGACCTGAAATGAGATGGACCATTTACCCGCTGACTGGTTGATGGCGGCATTTTTAATTTTTCCGTTCACCTCCTGCGATTGCCGGAATTTAACCCAACCGAGACCCGAAGGCAGTTTTACCCGACGATGTTTAAGTCGACAATATTTCTCAAAATTAACGAAGCGGATCGAATCGCGTCCGTCATTTTTTC
The DNA here is from genome assembly GCF_042879395.1 of Photorhabdus sp. RM322S. Classification (NCBI taxonomy): domain Bacteria; kingdom Pseudomonadati; phylum Pseudomonadota; class Gammaproteobacteria; order Enterobacterales; family Morganellaceae; genus Photorhabdus; species Photorhabdus sp. RM322S. The sequence continues at coordinate 30,633 of NZ_JBHFKW010000023.1, forward strand.
TTTTAAATACAGGCGCTTTTGCCGACAATTTTTTATCAAAACAACGTTTCCACGCTCCGTGTAAATCTTTGAGTTTTTGCTGAAGGTTATCCGTGTAGGCTTCCTGCAAAAAGGCGTGTTCCGGCATGTTTTTCCACACCGTGAGCATCCTATTCAGCTCAAAAGCGGAGGGAAGTTTGCCGCCTGACTCAAGAATGCGCTTCGTTTCGTCAAGCCCGTAATTCCAGACGAAACGAGCACAGCCGCATAACTGCCGCAGACGCTGCGACTGTTCTTCGGTTGGCTCTAGTCTGAACTTGTAGGCTTTCAGTATCAGCATTATCATTCAGTGTGTAGTCAGTTTGTTCTCTATCTTACTGTGCCTTCGGCTAACTTCAATGCAAAAATACAAAATGAATCGTTCACGACATGCCGCCTTTCTTTTGCATGTACATCTTGTGTTTGTGACCAAATACCGTAGAAAGATTCTTGGCGAGCGACACTATGCAGGTGAAATCTGCTGTGACTTCGACGCAGAACTTAAAGAGAGTCACGGCGATTTAGATCATGTTCATATGCTGATTGAGTATCCCCCGACCGTTCAGCTATCGGTATTGGTTAACTCGCTGAAAGCGGTAACCTCCCGTCGCTTACGTAATGAGTTTCTGGACTTACGCGGAGCATACGGAAAGGCCGTTCTCTGGTCTCGCTCCTACTTTGCGGGTTCATGCGGTGGAGCACCGCTGGAAGTGGTGAAACAATACATTCAACATCAGCGTGGCTGATGATTCTACGGGCTTTTCAAGCCCGTCCAAATTCCCCTCCCACCTGATGTCGGCGGGAGTACCCTTTGGAGATAAAGATGGATATTCCTAATAAATACAAATAACGGGGGAAATATGGCTACCAACGGTTATTGGCAGATATTCTGTAGGCTGATACCATTGGTTCAATAATTTTTTCCCTATTGATAATCATACAACCAGCAGATTTGCTGGCTTTGAATGGACAAGTTTCATGGCAATCTCAATTAAAACCTCTGAAGATATTGAAAAAATGCGCGTCGCCGGCCGCCTGGCGGCGGAAGTACTGGAAATGATTGAACCTTACGTCAAACCCGGTGTGACAACAGGTGAATTGGATCGCATCTGTCACGATCACATCACCAATAAACAACAGGCTGTTTCAGCTTGTCTTGGTTATCACGGTTTCCCAAAATCTGTTTGTATTTCTGTTAATGACGTCGTTTGTCACGGTATCCCAAGTGATGATAAGGCTCTAAAAAATGGCGATATCGTTAATATTGATGTGACTGTCATAAAAGAGGGCTTTCACGGCGATACTTCAAAAATGTTTATTGTTGGTAAGCCAACCATTCAGGGTGAGCGTCTATGCCGCATCACTCAAGAAAGCCTCTATCTGGCACTGAAAATGGTAAAACCAGGTATTCGCCTGCGCACTCTTGGTAAAGCCATTCAACAATTTGTTGAAGCCAAGAATTTCTCTGTGGTTCGTGAATATTGTGGTCACGGCATCGGCGCAGTCTTCCATGAGGAACCTCAAGTACTGCACTATGATGCAGATGATGGCGGTGTTGTACTGCAAAAAGGGATGGCTTTCACTATTGAACCTATGGTTAACACTGGCGATTACCGCATCCGTACCATGAAAGATGGCTGGACAGTCAAAACCAAAGACCGAAGTTTGTCTGCTCAGTATGAACACACAATTGTTGTAACTGATAACGGCTGTGAAATCATGACCTTGCGTAAAGAAGAGGAACCCGTTCTTTCCGCCGTCCTGGTCAATGAATAAGTTAGACGCTAAATTGTGAAGCCTTAGTGAAACCATACAGGGCTTCCAATCTCTTTCTCTAGCAATATCTCCTGTTCAACACGATATTTTCTCAGTAATCTGGCCGTTATGATTCGCCTTTCTCACGGGTTCATACTTATGCCAGCAGATATCGCCACCATTAAGGCTCCTGTCCCGCCACTTTCTCCAACTGATTTTTCCTGTGATGATCTTCACTACCCGGTGCTGAAACGACACCTCGAAGAATTTCAACTTTGGCTAGAACATGCATTTAAAGCAGGAATTTCCGCAGAAGCCTTGATTTCAGCCCGCAGTGATTACATAGATCAGTTGCTGAAACAGTTATGGAATGTTTATGGGTTTGATAAAATTTCATCACTTTCATTGATTGCGGTCGGCGGATACGGCCGACGGGAGCTGCACCCGCTATCTGATATTGACGTGCTGATACTCAGTGAGCAACCTCTCACACAACATCAAGCTCAGAATATCGGACAATTTATCACCTTATTGTGGGATATCCGGCTGGAAGTAGGCCATAGTGTTCGTACATTCGAAGAATGTTTGCTGGAAGGGCTGTCAGACCTGACTGTTGCGACAAATTTAATCGAATCACGGTTAATCTGCGGCGATCTGTCACTTTTTCTTCGATTACAGCGACATACCTGCAATGATGGTTTCTGGCCTTCCACTGAATTCTTTGATGCCAAAATTGTCGAACAACATGAACGCCACCAGCGCTATCACAGCACCAGTTACAATCTGGAACCGGATATCAAAAGCAGTCCCGGAGGGTTACGGGATATCCATACCTTACTGTGGGTTGCCCGCCGCCATTTTGGAGCAACCTCAATAGATGAAATGGTCGATTTCGGCTTCCTGACAGCGGAAGAACATAATGAATTGAATGAGTGCCAAAGTTTCCTTTGGCGTATCCGCTTTGCCCTTCATCTGGTCGTTAATCGTTATGATAATCGCCTGTTGTTTGATCGCCAATTCAGCATTGCTCAATTACTGGGCTATCAAGGCGAACGTAATCAGCCGATAGAGCGGATGATGAAAGATTTCTACCGAATGACACGCCGCGTCAGCGAACTCAACAATATGCTGCTGCAACTGTTTGATGAAGCTATTCTGGCACTGGAAACCAGTGAAAAATCCCGCCCACTGGATAGTGAATTCCAGCTACGTGGACAATTAATTGATCTGGTCGATGAGACGCTGTTTATCAAAGATCCCACAGCAATTATGCGGATGTTTTATCGCATGGCGGAACATGCCGACGTTCAGGGCATCTATTCTACTACGTTACGCCAGCTCCGTTATGCCCGCCGCAATTTGAATCAGCCATTGTGTGAATTACCCGAAGCCCGCCAAATCTTTATGGATATCCTGCGTCACCCAAGGGCGATTGAAAGCGCATTTGTCCCCATGCACCGTCACAGTGTTCTTGGCGCCTATACACCACTTTGGGGCAACATTGTCGGCCAGATGCAATTTGATCTGTTTCACGCATACACCGTCGATGAGCATACAATCCGCGTGCTGAGAAAACTGGAAAGTTTTGCTGATGAGAACAACCGTGCAGCCCATCCGCTCTGCGTTGAACTATACCCGCGTTTACCTCAGCTTGAGATCCTGCGCCTTGCTGCGTTGTTTCACGATATCGCCAAAGGGCGTAATGGTGACCATTCTGAACTTGGCGCTGAAGATACGCTGGCGTTTTCACTGCAACATGGGCTTAACTCACGAGAAGCTGACTTGGTGACTTGGCTGGTGCGTCATCATCTATTAATGTCAGTCACGGCTCAACGGCGAGATATCCAGGATCCAGAAGTCATTAAACAATTTGCCCATGAAATACTCAATGAAACCCGGTTACATTATCTCATTTGCCTGACAGTCGCTGATATCTGCGCAACCAACGTCAACCTATGGAATAGTTGGAAGCAGAGCTTATTACGGGAACTCTATTTCGCTACAGAGAGCCAATTACGCCAGGGAAATACACCGGATTTGCGGGAGCGCATCCGCCATAACCGCTTTCAGGCTCTTGCGCTTCTGCGCCAGGACAATATTAACGAGCAGAAACTGCATCAGCTTTGGAGCCGTTGTCATGCAGATTATTTCCTTCGCCATACCCCAAGGCAACTGGCATGGCACGCCCGCCATCTGGTGGCACATGATTCTCAAGAGCCGCTGATACTGATCAGTACTAAGCCAACTCGCGGCGGTACCGAGATTTTTATCTGGAGTCCGGACCGCCCTTCCCTATTTGCAGCGGTTGTCGGCGAACTGGACAGACGCAATCTCAGCGTTCATAACGCTCAGATATTTACCAACCGTGATGATATGACGATGGACACTTTTGTGGTACTGGAGCCCAATGGTCACCCTTTAGCACCAGATCGTCATGAAATAATACATAACGCACTTTTGCGGGTCGTTCTGGATCCTTATACCAAAACACCCAAAGCACGAAGATTACCAACCAAACTACGTCACTTTAATGTACCAACAAAAGTGAGCTTCCTGCCTACCCACAATGAACGGCGAACCTATATGGAACTATTCGCACTGGATCAACCAGGATTACTGGCCAGAGTCGGCAATATTTTTACCGAAATGGAAGTTTCACTGCATGGTGCACACATCACTACGATCGGCGAACGTGTCGAAGACTTTTTTGTTCTAGCGGATAAGGACCACAAAGCATTAAATAAAAAAATCAGAGAAGAATTGTCAGAAAGGTTGACAGAAACCCTAAATCCAAAGGATAAAATGTAACTGAATACAAGCCCCCATGATTCGGCTGATAACCAAGGAAACAGATGTAATGCAGCAATTAAAATCCATTATCGAAAGTGCTTTTGAAAATCGCGCAACTATTACTCCAGCGACAGTCAACCGTGAAACACGTGATGCCGTTACTCAGGTCATCAATCTGCTGGATAGTGGAAAACTGCGTGTTGCAGAGAAAATTGACGGTCAGTGGGTCACTCATCAATGGCTGAAAATGGCGGTACTGCTCTCTTTCCGTATCAATGAAAATCAGGTCATGGAGGGTACCGAAAGCCGTTATTTCGATAAAGTCCCGATGAAATTCGCTAATTACGATCAAGCGAGATTTGAAAAAGAGGGTTTTCGCGTGGTGCCTCCTGCGGCAGCGCGGCAGGGAGCCTTTATCGCCCGCAACTGTGTGCTGATGCCTTCGTATGTCAACATCGGCGCCTATGTCGATGAAGGAACAATGGTAGATACCTGGGCAACTGTTGGCTCCTGTGCCCAAATTGGTAAAAACGTCCATTTATCCGGGGGTGTCGGTATCGGGGGCGTGCTGGAACCATTGCAAGCCAACCCGACCATTATTGAAGATAACTGCTTTATCGGCGCCCGTTCTGAAATTGTAGAAGGTGTCATTGTCGAAGAAGGTTCTGTGATTTCAATGGGCGTCTACATCGGTCAAAGCACCAAAATCTATGATCGTGAAACAGGCGAAATCCATTATGGCCGAGTCCCTGCCGGCTCTGTTGTTGTCTCTGGCAACCTCCCATCGAAAGATGGCAGTTACAGCCTATATTGCGCTGTCATTGTAAAAAAAGTGGATGCTAAAACACGGGCAAAAGTGAGCATTAATGAACTCTTAAGAGCGATAGATTAAACTTCAAAATAGCGGATAATAAGTCCGCTATTTTTTTGCTTTTTATCATCATTACCGACCTCAGTCAGTGTTATTAATATAGGTAGTTTGAACGTGGGCACTGTGCATAATCCCGAACGTACACCGAGTACATAAGGAGTTTAAGCACGATCCAAATTCAAAATAACGCATTAATAACCTACTGGGAAAAATACCCTTAAGGTGGTGCCATGTACGATAACTTAAAGAGTCTGGGGATCACATATCCCGAAGAGATTGACCGCTACAGTCTGCGTCAGGAAGCTAACAATGACATCCTGAAAATCTATTTTCGCAAAGATAAAGGAGAATTCTTTGCCAAAAGCGTGAAATTCAAATATCCACGTCAACGCAAAACGGTTGCTTCAGACAATGCAGAGCAAGGATACAAAGAGATCAACGAAATCAATACTAACCTGCGTTATGTGATTGAAGAGTTGGATCAAATTTGCAAACGTGATCAGGCAGACGTCGATTTGAAACATAAAATCCTTGATGACCTGCGCCATCTTGAACACGTTGTTGCCAATAAAATTGCCGAGATTGAAGCCGACCTGGAAAAATTAACCCGTAAATAAAGCGGTTCATATATCACTACACCGCTTATATCCTATCCGGTATAAACGGTGTATTAAAATTATTCAACTAATTCGCCCCACTGTTTGATCCAGGACTGAGCAAAAACTTCCGGTTCAGCTTCTTCTATTGCATCCACCAGAAGAACCTCACCGATTCTTATTGCTCCCTGCTCGTGTAACAGCTCATCAAAAGTACGACCACCACCACAAAAATTCTCGTAACTGCCATCACCCAAAGCAATAACGCCATAGCGTAATTCCGGCTGATAACCTAATTCATCCCGCAAAGCACAATAAAGCGGCTGAATATTATCAGGCAAATCCCCTTGTCCAGTCGTTGAAGTGATAACTAAAATTACCTGATTCAGATAGGATTGCCACTGTTCCAACTCCCCCTCTTCAAATACTTCTATCTCATGGCCTTGTTGTTCAAGGATTAGCTGTGCTTCTTCTGCAACTGCCAGGGCATTACCGTAAACAGTACCAACAAAAATACCAATCTTCGCCATCGCCTATTATCTCTTTTTAAAGGAATTATTAATTATCCTCGCTGGCAACCACAGAAAATTCAACCCTTTCCAAATCAGGGATAATTACTTTGCCAGCTAAGTCGTCGCACCAATCAAATGTTGCCACTGTTGGGCTGCCTCTGTCATGTAAACAATATCTCATCAGCACTAATAACTAATGATATATCTGTCAGGCTAATTACGGACAGATGCACTGATCAATGACTGTGGCTATTCTACATAAAACGGTAACAAGTAATCACCAACATTGCATCTTTAACAATTCCTGCAAAATTAAATATAATTCAAATAGATAACTTAAATTTCCTCTAAAAACCGCCATGAAGCAGCAAAATAAAGTGGTATTAAACTAAGTTATTCAGCCAATAATAATTTAATATTAACGTTACTTTTTGGAAAAATTTTAGCTGATAATATTTTCATTGGTATTAAAAATTACTTATACTCTATTTCAATGAAAATAATAGTAGAATGAAATTACTAGAATGGCAGAAGTAAATATGCATAAGGAGGACGATCACCATGTTTAATAATAGGGCTGTCGTGCTTAGTGTGTTATTAAGTGCTGCAAACATCACCGGCTCATCGGGTCTAATGATCTGGGTAGATACCGTACTTAAAGATGGAAGCATAGTTTTAAATGCTTATATTCCTGTTTTTTCCTATTTATTAGGGCTCTCTCTGGGATGTATAACAATATCCTTTGTCATCCGAAAAGCGAATACTATTTTTTTCAGAAAGAATCTCTTTGGATTACTCTTATTATTAGCAACTATCAATTGCATTCTCTTTTCAGAAGGGGAAACATTGATTCCCGTTTGGTTGGATGCTCTCCATAGAATATTATGGGGAGTAATCAGTGGATTTATTGTCATAACTTGTTGATTATATGGTTCCCTTGTGCAATTGCGATCATTAAAGTGATGAAACCCGTACCTTTCAGAAAAAAAATTATAGTAGGTAATATCATTCAATTATTTGCTCTTGGATTCTGTTTACTTGGCATTATTATGGGCTCGGGTATATTCTACTTGTTATTTACGAACCTGGTATTTTTAGCTAATACACTGATGCAACCCGTTTTTTTCTCTTACCTGGGTTTATATTCTAAAGATTCTCTTTATACCTTGGGTATGCAATCAGGCGTTTATGTATTTATTACTATGATTATTCTTTTTTATACTATTTATTTAGGTGCTGAAATTGAAGAAATAGTTACTGGATTCACAATATTATTAATTTCCTCAGTAGGAACATCAACTGTTTTTCATTCAATAATTAACTCTAAAAAATAATGACATTAACCAGTGCAAACCCATAATATCATATATTGAAAATTTTCATTTATAATATTTTATTTATTCTTGCCTTTGTCTCTTAATTACCTCAATCAAGAGACAAAGCAAACAGGTATTCTTTCTTCGTCCTAATGACTTTCATATTCCAAATCAGGAATAATGCCTTGCCAGCCAAATTGTTGCATCAAATATTGCCACGACGCATCCCATTTTGCCGTAAGTGATAACTTCTCACCGGTAACAGGGTGATCCAATTCAAGCAAACTGGCATGCAGCATCAACCGGCTGGTTTGGTAATGAGTGGTAATCCCTCTATTCTGCCGTAAATCACCATGTGTCGTATCACCAATAATTGGATGACGAATATGTGCCATATGCCGTCTCAATTGATGTTTCCGGCCTGTTTTAGGTGTCAATTCCAGCAGACTAAAGCGTGATGTAGGATAACGGCCAATCTCTACCGGACATTCTACTTTCGCCAATGGTCGATAATAAGTCACACTGGGTTGCGCCTCTTTATCGCTGTCTGCAAATTTATCGGCAATTTTATCCAACTCTTCAACCAGAGCATAATCGATAATATCGGGTTCCAGCACATAGCCACGCACGACAGCATGATAAGTTTTTTGCAACTGATAATATTCAAACTGTTGGGAAAGCTGACGAGCAACATCACTGGAAAGCGCCATTAACAATACGCCTGATGTTGGTCTATCCAGACGGTGTACCGGGAAAACATGCTGACCAATCTGATCGCGCAATGTCTGCATAACAAAGACAGTTTCATGACGCGCTAACCAACTACGATGAACTAACCACCCCGCAGGCTTATTGACTGCCACAATATGATCATCCTGATATAACACTTCCAACATATCAGGAATTACCTTGAATAAATAAGCGATCTAAGGCACGAAGATGTTCAAGTAGTTGCTGACAACGCCCGGTAGCCTCTTCTTTATAAGATTCTTCAAAATAAGGAGCGATAGCGAATGCCGCAGGTAACTTTTCGCCCTGTTCCAGCAACGTATACATTCCCGGAATTAATACCCACTGTAACCACTCTTCAGCCAGCATCGTATCAATTGAAAATGGTTCAACACTTTTGAAAGCTTCCGCTTTAGGAGGATAACTCTGCCATAGGTCAATTTCCCTCATAGCTTGTTCAATTAGTTGTAATTTTTGCAGAATTTGTTTTTCAGTACTCATATTTTCAGCCTGATAAATATTTATTCAAAGTTACCAAGTTCATAAGAATATCATTGATAACCTCTAAGCTGAAAATTTGCTTTTTCCATCAATCAAATAAAGAGAAGGGAGCGAACTAACACTCCCTTGAAGTTGTGCTTTTATAGCAGTCCGGCTAATAGTTTGCTCCCTGCTCATTCCCTGACAGATTATCCTTAATTGGTTATCCCTTACCCATCATTTTTATTTATATTGCATACAATCCTGTTATGCATTGCATCAGTCATCCTGACCATCATCACCCTATTTGTCCTTGAGAAGTTATGCGCAATGATTCCTTTCCTGCGAGGGACAGAATGAATTAATTCGCTGTATGAAACAAGCCATACAAATGGAACCGGTAAATCAGTAAAGCAAATAAAATCTGTAATTATTTATAGGCTATTGAAATAAAATAAAAATAATAAACTGATGTTAAACTCACCAAAGTAAACAATGACATCTCTTACATAAAGTGTGAGAGATATCTCACAAATTCAGAGTTAAAAATCCAAGCCTAAAGAGTGAAGACGGGCTCAATTGCGCCAAGAAACTCAATTAAGTCAGTAGACAGGCGAGTTCGTTTGTTACTGCCAAACTGCTCCAGAATGACTTCACCGGTCAAATTACATAGAGAAATGATACTCATATCCGAATCCATAGTCGCGATAAATGCCGTTGGCGATAGCTTCAGCCGCTTTTGCGTCACCAGATGCCCTATCAGGTTCTCCTGTAAACGGATAAAGTCATCCTCACTCCAGACCTGAATCAAACTAACCTGCTGATCTTCAAACATTACCGTCATATCACCGGCCAATTGCGATGTATAAAAATCATGAATTGCTGGCTGTAATTGGATATCCAGTGCAACTTCAACTCTATTCAGCTTATCTTCTGAAAGAAAAGGCTGCGGAAGCCAATAAACCATGTCATTACCAGTACGGGTAATGCAAGGTGATGGCACACCATAAAGCTCCCTACTGGCAGGTGAGGCTCCGGTTTCCTTTTGCCACACATCAACATAACGACGGGTAAAATCAGCCAACGCCTCTGTAGCATTAGAAATCATATTATTTTCAACCAGTAACTGTTAGGGTGTACTTAATGTTATTGTAAACCAAATATTCTGACTGTTCCCCTGCCTAAAGGCTATAGATATCTACACATCACCAAACTGACCCAAAATATTTTCGGCTAACATTACAGCGAAACCCACCGCACAGCACCCCGAGGTATGGTTCATCATGGAAGCATGGATACCGTTTTATCCATTTTTTATAGCTTACGTAATAATGATGACGAGAGAGCACTTTAATATGAGCCTGTTTAGATAATACTCTTTTTCACGCTGATTTCCTTTCAACTCTCTGTTAATGTTTAATAGATTTCGATTAAATGCAATTTACTGTTCTCCTGAAAATCACGTTTATTAAGTTAAATCTGTCTTTTATATAAACGTCTTAATCTCCATACTTTCGTTTTTAAATAGTCATTCGGTTAAATGTTTTGAGATAACCTCATATTCTTATTATTGAATTAGCTCTGTTGTTTTATCACCTTATTAAAAAACTTAAAATCCGCTTTTAATTGATTAATAAGGCAAAATAACAGCGTTAATCCGATAACAAAAACATGAGATATATTAAAACATTTAACAGGATTAACCGTATTAAGTAAATTAGCAGAAAAAAGTATGAAAAAGTTTAAAAAGCATTAAATAAATGAATGTGGTATTTAATACCATTAACAGAGAATTGAAAAAAATCAGTGCATAAAAGAATATTATCTGAATAAATGGGCATTCAAAATCTTTCTAGCCGTTATTTTACGAAATAAGCCATAAAGAAATAGTGCAATGAAAAATGGATAAAAAGGTTAATTCAGTAAGGTTTACACTCTGAAAAAGCTTGGAAAAATAACGATATGAATTGATTTTAGCGTTAAATCGCATTTAATGGTATAAAAAGAGACATGATTTAAATCAAACGGTAGAAAAGCAATGCTATTAAACGGGATTAAATAGTATAAAACAAGTTTTAACGGATGTATTTAATGTATCGCAGTGTTACATAACAAATTCCACATAACAACGCTGTAAGTCATCCAGCTCGTATTCGGTTGAGTTATTTATTTGCGGATTTTGTTATTCCTATTTTTTATGAATGATTATTTAACTGGTTTATGAAAGAGTTTATTCACCGGTTGAAAACGTTATTAAAGTCGGTTCATTTTAGAAAGCAGATTGTCTGATTAACCGATTCCTGTTTTTATTTATCTTTTTTTACGTGGTATATAAGCATTAATAAAACCGATTCTTTTTCTCATTTTTTACTGATAAATTTATGATGGACTGGTTTTAAATTGTTATTAAAAGTCATTTTTTAACTTCTAGTTTTAATCAATGCAATAAGGTTTTAACCGTTGTTTTTATTGCTTTTACTACTTGATTTTTATTAAGTTTAATCATCATGGTATATTGTGCTTTTACGTTTAACCAACGTTGATTATACTCACTTTTATCTTTGCTAACGCTGTTTTACCGGCAATTTTGCGCAGTTTTTATAAGTCTTTTATCTTCATAAATCAACCCGTAAATAGCCTGATGGTATAAAGATACTCCTTTATTTTTTTCGGATAATATTCTTTTTCTCGCTGATTTATTTTAAGTTTTCTGTTAATGGTTAAATCCGTATTTTATATAAAAGCTTTAATATCTCTGTTTTCGTGCTTTTAAATAGTCATAGCAGGTTAGGTAAATGTAAAATACTCGGAAAATAGCATTGTCGATAAAATACATTAAACATGACAGGGAATAAGCCGTTTTTAGTAACTCTGTACCTTTTAAAAATTTGGTATTAATGGATACCTGCTTTTTACCCTTAGCTCACTAATCACTGAAAAAAGTAGTTTACCAATCACCCAAAAAGGGAAAAAAAGTAAAAAGAGAAAGTTAACCATATTAGAAAGATGACAAATCTATAAAGCAATTCTCATTCCGAGTATTGTAGTGATATTACTCAACCTCGTCTTTTGTCGATTCTATGTCTCAATGGATCCCAAATAGGATGCATCCAGTCAATCAGTTATAACGACACCTGTTCTATATCGAATAGTTTTACTGCCTGAGTTTTCATTGAGTTGTTGAATGTTTTATCCGGTGTATTGCAGCTAATCCAGCGGCCAAAGCATCCAAGATTAAATGGTCTGAGTCCGGTGGAATTCCGGACTCAGGTATCATTAGCTGCTTAGTGTAACCTGTCCAACTTTGTGGGGGCAGTTCATATTTATACTGGGATTTCAATTATAGATTTACTATTTTTACTAAAGTGATTTTCTCCTCAAGAAAAATACACTCTGGAATATCGTTATATATATATATTTCATCTCCCAAATTAAGCAAGCTAATCTGACCATAATTATAAAAAATAAAACTGAAACCAATGACACATTGCTCAATTTCAGAGTAAATAGCATTAAAACAAGATAACTTCTGGCCTATCAATCTATTGAATATTGAATGTTGGGATATATCCTTAATTATTTGTTTCCCGTATTCACCTAAGTCACTCTCGATCATCGGCTTACTGCATACAACTAGTGATGAGCCGTCTTGACCACAAGATATCTTCCTTGATATATCAGCCCCTTCAAATTCGAAAAATAATTCTTGAGGGTGCTCTATATCCTCTACGTGCAGCATATAGACTAATCCCTGAACAGATTTAAGGCGGCTACCAATAATGCCCATTCCCCAATCATGGGCTTCTTTAGAAATAATATTCAACGAGGCTCTCCTTTTAGAGCGTTTTTGACAGAAGTATTATTAACCCCATCTTTTAGGATGGTAACAAAAGTTCCGTCTGGTTTAGTAACAACAACATCATTACCCTTTATTTTGAAGAACACATCACCTCTTGTTCCATTAGGGCCTTGTCCAGCAAAAACTCCTGGGATTGTTTTATCTGCGTTGTTACCTATATCATTTATTTTATCCAGCAGCATTTTTCTATCTGTAGCATTTGATGCATTACCGCCAAAATCTTCAATATGCTTTCCAAGTTTTTTTCCTAACTGAGCATCATCAACTTTGAAAACACTTCCTGCTCCAACACCATTGCTGGGGATTAATGTCGTTCCTGGTTTTGGTAACTGTCTTATTTCATCACTGGCCTTATTGAGCAGTTTGGAAGCTTCTCCAACGTCACCTTTCTGTAAGGCTTTCTCAACCGCCTTGATAGTTTTCCCGGCGGCATCACCCGCACCCGGAATAATCGCTACTGCGGCAACCAGATAATCTAATGCGCTCTCAGCCTCGACAAAGCCTTTGATATCCCCAATAACGGGCACGAAGTCAGTACCAACGCTGATAATTTCCCCGGCTTGCTTACACGCCTCCGGTGACTGCTGACAAAAGACTTTCTTTTTCTCCTCGTAGGTTTTGATTGTGCCTGATTTTTCTTTCTCTGCTGCGGCCAGAAGATGGGCCAGTGAATTGTAGACAATGACAATTTCACCGGCATTGGCACCGCTGTTAGCGCCCTCTGCGCTATGGGTCGCAATCGCACCCGCAACACCGCCGATAACTTTACCACCGGCCTGAATTGCCATCGGGTCGCTAAAGGTTTTATCCAGCGTTATGGCCGCCAGTTCTGCCGCTAATGACCAGACAGTTCATCATTCAACTGGCTGAGAATGACTGACGGCTAAAGGAAGAGTCCAGCTCTTGAGCTGGGCTCTTTGGATAACAACAGGTTAAGGTTGATAATCTTCATATTCCCAGGCAAATACACGGGAAAGCTTTTGGGCTATTTCCATCCAGTCATCACCTTCGCATTGATCAATATAGTCCGTGATGGTTTTTTGGATTTCATCCAGATCATATTTACGTACCAGAAGTGTGTGCCGCATTAGTTCTGGCTCCCATTGGTGTTTGCAAAACCATTCAGGGGTACAAACATTTACCTGAAAATAATTTATACCATCTTCTTGTTCTGGACCTATAGATAGAGTTAGCAATAAATTAAAACTATCAACTTCTTCAGGTACGAAAGTATTAAGATCACACCAATCATTTCCTAAAGTTTTTAACACAGCTTTCATCTTCTTATTTCTCTTTAAATACACTCAAATGACCATCACCAGTTTTAACTTTTTGTCCTGTTATTGGATTAATGGTGTACGTTTCAAAATTAGCCTGAACCCCTGTTGGATTTACAGAGATTGGTGCGTTAGGTTTTTCTTTGGGGTATCTATATACACGTGTACCATCAGCGCTAACTAAGCCAGTTCCATCGCTGATTGGTCTTGCGCCATCACCAACCCATATTTTCCCTAACTGATCAGCTTCTTCACGACTTCCACTTCCTATGCCGAAGTTAACCTTGCCATTATCTCCTTTAATCGCTGCGGCTAGTCTTGAATCCTGTGAAGCAATATTGTGCAAATTTTGTTTTGCCAAATCATGCTTCAATTTCGGATAGGTTGCCGAGTCATATGCAGAGATTTCACTACTAGCTTTATTGATCAGTTTAGACGCTTCTCCAACGTCACCTTTCTGTAAGGCTTTCTCAACCGCCTTGATAGTTTTCCCGGCAGCATCACCCGCACCCGGAATAATCGCTACTGCGGCAACTAGATAATCTAATGCGCTCTCAGCCTCGACAAAACCTTTGATATCCCCAATAACGGGCACAAAGTCAGTACCAACTCTGATAATTTCCCCGGCTTGTTTACACGCCTCCGGTGACTGCTGACAAAAGGCGCTCTTTTTCTCCTCGTAGGTTTTTATTGTGCCTGATTTTTCTTTCTCTGCTGCGGCCAGAAGATGGGCCAGTGAATTGTAGACAATGACAATTTCACCGGCATTAGCACCGCTGTTAGCACCCTCTGCGCTATGGGTCGCAATCGCACCGGCAACACCACCGATAATTTTGCCACCTGCCTGAATGTTCATCGGGTCGCTGAAGGTTTTGTCCAGCGTTATAGCTGCCAGTTCTGCGGCCAATGCCCCCACCGCTGCCCCTTTGGCATCACCGCCCCCCATTTCTGCCGCAAGGGCTGCAACCGCCGCATGGCTGAGGGCTTTACCCGGCACTCCCAGAATTTCCCCGTTATCCCCAGCATTCATCTGGTTACCGATATGGTTCAATAACGCAGCTTGCAGATTATCCGTGAGACTGCCGCCATTTACAGTGGGCATTCGCCACGATAGGACGTTAATAAGGCCGAAAGATAGCGGGGATCTTCCGGCCTTATCAGGTTTATGTTTTACTTAAGATCAGCGCCTTCCATTGTTCAAGATAACCTTTGAACTCTTCTATGCTGATAATTTTCAGACTTTCTTCTGTATACTCATTAAAAATTTCGACGCCATCAGGTTTGATGGTAACAGTATGGGCATTACCGGTGCCCTCCCATTCAGGAAGTTGCCCACTGCTGACTGATTCACATAAGGAAATATATTCATCAGTGCAGGATACATCAGCCTGTACATCACCCCTTAAGAAATCAGCCAGTACATGATGCTCATAATCAGCACCTAAAGCAGGATATCCATCCTCAGCAATTAAAAATTTCATACATTCTCTTACATTAATATAATGGATAGGCGGTTCTGATATTGCCCGATGAATCAAGCCATCCCTCAATTTTTACTCCGCTTGGTGATGTTCCTGACCATTTACCATTTGGTTGTATTGTACCATTTTTATAAGCCCCTCTAATTTCTGACATCACCTTCTGACGTATAGCCGCTAATTCAGCGGCCAATGCCCCCACCGCTGCCCCTTTGGCATCGCCGCCCCCCATTTCTGCCGCAAGGGCAGCAACCGCCGCATGGCTGAGGGCTTTACCCGGCACACCCAGAATTTCCCCGTTATCCCCAATCAGCCTGGCCCCTTCCGAATTCATCTGGTTGCCAATATGGTTCAATAACGCGGTTTGCAGATTATCCGTAAAACTGCCGTCATTTACAGTGGACATTCGCCACGATAGACCGTTAATAAGGCCGAAAAATAGCGGGGATTTTCCGGCCTTATCAGGTTTATGTTTTACTTAAGATCAGCGCCTTCCATTGTTCAAGATAACCTTTGAACTCTTCTATGCTGGTAATTTTCAGACTTTCTTCTGTGTACTCATTAAAAATTTCGACGCCATCAGGTTTGATGGTGATAGTATGGGCATTACCCGTACCCTCCCATTGTGGCAATTCGCCATTACTGACTGATTCACATAAAGAAATATATTCGTTAGTACCATATAGGCTACTCTGCACATCAAATTCTAGGAATGATATGATCAAATGATTTTCTGTTTCAGCTTTAGCGCGGCAATGGCCGCGTTCATCAATATAATATTTCATCTTAATTTTTACTCTAAAGAATTGGGAATGCGGTATTGATATTTCCATGACGATCTAAGTAACCGCCAATTGTTACACCACTTGGCGATACACCTTCCCATTTTCCTCCTGGTTGTACTGTACCATTTTTATAAGCGCCTCTGACTTCTGACATTATTTTCTGGCGATTCCATGATTTTGGGAAGAAAGTCGATTCAGTACCTTTTTTCATCCATTGCCCTGTTTGAGAGTTAAATACTTCAATCTTTCCACGATAAACTCCTTGAGCATTTGGTGGTGTAGTGATCTCAGTAATACGTGCTTTTCCCTGATAACCGATACCAGCTTCATGATGGAATCCCACAGCTTTTCCTTTCTTATTAATTTCACCATGAAAAACATGCTCAGAATTAATTTTTGGAACTGTTTTAGGCTTGGGGGCCAATCTTAGCGTATCACGAGCTTGATTAATCAGCTTAGAAGCTTCCCCAACGTTGCCTTTTTGTAAGGCTTTCTCTGCCGCCTTGATAGTCTTCCCGGCGGCATCACCCGCACCCGGAATAATCGCTACTGCGGCAACCAGATAATCTAATGCGCTCTCAGCCTCAACAAAGCCTTTGATATCCCCAATAACGGGCACAAAGTCAGTACCAACGCTGATAATTTCCCCGGCTTGCTTACACGCCTCCGGTGACTGCTGACAAAAGGCGCTCTTTTTCTCCTCGTAGGTTTTGATTGTGCCTGATTTTTCTTTCTCTGCTGCGGCCAGAAGATGGGCCAGTGAATTGTAGACAATGACAATTTCACCGGCATTGGCACCGCTGTTAGCGCCCTCTGCGCTATTGGTCGCAATCGCACCCGCAACACCGCCGATAATTTTGCCCCCCGCCTGAATGTTCATCGGGTCGCTGAAGGTTTTGTCCAGCGTTATAGCCGCTAATTCAGCGGCCAACGCTCCCACCGCTGCCCCTTTGGCATCACCGCCCCCCATTTCTGCCGCAAGGGCTGCAACCGCCGCATGGCTGAGGGCTTTACCCGGCACTCCCAGAATTTCCCCGTTATCCCCAATCAGTTTGGCCCCTTCCGCATTCATCTGGTTACCGATATTGCTCAGTAACGCCGCTTGCAGATTATCCGTAAAACTGCCGCCATTCATGGCTGTACCCAGTGTTGAGCTCACGACGGAATGCGCCGCAATCCGCTGGGCCACCTGACTCCAGTTATTGTTACTCAATAAGGGAAGCTGCGCTTTTATCGGATCGACCACGCCTGTTCCTTCGACTAATTTTCCCCAGCCCATCGTGTGGTCCAATCCGCCTAATGCCCCACCTACCGCTATTTGGGTCACCAGGGAGTTGACGGCGTCGCGCTGCGCTAAGGTTGACAGTGTTTGGGTGAGATCCCCTTTATTTTCAACTAAAGCCACCGCCGCCTGCGAAGCTAACCCTATCATTCCGCCATACGCCGCCCCATAAACCGCGCTCGCCGTGACACCGGTGGCACCTGTCGCACCCACAGCACCGCTTCCCGCCCAGGCCGCCAGGCCAGAGCCCGCCGTGACCGCAGCCACCGCAATCGCGATCACGGCCCCTGCAACCGGGTTTAAGCGGGTGCTTTTTTTGTCCCAATGACGGTAGGCGTCTTTAACCTCATTCCACCGGACATCATTGCGGTCTTGCATATTTTTCAACCATTCGGTACCGGGGGTGTTACCGAGTCCCGCTAATACGTCTTCCAGTAACTGTCCGTCTTTAACCTTCACATCCGCACTGATGCCTTTCGCCGCCTCCACCGTCAGCGTACCGCCAACCTGTACCGACGGGATGATCCAGGTCTTTTCACTGTGGCCTTTATCGCGGTGCGTGATGAAAAAACCGGTGGATGTCGTGACGGTCTGCTCAAAAGCCGTATTGGGCATCGCCCGGAAGTTCACTTTCCCCGTCTGGCTGGTGATTTTCGCGTTTTTCTGGGTGTCTATCCGGCTCGCTTCCAGGGTCACGTCATCTTTTGCCCTCAGGTTGATATCCCCGCCGGCGGTAAATTCGGTGACTTTATTGGTTGAACGCTCTTTTCTGCGGGTTTCCGTCTTAGAGCCAAAAATTTTACAGGATTTAATGCCCAAAACGCGGTGACAGCTTTTCTTCTCTTCTTCCCATCGGTAAACCTCCTCCATGGCTTGCGCATAAAGAAAGCCGCCTGTTGCCGTGATATCCATCACGCCTCTCGCGATGAGTTCCGTGGCCTGGAATAAAATACTGCCCTGAGCGCGGAGCGTTAATGCGCCGCCACTTTTCAACTGACTGGCGTGTTGCGTAAAGCGTCCACTGTTCCCTTCCCGGATAAATTCAGGCAACGATTCAAAACGCACATTTCCCCCGGCGGAAAGCCGCATATCACTGCCGGATGTCAAATTTGTGCCGTATGTCAACAGGTTACCTGTCGCCGTTAAGGTGAGGTTGTGGGCGGCGTTGATGGTGCCGGTGGCATACAGATAGTGTTGATCTTCATCGTTAACAGGCGAATATTTCTGGGCAGAGAAAATGAAATCCCGACCGGCGTTAATCAACACGCTTCCCTGCGTTGAAGTTAATCGGGCTATCCTGCCCACGATATCGCCCCCCGCACTGAGTTGCAGCTGATCACCTGCGGTGATTTGGGTGATGGATCCCGCTAAATCGGCGACACGCAACCGGCTTTCTGACGTGGGGTGACGGGACATATCGATATCGTGACCGGCGCTTAATGTGACTTGTTGCCCGGCATTGAGACGGGCTCGCCGCAACAGTAAGTCATGGCCGGCAAACAGATGAAGATTGCCCGCCGCGTTTAATTGACTCTGGCTGGCATTCAGGTGACGACCCGCACTGAACGTCAGATGGCGTGATTTATCGAATGGGGTGCCGTAGAGATCCAGATCGCGGCCCGCTGAAATCCGTAAATGATCCCTGGCCGAAAGACCAGACCATGAATAAGACTGATCCCTGCCCATCCGGATGTCGCCTTCATGCACGAGTAATTCAACATTTTCCCCTGTCAACTCAGCGTGATCCGCGGCAATATCATGGCCGGCGATGAGGGTCAGGTTTTTCTTTGCCGCCAATTTAGCCCGGCGGGCATTAATTTTATGCCCCGCATTTAACGTCAGGTGAGTGGATTTATCTAACAAAATCCCCTGGAGATCCAGTTCCTGACTCGCAAACAGATGCACGTTGTTGCCGGCCGAAATACGTGAGCCGTCGCGGCCCATTTGGATGTCACCGTCGCGTGCGAGCAGCTCAACATTTTCCCCTGTCAGCCCGGCGTCACGGGCGGTGATACCGTTGCCCGCCATCAGGGTCAGGTTTTTCTTTGCCGTCAATTTAGCCCGGTTGGCATTAATTTTATGTCCGGCGTTTAACGTTATATTGTCGGCTTTATCTAACACCATACCGTAGAGATCCAGTGCGTTACCGGCAAACATCTGCACCTGGTGATTGGCCAAAATACTTGCGCCGTCACCGCCTATCCGGATGTCACCTTCACGTGCGCGCAGCGCAACATTTTCGCCTGTCAGCCCGGCGTCATAGGCGGTGATACCGTTGCCCGCCGTGAGGGTCAGATTTTTCTTTGCCGCCAATGTTCCCCGGAGATCCAGCCTGTTACCCGCGACCATCTGCACCTGGTTATCCGCCGAAATACGTGAGCCATCACCGCTTATTCGGATGTTACCTTCACGCACAAGCAGTTCAACATTTTCCCCTGTCAGCCCGGCTTGATTGATGGCGATATCGTGGCCGGCCATGAGGGTCAGATTTTTCTTTGTCGCCAATGTCCCCTGGAGATCCAGTTTGTTACCGGCGACCATCTGCATCTGGTGATGGGCTGAAATACTTGCGCCGTCACCGCTTATCCGGATGTCGCCTTCACGCGCGAGCAGCGCCACATTTTCACCTGTCAGTCCGGCGTTATAGGCGGTGATATCGTTGCCTGCTATCAGTGTCAGATCCTTCTGTGCCGCCAGTTTGCTGCCGTTAACCTCAATTTGACCTTCACCGATGACTGACAGGTCATTTTCCGCCTCGAGGTGCCCCATGCCGGTAATGTCACCGGCATGCAGCAGAATATTTTTAGCGGAGATTAATGCACTCCCCCTGAATTGATGAATAAAGTCAGCCACCACATTCAGCGCGGCGGAGAGTGTACCGGCCGTCCCGTTAAAATGGTTACCGGTTAAGATGAGATTGTTCTGCGCCTTAAACTGGCC
This sequence comes from Photorhabdus sp. RM322S, assembly GCF_042879395.1. Taxonomy (NCBI): domain Bacteria; kingdom Pseudomonadati; phylum Pseudomonadota; class Gammaproteobacteria; order Enterobacterales; family Morganellaceae; genus Photorhabdus; species Photorhabdus sp. RM322S. The sequence continues at coordinate 51,321 of NZ_JBHFKW010000023.1, forward strand.
GCTGTTATCAAGCTTTGTCGCATTGATATACGCATTCGCGCCCGCAGTGAGGTTGGCGCCGCCCGAATGACTGAGGGCTGTGGTGCGAATAACGATATCCCCCTGCCGGGTTTTCAGTGTTGCTGAATCGTTGTCAACACGGGTGCTGAGGTGGCCGCTTGCGTCTTTTTGCAGCCAGAGATGATGACGGGCTTCAAGCCACGCATGCAGCCCATTGTGCAGGCGATCAACAAATAACCGCATATCACCGCCTGCCACAATCTGCCCCCGGTTATCCAGCGTGTTTGTCGCCAGCGTGATATCTTTCCCGGCCTGCACCTCACTCTGTTCCGCTGTTCTTATTGCCTGACTGCTGACGGTGATGTCCGTTTTCGCCTGCACCTTGCCCAGCGTCACTTCGCCATCAGCAGTCACATGGAGGGTGCCTTGCGTTGCCGTCAGGTGGGTCAGGTTAACTTCCTTACCCGGCTCGGTACTCACCAGCTGAATTTTATCGGCAGACATGCCTCCCGACGACGGGATATTAATCGCTTCCCAAGGGGTATCACCTTCCCCTGTGATGGGGATCAGGGTGCCACGTTTGACATCAATCCGGTTGGGGCCGTGTGTCAGTGTCAGGTTTTTCGCCTGTATTTTGCCGTTAAATAGGGCGGCCCGGCTGAGAATATCGACATCCTGCGCCGTCGCCTCCAGCCCTTTTTCACCCAGGGTCAGGGTGCCTTTTTTTACTTCTAAGGCCGCTAACGCCCCGTCTTTATCCAACACCGGCTGACCGGTGGATAAGGTGATCGCCGGGGTCTGGATAAAGCCGCAACCGTTACAGGTCATGCCATTCGGGTTGGCCATGAAGACCGCGGCTGTTTGCCCCGCCACTTCCAGCAGGCCCTGTAAATTTGAGGCAATCGTCCCCACCACTTCATGAATAATCAGCCCTGCCGATTGACCGTTGAAGTTGGGGTTTGCCTTAATCGGCCCCGCCAGGACGGATGAGGTCTCAGCGGTCGCATTATTCAACACCACGCCTAAGGCCCCGACATTAAACGTCTGATAACGGTTATGCGAAATCCCCCGGGCATTCGGCGCCGCAATATGAATAATCGGGCGATTGTTTTTCAAGGTGATGCGGGTTTGCTTATCCGCCAGTATCAGCCCGGGTATGCCACCGGCTATTTCCGGGACAGGGAGGGTCAGCCGGGGGGAATGGCCTGAGGCGAGGTCAATCAGCGCCGTGGTCACCGGGGTATACTTGCCTTTGGCTGAGTGCAATGCAGTGCTGTTTTTAGCGACGGTGGTCGCCCCTGCTGCCGATAAGGGGGTCTCCGTCATCGTGTGGCGGGCAATCAGGGTTAACGTGTTGCCGGCGGTGACTGGCCCCATCTTCATCGCGTCACCACTGGTCAGGGCAATATCTTTTCCCGCCGTCAGGGCAATGCCCGCCAGATTTATCCCTGCGCCCGCATGGATTTCAATATTTTCATCCGCTTGCCATTGGCTGAACGGGCGCAGAGGCGAGAGAGAAACGTCAATCTTCCCATTGCTGGCTAAAAAGATATTTTTCGCCCGGTTAATTAATGTATTTGCCAGAGAGATATTGCCGTCAGCGATCAAACGGATATCGCCTGGCGTTGTCGTCAGCTTGACCGCCTTACCCGGTTCGGTACTGACTACCCGGAGCACATTGGCCTCTATGCCGCCCAATGGCCGGGTTTCAATCGCTTCCCACGAGGTATAACCTTCCCCTGTCAGGGGGACAAGGGTCCCGCGCTTGACATCAATCCGGTTGGGCCCTTGGGTCAATGTCAGGTTTTTCGCCCGGAGTTTACCGTGAAGCTGTGTGGCCCGGCTGATAATCTCGACCTTATCCTGTGCCGTTGCATCCAGCCCTTTTTCACCCAGGGTGAGGGTGCCTTTTTTCACGGTTAAGGCCGCTAACGCGCCCTCTTTATCAAACACCGGTTTCCCGGTCGAGAATGTCACTGCCGGGGTATGGATAAAGCCACAGCCATTACAGGTGATGCCATTCGGGTTGACGATGACGACCGGGGCTTTTTTTCCCACCACTTCCAGCAGGCCTTGCAGATTTGAGGCAACCGCCCCCACGACTTCATGAATAATCAGCTCAGCCGGTTGACCGGTGAAGTTCAGATTCGCGCTAATGTGCCCGGCCAGCAAAGACCGGGTGTCGTGGGTCGCGTTATTCAATACCAGTCCTGAGGTCCCGACATTAAATGCCTGATAACGGTTATGTGAAACGCCCCGGGTGTTCGGGGCTGCAATATGAATAATCGGGCGATTGTTTTTCGAGGTGATGCGCGTTTGTTTATCCGCCAGTTGGATCCCGGGCACTTCCCCTTCGACTTCGGCGAGATTGAGGGTCAGTTGCGGCGCACCGCTTAATGCCCGGTCAATCAGCGCAGAGGTGACCGGCGTATACTTTCCTGCAACGGCATTATACTTTCCTTCAGCTGAGTGCAATTCGGTGTTGTTTTGGGCGATTGTCGTCGTCCCTTTGACCAGCAACCTGGCGTCAGTATCTACAATCTGACCGCCGGCATTCAGGGTTAAATTGTTACCGGCCGTGAGGGTGCTTTTTATTATCGGGAATTGAAATGGGGCAGCGGAGGGTTCATTTTCCTCATCATCAATATCGTCCTCATTGACAGCGTATTTTTTATCGCCATTTTCATATTCATAGGCGTCTTCCGTACTGATATCAAGCGCATCACCACTGGTCAGGGTGATATCTTTCCCCGCTGTCAACGACAGGGTTCGCAGATCAATCACTTTTCCCGCGTGAACCTCAATATTTTCATCCGCTTCCAGGTGACTGAGCTGGTGCAGACGCTGGTTGATGAGCGCGTGTTGAGTTTCATCATCAAGTCGAATCCCCCCAGTGCGGTTCTCCTCATCATCAAAATCCGCATAGGCAGCCATTTCAATCATCCCATTGGCCGCCATGAAGATATTTTTCGCCTTATTGATCAGAATATTTGAAAGATTAATATGACCCTCGGCGATAATGCGTAACCTGTTATCCGCAGAGAGCGTGGTGAATGCCGATATTCCTGTCGGGGTATAGTCGTCGCCGGAGACCAAAGAAAGCAGCCCCCGACGGGCAAGCAAGGTCACATCACGACCGGCGATATCATAGCCCTTCACATGAAGATGTGACTTTCCCTCCAGCAGGACATGGTTCCCGGCGGTTAAATTTCCGCGGTCTAAATAGACGGTTTCTGCGTCAATGGTGACGTTTTGTTCGGCTTTCATTGACGCAGAATTAACTAAGTCGTTGGCGGTGAGCGCAATGTTTTTCCCGGTGATTAACGCCGGATCATGGGGTTTCTTACCCGCGTTAACATGGTCCTTGTCCAAATCAAAACGAAAGACCTGTTTAAATGTCGCCGTCAGATCTCCACCCGCGCTGAGTTTACCGATGCTATTCCCCCGATGGTCTTTTATCGTTTTTGTTGAAAAATTTTTGCCGGTCAGGGTGAGATTTTGTACCGCGCTTAACTCGCCAACATTGTTTATCTCGTCAGCGGTAATGCGGTTGTTTTTACCTGCGGTAATGATCGGGTGGCTTTGCCCGGCCGGATTGACGTTATCCAGTTGGGTTGCTTTAAGGGTGATATCACCGCCCGCCCGGATTTGCCCTTGATTGTGGAGTGCTTTGGTGGTCAATGTCAGATGCTGACCCGCTTGCACGCGGCTTTGTGCTGTCGTTTCAATGGCCTTGCTGTTGATGTTGATATCTGTCCCGGTCTGGACTTCCCCCAGGATAATTTTACCCTCCGCGGTCAAACGGATAGCGTCCTGGGTGGTCAGGTGGGTGAGATTGACGCCGACGCCGGCTTCGGTAGCCACCAGCCGGATTTTATTGGCATACATACCGCCTAAGGCTTTGGTATCAACGGCTAGTTGCGGTTTAACACCTTCTCCGGCGATAGTGTTAACCGTGCCGTCTTTTAAATTGATGCGGTTAGCGCCTTGCGTCAGCGACAGGTTATTCGCCTGAATTTTTCCATTTAACTCCGTCGCCCGGCTGATGATATCGACATAATCTGTTGCTTTGCCATCCAGCCCTTTGCCGCTAATGGTGATCTGGCCTTGTTTAACTTCTAATGCTTCCAGCGCCCCCTGTTTGTCAAACTGGGGTTTCCCGGTGGTCAGGGTGGTCGCGGAAGTGTTGATAAAACCACAACCATCACAGGTAATACCGTTGGGGTTGGCGATCATTACGTTGGCTTTATTGCCGACAATTTCCAACTGACCTTGCAGCTCAGAACGCCCGTTGCCGGTGACTTCGTTAATAATCAGTTCCGCCGCGTTATCTTTCAGATTAGGGTTGGCGTTAAGTTGCCCGGCCAGTTGTGACTGTGCTACCTGAGTGGCGTTATTGAGTACGGCACCCTGAGTGGCAACGTTAAACTCTTGATAGGTGTTGTGGGATATCCCCGCGTTATTCGGGGTTGCGATATTCACCACCGGGACATGACCCTGATTTTGTACCTGCGTTTGGCTATTATCCGGCGTTATGCCGGCGGCGATTGCCGGATGAAGGGGATAAACGGCGGTAAGGTAAATTAAAAGATAACTCGTGGCCCTGACCACCGGGGTGTTGCGCTTATCCATCGTACTGTCTCTTTTCTTAAGTTAATCGAGCTTTGGTGATAAAACGGTAATCTTTCCATAGAAAATATTGATAATTTGATAGTGACATAAGCAAACTATTCTAATGTGTGATTATTTATCTGTCTGAATGGATAGTACGAAATGTGATCAAGATCGGGTTGTTTAATCCTGATAATGGGGAATGCGATGTATTAAATGCTAGTAAGTGGCGATAAGGATGGAAATGCTATTTTTTTAAACAATAAAAATTCTTTTGATTTTTTAATGGTATGACATCCCCAATCCAGCAGATGTGTGGCATTCTGCTTATGTATTTGGGGATGTTTTTAAATGGGTTGGTCAGTATTCTGAAAGCCCTATCGGGCTTTTCACCTAAAAACAGAGGTTCCCCAAGGCTGATTAATAAAACAGGCCAACAAATAAAATTCTGACAAACACCATAACTTGCTACACTTGAACGATGACTACTATTACTACGATCAAATTTTAAGGAATAACATGTCGTTATATCAGGATCACCAAGCTCTTGAGCAACTTACATTGGGTAAAACCACTTTCTATCGTGACCAATATGATGCCAGCTTATTGCAAGCAGTACCCCGCAGTATGAACCGTGAGCCGCTGAAAATTTTCTCTGATAATTTACCGTTTCACGGTGCTGATATCTGGACATTATATGAACTGTCATGGCTGAATAGCCGTGGCCTGCCACAAGTTGCGGTCGGGCATGTCAGCTTAAATGCAACGAGTAAAAACCTGATTGAATCTAAAAGTTTTAAACTCTATCTGAATAGCTTTAACCAGACCCGCTTTGAAAACTGGCAAATTGTCGAAGAAACACTACAGCGCGATCTGGCCGCTTGTGCTGAAGGTCATGTGGAAGTAATACTGCATCATTTGGATCATTTCAGTAACCAACCCATCTCCGCTTTTACCGGTGAATGTATTGACAATCAGGAGATTGAAGTGACTGAATATAATTTCAATCGTGATTATCTGCAAGGTGCAGCACAAGGCCCACGGGTGGAAGAAGTTTTGGTTAGCCATCTGCTGAAATCCAACTGTCTGATTACCCATCAACCTGATTGGGGGTCTATCCAAATTCGCTACAAAGGACCCAAAATCAATCGGGAAGCATTGTTACGTTACCTAATATCATTCCGGCATCATAATGAATTTCACGAGCAATGCGTTGAGCGTGTTTTCAATGACTTACAACAGTTATGTGCTCCAGAAAAGCTCTCAGTCTATGCGCGTTATACCCGACGCGGAGGATTAGATATCAATCCGTGGCGCACAAATAATGAAGACTTTGTTCCAACAACAGGCAGGCTGGCACGTCAATAAATCAATTTTCTGAGTGCCGTTTGTTTAAAATAAGCTGAAATAGGCAATGTAATACATTCAGTTTAGTGATATTGATGTGTAGCCCATACACGGTATAAAGGAGTCATTCTTGATCACACATATCAACCCACTCGGCTCAATGGATTTATTATCTCAACTTGAAGTAGATATGCTAAAGAGTACCGCAAAAAGTGATCTGTATCGCCTGTTCCGTAACTGCTCACTGGCTGTACTCAATTCAGGTAGCCAAACCGATAATAGTAAAGAGCTGCTCTCTAAATACACAGATTTTGATATTAACGTATTGCGCCGTGAGCGCGGAGTAAAACTGGAACTGGTGAACCCACCAGAAGATGCATTTGTTGATGGGAAACTTATCCATTCACTGCAAGCTAATTTATTCGCAGTACTTCGGGATATCCTGTTTGTTCATGCTCAGATTACCGATTCAGCACAACAGCATCATCTCGATCTGGCAAATAGTGCACATATCACCAACAGAGTATTCTCTATTCTGCGTAACGCCAGAGCGCTGCATACCGATGAAGATCCCAATATGATCGTCTGTTGGGGAGGCCATTCAATTAGTAAGCAAGAGTATCAGTATGGCCGTAAAGTCGGTAATCAGCTTGGGTTACGTGGACTCAACATCTGTACCGGCTGCGGCCCTGGTGCAATGGAAGCACCGATGAAAGGCGCAGCTGTAGGACATGCCCAACAGAATTACAAAAATAGCCGCTTTATCGGTATCACTGAACCCTCCATCATTGCGGCCGAACCCCCTAACCCACTCGTGAACGAACTGGTTATCATGCCAGACATAGAAAAACGTCTGGAAGCTTTTGTTCGCATTGCTCACGGCATCATTATTTTCCCAGGCGGCGTCGGCACAGCAGAAGAATTACTCTATCTGCTCGGCATTCTGATGAACCCGGAAAATCAGGGGCAAGTGCTGCCATTGATTCTGACCGGCCCGAAGGAGAGTGCGGACTATTTCCAGGTCATGGATGAATTTATTATTCACACATTAGGAAAAGAAGCACGACGCTATTATCACATTATTATTGATAATGCGCCGGAAGTTGCTCAAGTAATGAAAAAAGCGATGCCATTAGTGAGAGAGAACCGACACAGTACCGGTGATGCATACAGCTTTAATTGGTCAATAAAGATCAACCATGATCTGCAACAACCATTCGAGCCAGTACATGAAAACATGGTTAATCTCAATCTCTATCCCGATCAGTCACCCGAAAAACTGGCGGCATCGCTACGCCGTGCTTTCTCTGGGATTGTTGCAGGTAACGTGAAAGAGATTGGTATTCAAACGATTGAAAAACATGGCCCATTCAAAATCCACGGTGATGCTGAAATAATGCGCCGTATGGATAATCTGTTGAAGAACTTTGTGGGACAACACCGGATGAAACTACCCGGTGACACAGCCTACGAGCCCTGCTACGAAATTATCCGCTAGAATTACCCAAGAAAAATGATGTCTGCTCCACGGATGGAGCATAACTCTGCTGAATAGTGACCTAATATGATACACCTTCTGATTGTTGATGCCCTTAACCTTATCCGCCGTATTCACGCTGTGCAGGGTAGCCCATGCATTCCCGCTTGTGAACATGCGTTAAGGCAGTTGATCCAACATACCCATCCCACACATGCTGTTGCCGTATTCGATGAAGCAGACCGCAGTAATAGCTGGCGCCACCAAATATTGCCTGACTATAAAGCTGGCCGTTCACCAATGCCCGATAATTTGAAACAAGAAATGCCGCAGATCAGAGCGCCATTTGAGCAACAAGGGGTTGCCTGCTGGCACGCGCAAGGGCATGAAGCCGATGATCTGGCAGCAACGCTGTCAGTAAAAATCGCTTCCTCTGGTCACAGTGTGACAATTGTTTCTACCGATAAAGGTTATTGCCAGTTACTTTCACCGAATATCCGTATCCGGGACTACTTCCAGAAACGCTGGTTGGATATGCCATTTGTTCAACAAGAATTTGGCGTTTTACCGGAGCAGTTGCCTGATTACTGGGGCCTGGCGGGTATCAGTAGCAGTAAGATCCCTGGAATCCAGGGAATCGGCCCTAAAACCGCAGCCACTTTACTGCAACAGGCCGGTACACTGGATAACCTTTTCCAGAACCTCGATCAACAGCCCGATAAATGGCGCAACAAACTGGAACCAAATAAAGAAATCGCTTTTATCAGCCGGGAAGTTGCGTCATTACGTACCGATCTGGCTTTAACTGGCAATCTGCAACAACTCCGGCTGACAACGGCAAACTAGCGAAAATAACCGGCTATTTTATCCAGATGTTCGCCTTTTAATTCTCCGGCCTCATTAAGCAGGCCGATCCAGGCTTTAATATAGTTATATTTTGCCTGAGAAAGATCACGCCGGGCAGTATATAACTGTTGCTCAGCATTCAGGACATCCACATTAACCCGCTGTCCGAGAGCAACACTTTTGCTGGTCGCATCTACCTGCAAGCTGGCTGATTCAACGGCTATTTCATAAGCATTAATCCGTTTTTCGCTATTCAGGTACTGATTATAGTTGCGTCGTAATGCATTAAGGATTTCTCCCGCCTGAGCATCAAGATCATATTTAGTTCTGCCATATTGTGCCGCTGCCTGACGCACAGCGGCAGACGTCCCGCCACCATTATAGATATTCATGCTCATCCGCAAGCCAATGGTATCGGTTCGATATTTTTGATCTACCGTATTATCGCTGCTGGATTCGTTTTCAGAATGGGAGGCGTAAAGTTCCAGCCTGGGTAAATAGCCGGCCTGGTTACGTTGCACCTCATAATACGCCGCTTTCACTTCCTGACGGGAGGCGGCCAGAGCCGGATTGTTAGCTAATGCCAATTTTTCCCATTCCTCATAACGGCCAGGCGACAACTTCGATATCTGAAATTGTTTTTTACTCGATAATCGCTGTACCGGTAAATCAACAGGCAGAGGAACACCGACAATCAGTTGCAAACTGCGGATTGCCGCATCCAAATCGTCGTTGGCCGCTATCTCATCGGCAACAGACTGACTGTAACGGGATTGTGTTTCCACCACATCAGTACGAGTCCCCTCACCAGAAGTAAACAATTTCTTATTCAGTTCCAGTTGTTTTTCATAAGCCATTTTCTGCCGTACGACTAAATCAATCTGATCCTGCGCATAAGCCACATCCACGTAAGCATTCACGACCCGGACAGCCAGCTGCTGAAAATCTGCCCGAAAACGTTCATTACTCATCAAGGTGTGAGCCTGACTGGCTTTATAACGCGCCAATATTTCAAAATCCATCAATGGCTGAGTTATCACAATCGCTGCGTTATAACTGCGATATTGGCGATCCCGGGTTTCAGTGATCCTATTTCCCCGGCGATCATAACCAGCAGGATATTCCGTATGTTGCCAGTTCTTCGGTGAATTCTGATAAGACATCATCACTTTAGGTAACAATTCTGCTCTGCCAATTTTTTCGTACTCAGCCCCCCCCTCCTTCTCTTTTATTGCAGCAAGAAAAGTAGGATCATTTTCTAATGCCAGCGCATAAGCCTCTGTCAAACCTAGCGACCATGCAGGAAAAGAGAATAAACTGACGCTGAAAAGAATAAGCAAACCCACAGATAAAGAAGCATGATTCAATTTCATAATTACTCCTCTATCAACGATGTTGAAGCCCGATCCACCAATGGCTTAAACAGATAACTAAACAGGGAGCGGGAACCCGTTTTGACAAAGACCTCAACCGGCATCCCTGGCCTGATATCCAACCCTTTCAGTTTTTCCATCCCTTCAGGAGAAACAACGGCTCTCATCTGATAATAAGGTTGGCTGGTTGCAGGATCTACCAACCTGTCTGCGGAAACCATGACCACTTTTCCTTCAATTTTCGGCGTCCGGTTCTGGTTAAAAGCCGTGAACATCAGATCCACATCCATCCCTTTACTGATTTTATCCGCCAAATTAACCGCAACACGGGTTTCTACTTCAAGCGCCATCTGATCCGGCAGGATTTCCATCAGTTTTTCGCCGGGAGCAACAACACCACCTTGCGTAAAAACATTTAATCCGACAACTGTGCCATCAACTGGCGCGACAATTGAGGTATGGGTAAGTTCGAACTGTGCGGTATCCAGCTTATTTCTGTATTCGCTGGCAGCACCCTGCACCTCCGCCAATTGAGTACGAACTTCCCGCTGATAGTCTGCTTTACGCTGAATAATACGCTGCTGTGTTTCCTGTAACTGTTTTTCAAGCTGACCAGCACGTCCTACCATTTCCGCTATGCCGCTGTTGAGTTCAGCCTGCTCACGCAACAGCTCCAGATAACGGTTACGCGGGAAATAGCCCTCATCCGCTAAAGATTTAAGATTAGTTATCTGTTCCTTAAGCGCCACCTGCTGCACTCGCTTGCTGACAAGAGAAGATTTCAGCCCTTTAATCTGAAAATTTGTGCCTTCGGCAGATTGTTCCAGCCCTTCCAAGTCGCTTTGCAGCATTTCACAACGTGATGCAAACAGTTGTTTTTGCAGTACGATGATCTCTTTCACCCGGGGTTCAGATTGTAATTGCTGTAATATTTCAGGGAAAATCAGAGTTTCATCACCATGCTGTTCCGCTAATAAACGGGCTTCCGTTGCCAGCGTGGTATACAGTTGATCCTGAATCGCATCAACTTGGGCTTTTGCCTGCACCTGACTGAGCTGAACCAGTGTCTGACCCGCTTTGATTGTTTCGCCTTCAACAACCTTAATCTGGCTGATAATACCGCTTGCCGGGGCCTGAACGGTTTTACGGTTGCCATCCACCACCACCACGCCTGAAGAGGCAACCCCTTTATCCAACGGCGCTAATGCCGCCCAAATAAGAAACCCCAGGATCCCCACCCCAATCACTAACCATCCTAGTCGTAAAAAATGCCTTTCTTCCAGAGGCAGCAATCCTTTTCCATCTCTTACCGGCGTAATCTGATCAGACATATCCACTCCCGGACAGAAATCTCCGTCTCAGCTATTTAATATTATTATGATTGAATGCCTATTTACTTATGATGCCTGTGCTACTGCCTTGGCCGCAGAATGTTCCTGATTTTGTTGCGATAAAGCCGCTATTACCTGCTGAGATGAGCCAAACATCTTCATTTTTCCCTGAACCAGCAACAATATTTTATTTGTCTGTGACAACAATGACATGCGATGAGTAATCACAATCACTGTTTTTCCTTGCGTTTTCAGTTGGGCAATAGCCTCATTCAGTGCTCTTTCCCCTGCTTCATCCAGGCTGGAATTAGGTTCATCCAAGACCACTAATGACGGCTCATCATATAACGCACGGGCAAGACCAATTCGCTGCTTCTGCCCACCCGATAACCCAACCCCTCCAGCACCAATAACCGTGTCATAACCCTTATCAAGAGCCAATACCAGCTCATGAACACCCGCTTTCTGTGCCGCCTTAACAACCTTTTCCGGCTCCACTTCATTAAAACGGGCAATGTTCTCAGCAATAGTGCCGCCAAACAGCTCAATATCTTGCGGCAAATAGCCTATTGAGGAACCCAGTTCATCTTTATTCCATTGATAAATATCGGCATTATCCAAGCGTACAACACCTTCCTGTGCAGGCCATATGCCGACAAGTAACCTGGCAAGGGTCGATTTCCCGGAAGCACTGGGGCCAATTAATCCCAGCACATCTCCCGCATCCAGCGTAAAGCTGACATCCTGTAAAACAACCTTGCTGTTTCTTCCCGGAGGCGCGGCGGAAACTTTATCCACAGCTAAATTGCCTTTTGGTGCGGGTAATGACATTCCCAGTTTCCGTTCCGGTTGTTGTTCTAACAGGTTTGTTAACCGTTGCCATGATAGACGGGCACCACTCCAGCCTTTCCAAGCTTGAATAAGCTGTTCAATCGGTGAAAGCGCACGCCCCATCAGAATTGAAGCCGCAATCATCATTCCCGGTGTAATATGCCCACCAATCGCCAACCAGCCCCCCAACCCGAGGATCAGCGACTGTAATGCCATACGCACGGTTTTAGTGACTGAATTAATCACTGAAGCCCGTTCACTGGCAATGCGCTGGAAATTCAGAAAACGTTCATGCAACCCAAACCATCTCCGACGAAGCACCGGCAACATGCCTAACGCTTCTATCACTTCTGCGTTACGTAAATTAGTGCTGGCAAGGCTGGCTGAATGCAGAGAGAGTTGACTTGCTTCGGATAAAGGCTGACTTGATAACCATTGATTCAGCGCAGCAAGGGCAATTAATACCAGAGCACCTACCAATGCCAACAAACCAAGCCAAGGGTTAAAAAGAAAAATAACCAACAGATAGATTGGAAACCAGGGAGCATCAAAGAAGGCAAACAGGGCATTGCCGGTCAAAAACTGACGGATATTTGCCAAATCATTGAGCATCTGACCCGCATCTGTTGTGCCATTTTTCAGATTTGATTCATAAGATGCGGTATAAACACGATTATTCAACTTCATATCAAGCTGGCTACCGATACGAATGACAATCATGCTGCGGATATATTCCAGCATACCCATCATGGTAAACATGCCAAGAGTAATCAGAGTCAACATCAGCAAAGTGATTTCATTGCCCGATGGCAACACTCTGTCATAAACCTGCAACATATAAACAGATGGAACCAACATCAGCAGGTTAATAAAGGCAGTGAACAACCCGATAGTCCAGAACACCCGGCTACGGGCACGAATGACATCAGTAATTTCATCCTTCGGGAGATGTAATTTCACAGTATTTCCTTAATCACTGTTTGATATATTTTTTTATCTTTCTAAAAAAATCGCCATCTGACGCTAACGTTTCCCGCCCTATCCACTTTTCTTATGCTTTGGGCTTCATCATCAATTCCCGGCCACCAGCAAAGCGGGCAAACCAGCCATCCGACTCCTGAGCGAAGAAAGCCAAACCACTGCCCTGCTCATCGGTAATCGTGATGCCATCAGGAGTAGGCCGCCACCCGGCAGGTACCTCGCCAAACATATCCGTCAAGCAGGCGCTATCACCGTTAAGTGACCAAATTGACCCCTCAGGTAATGGTTGGTCAGTCAATGAGACATCACATTGCTGATGTTCATCCGACAGTTGCCACACGCCTTTTAATTCACTGGCGTATGGGAGATGAAGACTACTTGCCATACTTCCTCCGATAACACTGAATACAAGAGAAACAAAGAGCACAAATTTCAGATACCAGGCTGAACAACTCATTCCGCCTCCAAACTAATAACCGCATCCAGTCAGATGCGGTTGTGTTGTTATGCTATTGCTATGCAAGGATAAAATCAGACTCCAATATCGGCTCTCCGACAATCTTCACCCAAAAATCATCGTAGGAGAATTTATCGCCCAGATTAATAGCGAAATCATTCACCTTATTAACCGTATCATAGCGAAGCACTGCTTCTCCGACTTCGCCAGTGAACTCCCTGACAAACTTAACGCCACCTTTCCCTGCTTCACCCAGATCGAACAACGACACATCAATCTTGTCCTCACCGGAAACGAAGTCATGGATCCAATCACGCTCAAGAGGGGGTGATTCTTTAGCGCTCAGGTAGACAAAGGTATCTTTGCCTTCCCCGCCCCAAAGCTGATCTGCGCCCAGACCACCGTAGATAATGTCATCACCGGCACCCCCCTTCAGAATATTCTCTGCGTCATTCCCGATCAGAATGTCATTACCACTGCCACCAATCGCATTTTCAATCGTTACGCCACGGGCAATAGAGACGTTTCCTTTCAGACCACCGACATCCGAGAAGGAAGCTTCATTCAGGTTGATGCGCTGATCCTGAGTAAAACCAGAGAAATCAAATGTGTCATTACCACCGGCATCCCAAGCAGTGAACAACAATTTGCTGTTCTCATCTTTTGCAGTAAAGAAGTCACGATCAGTGTTGGAGTTAAAACCATATACAGTGTCATCTGTACGGGTTGTATTATTAGCGCCATACACTTCCTGAATGGCAGAAATATCGTTAAGTAATGGTGCGGAAGAATAAATACCTTTAAAGTCTTGTCCGGTATTTTTTTCACCGAAATAACTCATGACCGTATAAGCCCGGCTATCTTCAAAATACGTGGCGCTCTTCTTATAAGTCGGTCTTTCCTTATCAGACGCATTATATGCAGCGGGATGCTCTAACCCCAATGTATGGCCGATTTCATGAGTAAAAGTCTGACGGCCATAACCGTTTACGCCAATATCATTTTCTGAGAAAGTGCGGCTTTTCAGGTTATACCAAGTTCCTGATTGTTTCGATTCAGGGCTGGGAAGATAAGCAAACGCATAGCTCCCCGTCAAACTAGCGTCAAAGAAACCAAAGGTAATGTGCGCCTTATCCGAATCAGTTGTTTCAGTGAAATTAATATTAGCGACATCAGTCCAAGATTGTATTGACAGTTTCGCAGCAGTTCTTTGTTCTTCATTAAATGCTGAAAACCCAGCAATATGCCAAGGCATATTATCCGGTTCACTCTCCAGAAAACTATAAGTTAATTGGAAAGTTTCAGACTTATCGTCGCCCTGATGCCCCCAGCGATAATCACCTCGAATTAATTCTTTTGCAGCATTTTTACTTGGCTCATGCTCAACAACAATATTAGGATCCTTACCTGGTACATAAGCCTGTAACTGTGTCTGAAGCTCATTTGCCTTTGCTGAGCCGATAAGTTCCGAGTATGAAATTTTCTTCTTTAAAGACATATATCTCTCCATAAATGCAGGACTTAGAATTTTTATTTAATTAAATACAAGTCAATAAAACCTGAGAACAATAGGCCCTCCCGGCCATACAAATAACAATGAAAATCCCTTTCACAACAACGTAACACTAAAGTTAATTATGTAAAAAGCAATTAACATATTTTTTTAATATAAACGTGATAAAAATAACATAAAACAAATAAGCGATTGTTTTGTATCACATAACTATTTAAGACAAAAAAAACACCGCTAATTTCTAATTGATATTTTATTATAACTAAATTATCTATTATTTAATTGTCCACAAAGTAAAATTTAAAAATTTTATAGAATTCCTATGAATAATTATAATTAGCAATTATCACCGTCAATCAAATAAACAGACCAAATACCAGATAAAAAACTCAATCTGCTTG
The DNA here is from genome assembly GCF_042879395.1 of Photorhabdus sp. RM322S. Taxonomy (NCBI): domain Bacteria; kingdom Pseudomonadati; phylum Pseudomonadota; class Gammaproteobacteria; order Enterobacterales; family Morganellaceae; genus Photorhabdus; species Photorhabdus sp. RM322S. The sequence continues at coordinate 66,489 of NZ_JBHFKW010000023.1, forward strand.
CAATATTAGGTGTTCTGGGAAACCTGAAAGTAAATTGAGTTAGGCAATATCCATATAAAACCTATATGTTATTATTAATCAAAGTAACAACAACTCTGAGAAATCAGTAAATAAATTATATATAATAAAACAATCAATTATTTACTTATTCTTAAGAGTTTCATCAAAATACAATTAAACTATATTTATGATTTCCAAATAACAGATAAAGACATCAATATAGTTGATTGAATAAAATTAAAAATAGAATATAGAAACCAATAATTAACATTTTGCAACATGAATTGAAAGAATGTTATATTTATCTGAATAACTATCGCAATGACCATTTAACAAAAAGAAAATACCTCAATAAAACATCCTAATTAACCAATATAAAATAAACATCCAATTAATATATATTTATAAAATAAAACAAGATTACAACATAATAAAAAAACAAGAAAATATCCATTATAATTTACAGCCTTAATACATTTAACTATTTCATATTAAATCAATAGATCATTAAACGATCGCAATGATATATTGGATTTGTTATTTACCTTAAGTCAAGCAAAAAACCAACATTTACCAGACAAAAATCACGCAATATTAATTATTGCATTCAATCATGATGACCTCACCATATAATATGGTGTAATAGTTTATTTGTTGAATAAATGGAATAATGTCAAGCAATACTGGAAAATGAAATCGCCTCAGATATTCTGAGGCGATTTGGTAAACTTTATTTTCGGAATTTATTCCGGGATGCGGATGAACATAAGTGAATCAATAATCATCCCGGTTGGCTGCATAAGCAGACCAAATACGGCGGACATGAACAGTTATTTCTTCCCTGTCATGATAAAGATGCTTTGCTTGAATTTGCGCATTGATACCATTTTCTTTTAATTGCAGATGCATTTTCTGCAAATTATGCGCTACTTCTTCATAACGCTTTTTCATGGGTAATTTAAGATTAAAAATAGCTTCCCGGCACCAGCCATTAACCAGCCAATCTGCCATTAGCTGAGTCACTTTCGCTGGTTTTTCCACCATATCACACACCAGCCAATAAATATTTTTTGCCGTAGGTACAAATTTAAAACCATCAACTTTGTGATGTTTAACCTGCCCTGTATCCATCAAACTTTGCGACATCGGGCCATTATCTACAGCATGAACCATCATACTGCGTTTCACTAGCTGATAAGTCCAGCCCCCAGGACATGCGCCCAAATCAACCGCATACAAACCACTCGCCAAACGCTCTTCCCATTCGTCATAAGGAATGAAAACATGAAAAGCTTCTTCCAGTTTCAATGTTGAACGACTTGGTGCATCTGAAGGAAATTTCAGCCGGGGAATGCCCATATAAAATGGTGAATTATTATTACTGTAAGAATAACCAACATAACAACAACCCGGAGCAATAAAGAAAACGTGTATTACCGGGCGATTAGCGTTTTCTCTAATCAACAAGATCTTTTCCTGACGCATCGCATTACGCAGAGGAACAGTGAATTTCCGGCAAAATTTCAGTAACTCTTTGCTTTCGTTGGTATCAGGCACTTCAACCCGCAACTCACCTGCACGTTCCATAACGCCCTGTAACATCCCAATAATCGGGCTTATCCGATCTTCAGGAGATAAATCCCGCAATAATTCACCCACGACCAACATTTGACGGACAAAAATCAGCTCCCGGAATGGTATCTCGCGAATAAGCCGATCCGCGTCTTCATGTTGATAACACTCAAACAGGACATAGCCACTGTTATCTTTTACCCGGGCGAAACCGTAAATCTCTTTTTGACCCGCTTTATCGGTGATTTCTGCTGCGCACTCTTTTTCAAAACCAGGGCGGCAATATAAAGCAATTTTATTCATGGCGAAGCGCCGATTTCCTTAGACGCAAAGCGCCAATTAACACTAAGAGCCAGCCGATAAGAAAGCTGAACCCTCCAACTGGGGTAATATAAGTAAAAAATTTAGCTTGCAATAAAGCCATACAATAGAGACTGCCACTAAACAACAAAATGCCTACCGCGAAAAAGACCCCGCTCCAGTAAAACCAGAGAATAACTCTACGCATCAGCATGGCAGACATCGCCATCATTGCCAAAGTGTGGATACCTTGATATTGCAGACCGAGATCAATCCAACTTATCTGATATTTTGCCATCATCGGGGATAAGAAATGCGACCCGACAGCACCAAATGCCACATAGAAAAAACCACTTAAGCCAGCAAAGATAAGCATTAAACGACTATTCACTGTTATCTTCCTTTTTCACATTATATCTGAGAGTTCTTACAGCCCGAATACCTTATTCTTTTCTTATTCATTGGTAATAAAGCCCAGTTTCTCCTGCTCACTGGCTGCCTGTGCCAGCACCCATTGCCGGAATGCTGCGATTTTCCCCAACTCAGCCTGATTGTCATGACAGACAAGGTAAAATGCATTCTTACTCACTAATACATCATTAAATGGACACACTAAACGCCCGGCATCAATTTCAGTCCGAGCCATAACATTATTTGCCAGTGCAATCCCCTGACCATGCACCGCAGCCTGGATCACCATTGCACTATGGCTGAATATCGGCCCTTGCTGAACATTTATCTGCTGCTGCATATCAAGCTGGCGTATATAAGCCTGCCAGTCACGGCGGGAAGAATCGTGTAACAACATATGGCGTGCCAAATCTGCGGGAGTTTTCAGCGGGTTTTCCCCGGTCAGTAACGAAGGTGCACAAACGGGGAGCAAATATTCCGCATAAAGACGATCCGTTCGCAACCCCGGCCAGTTTCCACGGCCATAAAATATAGCCACATCAACATCATCAGCGAGTTTATCTTCTTCTCTGTTTACTGCCTGTATCCTGACATCAATTCCCGGATAAGCTAAATTAAAGCTAGATAACCGTGGAACCAGCCACTGGATAGCAAAACTGGGTGAAAGACTGACAGTCAAAGCACCTTTAGCACTTCGTGCCTGAAGTTTACGCGTTGCTTCATTAATTGATGTGAATATTTCTTTAATATCCAGATAGTAACTTTGTCCCTCTTCAGTCAACAATAACGATCGGTTGCGACGACGAAACAACTTCAACCCAAGGAAATCCTCCAGACTTTTCATCTGGTGGCTAACTGCGGCCTGCGTCACAAATAACTCTTCAGCCGCCTTAGTAAAACTCAAATGGCGCGCCGCAGCATCAAAAACCCGCAACGCATTCAATGGTGGTAAACGTTTGGACATGTGAGCCCTTATGCAATGTTGGTGATACCGGTAACTCTTTATATTTAGTTATTAGTTTTTGTAATCCGAATCATTATAAATTGTCCATTGAGGATACACCAGTAAATCCCTATAGTGGCGCCACTTCCTAAGCCGGAACGAAAAGTGAATTAGTTGTAACGCTATGAAACTTTTGGCTTTGTGGTTGTGATGTTGTGTTTGCAAGTTGTCTGGGAAACCAGACTATGTAGCTTAAGCTACTGTTTTTTTCACTTCCTGTACATTTAACCCTGTCTGTCCATAGTGATTTTTAATGCACCGCGCGATTGCGGTGCTTTTTTTGTCATAATAGCCGGAACATGGCAATATTATTCGATGTAACAACCTATCCATTTTCAGCCACAAGCAAGCGGATCATCATCACCAACAGAATAATCTGATCAATAACCACGAAACCTAATTAAAACACTATGAAAAAGTTCGAACCAGAACAGTTCCGCCGGCAATTCCCAGCCCTGCAACAACAAACTGTATTCCTGGATAGTGCAGCAACTGCCCTGAAACCACAAGCCATGATAAAGGTAACTCAGGATTATTATCAATACAGTAGTACTACTGTACATCGCAGCCAACATCACACAGCGCTGGAAATCACCTCTCGCTATGAAAATGCCCGTCAACAGGTTGCTGAACTCATCAACGCCCCAAAAGCCGAAAATATTATCTGGACAAAAGGCACAACAGAATCTATCAATCTGGTTGCCCAAAATTATTTCCGTCCCCATCTCCAGCCCGGTGATGAAATTATCGTTAGTGAGCAGGAACACCATTCCAACCTGATCCCCTGGTTAATGCTGGCGGAACAAATCGGCGCCAAGGTGATTAAATGGCCTTTAGGCAATGGCAAATTGCCGGATATCAATATGCTGCCTGAACTTCTGAACCAACACAGCCGATTAATAGCAATCAGCCAAATGTCCAATGTGACCGGCGGAGCTGTCGATCTGACTGCAATAACACAAATAGCGCACCAACATGGTTGTCTGGTCGTTGTTGATGGTGCTCAGGGAGTTGTTCACAATCCCGTTGATGTTCAGCTATCAGACATCGATTTCTACGCGTTTTCCGCTCATAAGCTCTATAGTTCAAATGGTGTTGGTGTACTCTACGGCAAAAGTGAGTTACTTGATGCGATGTCTCCCTGGCAAGGCGGAGGAAAAATGCTTACCCACGCCTCATTCAGCGGTTTCACACCGGAAGCTGTACCCTTCAGGTTTGAAGCAGGGACACCGAATGTTGCCGGTGTTATTGGTTTTTCTGCCACGCTGGAATGGCTAAAAGATATTAATATCGTCAAAGCGGAAGCCCATGCCGTCACACTCGCTGACTACACCGAACAACAACTTTCCGCTTTACCCGGATTTATCAGTTATCGCATTGCCGGTTCCAGCCTGTTGGCTTTTAATTTTGCTGACATTCATCACAGTGATCTGGCGGCTATTTTGGCAGAACAAAATATTGCCTTGCGCTCCGGTCAGCATTGCGCTCAACCACTGATCGAAGCTTTAGGTATCAACGGCTGTTTGCGAGCTTCTTTTATGCCTTATAACAATCAGCAGGATGCCGATTCTTTAGTTCAGGCTGTGAAATTTGGCCTTTCTCTATTACAGGATGAATAAAATATGGCTCAAGCAGCAGAAAACCTGACCGCACCACATCCATTTGGCAAGGAAATTAGCCAGCAACAGTTAGTTGAAATCTTTAACCAATGTCGCCAATGGGAAGATCGCTATCGCCAGTTAATCCTGCTAGCCAAGAAACTACCTGCACTCCCTGACAACTTGAAACAACAGGATATCGAAATGTCTGGCTGTGAAAACCGGGTTTGGTTAGGACATCACTTACTGTCAGATGGTTATCTGCATTTTTATGGCGATAGTGAAGGCCGCATTGTCAAAGGCTTGCTGGCGGTGATATTGACCGCGGTGGAAGGAAAAACACCGCAACAAGTTTTGAAAACTAACCTGTTGGCGCTGCTCCACCAACTTGGGCTGGAGCAACAGTTAAGCGGCTCACGGTTGAACGGCGTGAAATCGCTGATCCATACAGTGCAAAGCGCCGCAAAAAATTATATTAAAACGAGCCCTGACGTTGCGCTTTAGCAACCATCTTTTTCAGTGCATGGGAAACCGCAACAAATCCGAATGTCGCCGTGACCATTGTTGCGGCACCAAAACCCGATGCGCAATCCATACGTTTCGTCCCCTCCGCGGTGCTTTTAGCGGCACAAACAGAACCATCACTCTGTGGATAAACTAGCTGCTCAGTTGAAAACACACAATCAATTCCCAACTTGCCTTTACTATTCTTCACAACGTGATAATCAGATTTCAGCCTTTCCCGCAGCTTAGCCGCTAAAGGGTCCTGAATCGTTTTCGCCAAATCAACCACCTGAATTTGCGTAGGATCAAGTTGCCCACCCGCCCCACCGGTTGTGACCAACGGAATTTTATAACGACGACAATAAGCCAACAGCGCCGCTTTTGGCCTGACACTATCGATCGCATCAATGACATAACTGAATCCACCCGCCATCATCTCTGCAACATTATCTGACGTGAGAAAATCATCAATACACGTTACTTTACACTCAGGATTAATCGCCAGAATACGTTCAGCAATCACTTCCGTTTTTGGTTGTCCAATATGCTGTTTTAAAGCATGTAACTGGCGGTTGGTATTGGTGATACAGACATCATCCATATCAATCAGGGTGATCGCGCCTATTCCTGTACGCGCCAACGCCTCGGCGGCCCAGGAGCCCACCCCACCGATACCCACGACACAAACATGGGAATGAGAAAACAAAGAAAGCGCTTTTTGACCATATAAACGGGCTGTACCCGCAAAGCGCTGCATATATGCATCAGAAAGAGAAGTTTGCATCACTGAATATCAATCCTGAAAACCTGTTATAAAATTTGTGGAAAGGAATTACTGATTTACCGTTAGCATAACAGGCTGCTCTTCTTTCAGCACCCAAACCCGGCCGTAGTGATTATAGAAACCCGCTGCGATACCAGCCTCATCGCCAATACCATGATAGATATCGAAATGATGTCCCTTTATTGCGCCGCCGACATCCAGTGCAATCATCAGGCGCATCTGGTACTGACCGGTAAATTTACCCTGGTTATCCAGCAAAGGTATCTCCGCCAGCAATGTTGTTCCTGGTGGAACAAGCATTTTATCAGCGGCCACAGCGGCTTTTGCAATCAGAGGAACGCTACTCGCTCCCCGCACCGAGGCATACACTTCGGGTTTAAAAAAGACAAATGATGGATTCTGTTCTAGCAGCTTACGCACCTCTGCCTCACTGTGCGATTCAGCCCATTTGCGAATCGCCAGCATAGAAATATCTTTCTGCGCGATTTCTCCGCGTTCGACCAGCAGCCTGCCAATACTCCGATAAGCCTGTCCATTCTTACCTGAATAACCCAAAAAGGTCAGCGGCTCGCCGTCACCAAAATCGACATAACCACTGCCCTGCACTTCCATAATAAAGTTATCAATCAGAGAATTACTATAGCCAATGATCAGGCTGGAGCTGAGGGCGCCATTGTATATCGCAGCCCGGCTTGGTAAATGATATCTGCTTTTAGACGGCATACGGTACAAGGGATATCTAAACTCCCCCTGTTTAACGCGGCGGGCCTGTAACACCGGCGTATAATAACCCGTGAATTGGACATTACCGTAATTATCCACACCTTCCATCTGGTAAGCGCGTAAATTAAACAAATTTAATTTACTGGTTGCACCGCCAGCCAGCACCCAGTTCTGAACTGCGTCAAAAGTCGAGCTATTACGATTATACAAGCGGGGAGCAGACTGACTGATAAGCATAGCCTGCTCCGAAAAATCTTTAGCATTAACCGGCCTGCCCTGAGCATTGGGCTGATTAACCAGCAATAAATCCTGAGTGATATGACCATCTTTATATTGTTGGCCCTGGGCTGTTGGACGGGAATGACATCCAACTAACAGTGAAATCACGATCCCACACAGAAAATACTTACTCCAAAATGTCATTGCTGCCTTCTCTCTTACCGACATTGCCTAACGGCGAACAATACCAAACCAACAAAAATAATGAAACTTACCACAAAAAAATAACTTAACGAAACAGCGACAAAACCGAATACAAAAACACCAACATGCAGAGTAACCAACCAAAAAAGTAACGAAACAAACAATTTTTAATAAAAAAACTTGCAACAGATCTGATCCTGAGTATAGTGCCCGCATCGGACGCGGGGTGGAGCAGCTTGGTAGCTCGTCGGGCTCATAACCCGAAGGTCGTCGGTTCAAATCCGGCCCCCGCAACCAACATAATGAGATAGTTCGATATTTGCGAATGAGGAACCTATTCCGGCAGGCATTAATGATGCAGGAAAACATAAATTAGGTTCTTAACGGACGCGGGATGGAGCAGCCTGGTAGCTCGTCGGGCTCATAACCCGAAGGTCGTCGGTTCGAATCCGGCTCCCGCAACCAATTTTCGCAATTCAGGGTATTAAAACAGTATCAAATCGGACGCGGGGTGGAGCAGCTTGGTAGCTCGTCGGGCTCATAACCCGAAGGTCGTCGGTTCAAATCCGGCCCCCGCAACCAATTCTTAATGCGTTTCAGCATATAAATTCCCAAAACAACCTCCGGATTATTTTATCTCCACCACATTTGCATATCTGCACAGTTTAATTGCGAATATTCACCTATAGTCATTTCTGGCTTGACAGATTATCGTTTATAAACGATAACAAAAGCTATGAACGAAATACGACACTATATCGACAACAACGAACGTGACTTCTTCGAAGAATGGCGAGAACAGATACGTGACACCAAGGCTCAAATTGCCATTGACCGACGCATCATACGCATGGAACTAGGCAACTTTGGCGACCATAAACCCCTATCCGAAGGTGTCTGGGAACTGCGTATCGACGTAGGGCCAGGATATCGGGTCTATTACGCCAAGTCTGGCTTAACTATCGTTCTGCTGCTTTGTGGCGGCGATAAACGCAAGCAAGACGCGGATATAGCCCGAGCATGTGAATACTGGCGCGAATGGAAAAGCAGAAACAAATAGGAGAATGAGTAATGAAAGACAGATCACACGACGACGCAATGGCCGAGGTGTTCCGCAAAGATCCAGCTTATGCAATCGAACTGCTAAACAGCATCCTTGAGGATGGAGAACAAGCCGAACTACTGATTGCCCTTCGCCAAATGACCAAAGCCTTCGGTGGCATTCGTAACGTGGCTAAGGAAGCCGAGTTGAATCCGAACCAGCTCTATCGCACCTTGTCAGCCGAAGGCAACCCAGAGGTCAGAAATCTAAGCGCAATCCTGCGTGTCATGGGCTTACGCCTAGCAGTTCAACCCATCACTACCCACTAGCAGGGCTACAATAAATTTAAATCACCACCATTATTAAAATACGCTTTGATACCCGCGAAAATGGACTCCGCTACCTGTTGCTGGAAACGCGCTGTTTTCAGCTTTCGCTCCTCTTCCAGATTACTGATAAACGCAGTTTCTACCAGAATAGAGGGGATATCCGGTGCTTTCAGTACCGCAAACCCAGCCTGATCCACCCGGTTCTTATGCAGTTTATTCACCTTACCCATGCGCTTGAGCACTTCACTGCCAAATTTAAGGCTGTCATTGATTGTCGCCGTCTGTAGCAAATCAAACATGGTATGATCCAGATACTTATCACCGCTCTTACTTACGCCACCAATCTGGTCGGCTTCATTTTGCGTTTGGGCCAGAAAACGTGCGGTATTACTGGTTGCGCCTTTAGTAGAAAGTGCAAAAACCGAAGAACCACGCGCAGCCCGGTTAGTAAAGGCATCAGCATGAATAGAAACGAATAGATCAGCCCGCATCTTACGTGCTTTTGCCACCCGGACTTTTAGCGGGATAAACACATCTTCATTACGAGTCATATACACTTTCATGCCCGGTTCACGCTGAATAATAGTTCGCAATCGACGGGAGATTTGCAGAACAACATCTTTCTCACGGGTTTTATATTTACCGATAGCGCCAGGATCTTCCCCGCCATGTCCAGGATCGAGCATGATAACAATCGGCCTGTCTTTACCTGCTTTACCTGACTTCGGTATTTCCGCTGGTAAATCCTCGGCCAAATTACCTTTATTGTACTCTTCAAGCAGAGCAAGTAATGGATCATCATCCTTATTTGCTCCCGCTGCGGGATAAATATCCAAAACCAAACGATGCTTGAATTCCGCCACGGGTTTCAAAGTAAACATATGCGGGCTGACCGATTGTTTAACTTCAAACACCAGACGGACCGTTTTAGGATCAAACTGCCCCGCCCTGACCAGTTTAAGATAAGGATCGCGGGATTGAATCTGCTCCCCCATCCCTTTGAGGGTATGATTTAATTGCACACCTTCCAGATCAACCACAATTCTGTTTGGATTTGTCAGCGTGAACTGACGATATTTGAGTGGAATATTGGACTCAAGAGTCACACGGGTATAACTGGATGCAGGCCAAATACGAACCGCAATAATTTTTGATGACGCTGCATAACCCACTTGGCTGACACTAAGCAACCACATTGCTGCGGCTCCCTGCAACAAGCGACGTCGTGACAGATTAAGATCTGAATGACTCATCTACTATTTATTCCATTCATAAAATACAAATATTCAGGGTGACTTTCACCTAGAAACAGCCAAGTGGAAAACACTAACCAACCAACATTATACTGTCATCAGTAATAAGCATTTTATATTTGGCAAATTATTCACGTCCACATGTATATCGCAATGTTTTTGTTTTAATTGCCTCTTGCCATTTTCTTTCAAAAGGAATAAAAATACATAAATTACGAATAAAAATTCAATCGAGAATCTGTTATGAAAGAACGCAGCACCGAATTAGTTGAGGGATTTCGCCACTCGGTTCCATACATCAATGCACACCGTGGCAAAACTTTTGTTATCATGCTTGGCGGAGAGGCTATTGCTCACGAGAACTTCCCGAACATCATCAACGACATCGGATTACTGCATAGTTTAGGCATCCGGCTGATAGTCGTTTATGGTGCCAGACCTCAAATTGAACAAAACCTTGCAACCCATCATTATGAACCGATTTACCACAAACACACCCGCGTTACCGATAATAAGACATTAGAATTCGTCAAACAATCTGCTGGCTTACTACAACTGGATATCACTGCACGTCTTTCTATGAATCTGAATAATACCCCGTTACAGGGAGCAAATATTAATGTTGTCAGCGGTAACTTTATTATTGCTCAACCCCTTGGTGTTGATGATGGTGTGGATTATTGCCACAGTGGAAAAATTCGCCGTATTGATGAGGCAGCTATAAATCGTCAGTTAGACAATGGTGCAATAGTGCTCATTGGTCCGGTTGCAGTTTCCGTTACCGGCGAGAGTTTTAATCTGTCATTTGAAGAAGTTGCTACTCAATTGGCTATCAAGCTACAAGCTGAAAAACTAATTGGTTTCTGCTCTACTCAAGGCGTACAAGGCAAAGACGGAAAAATTCTATCTGAAATTTTTCTTAATCAGGCGCCAGATCTCATTAAAGAGCTGGAAGCTGAAGGTGACTATTATTCAGGTACAGCCTGTTTTTTACGGAGTGCCATAAAAGCTTGCCGTCGTGGCGTTCACCGCAGCCACTTATTGAGTTATCAGGCAGATGGTTCTCTGGTTCAAGAATTATTCTCCCGTGATGGTATTGGTACTCAAATAGTCATGGAGAGCGCGGAACAAATACGCAGAGCGAATATTAATGACATCGGCGGTATTCTCGAACTTATTCGTCCGTTGGAACAGCAAGGCATTTTGGTTCGCCGTTCAAGAGAACAACTTGAGAGAGAAATAGATCAATTCATCATTATTGAACGCGACAACCTGACTATCGCCTGTGCTGCCCTTTACCCCTATCCTGGTGAGAAAATTGGGGAGATGGCTTGTTTAGCGGTTCATCCTAAATACCGGAGTTCTTTAAGAGGTGAAGAACTTATGAACCGCATTACAGATCACGCGAAACAGCTCGGATTGGAAAAACTTTTCGTCCTGACTACCCGCAGCATTCACTGGTTCCAGGAACGGGGTTTTGAACCGGCGGAAATCTCAATGCTGCCAATTCAGAAACAAGTGCTATACAACTACCAACGCCGCTCTAAGATTCTTATGTTGAATTTGGAACCTCAGTAATGAGCTGATTTAATGTTAAAAAATAACTCAATCCCATTGGGAAAACGTCCTGTCTGGCGATCGATCAGATCGCCTAAACCGGGTTCGATTTTCTCTGATTAAAATATAGATCCCAGGGAACGCCGATAATGCCCTCAGCGATACCCTGAGCCAGCATTTCCATCAGTTTGGCAGTTTGGCAAATCGGAAAAAACCCGCGTACTGCTGGCAGATGTAACCCATTTGGACAAGTGATGCACTCTGTCCATCACCTGTTTGAACCCATCCATATAGTCATAACAGGTCTTCAGTAATTGTGCATCGCCGGTTTCGGTAAGCGGATGGCATTGACTTAATCTCAGTTCATTAAAAAAGGCTTCGCCATCAACGGTGTTACCTACTCACCCTAGACCCCTATTACAGATGTTTATGTGGATCTTGCGCCTGATGCAACACCGCCAACACTTCGATACCAGTCGGAACTTCCCGATAGTAAATAATGTGGCTCTCAACGGGAAAACTCAGCACACCATAGTGAAGATCTTCACTACGATCACGACCGGGGGATGGGTGACGATCAAGAATTTCCGTCATAGTCACACGCAATGAAGTTGCATAAGCCTCCGCGATATTCGCCCCCCACCGGCGCATGGAATAGAGTTTCATTGCACGAATATGCTCTCTGGCCTTCTTAGTAAACCGAACACTCATCCTTAAGCCTTACCCTCAAGCTCATCAGCCGTCAACGGTGCAAACACATCATCAATACTATGCAATTCGCCACGGTCAGCTTGTGCAATAGATTCAGCCAGAACGGCTTTTAAACTCTGTAGCTTGAGCTGCGCGAACTGGTCATACTCTTCAGGAGAAATGACCACGGCCACACGCTTACCATGCTTACTAATTTCCACAGGCTCACGCTGCACCTTCATAAGCAGATCACCAAACTGGTTCTTAGCTAATTGTGCGGGAATAACTTCCATACATCACCTACCGTCTAAAATGGCTTGAATAGCCATTATAGCTAAACGTGCAAAAAATCACCATCAATCAAAAACAGCCAAGCTAACAGATCCTCAACGAAATAGATGTGGGGACACGGATCTGTCGGGAGCTGGATGCGGTAATTCTGCAAGTCCGGTTCTGAGGAGGGGCCTACCTGGGTGACCGGGTAGGTCTACTCATCCCAGGACCCCTAAGACATTCCTGCAAAAGTTAAAAGAACACTTTTCCTTATTTTATTTTCAGCCTTAAGTTAAAATAACGCGCAGTCTTATTTTAACTTTAAGCTATGTAAATAAGGAGTAAAAAACCTTGCAACGCGGATCTACAGGTCACTATGTCCCAAGTATTGCTGGCGGTGTCGCCTGCCAGGCTTTTGTGCCTCATCCCCTACCACCGATACCGCCACTTGATATTAATAGCAAATTGCAACGACGGATCAATGAGGCCATGTTAGCACTGGGTCGATTAGATGCGATCAGTACGTTTTTACCAGACGAGCATCTGTTTCTTTACAGTTACGTCCGTAAAGAAGCCGTTATGTCCTCTCAAATTGAAGGTACTCAATCGTCCCTCAGCGATCTAATGTTGTTTGAAATGGAAGGGATGCCTGGTGTGCCAATGGATGATGTACAAGAGGTATCTTGTTACGTTAATGCTTTATCATTAGGTGTACAACGTATTCAAGAGTCCTATCCCATCACTTTTCGTTTAATCAAAGAACTACATACCGCTTTGATGACATCAAGGAGAGGTATAAGCCGTGGACCTGGAGAGTTCCGTCAAAACCAAGTGTGGATCGGTGGTCATCGTGCTGATGAAGCTACTTTTATCCCGCCTCCGGCTAATGAATTGGCTGATTGTTGGGCCGCATTGGAGAAGTTTATTAACGATGTTCCTGAGCCGACAGATCCATTGATAAAAGCAGCTTTAGCTCATGTTCAGTTTGAAACTATCCATCCATTTATGGATGGTAATGGTCGGTTAGGACGCTTATTAATTCCCTTAATTTTAGTGGAAGCAAAGGTTCTGAGTCAGCCTCTTCTGTATCTATCCGTCTTTTTTAAAAAACATAGACAAACCTACTATGAACGTCTGCAACAAGTCCGCATAACTGGTGATTGGGAAGCGTGGTTACTATTTTTTGTTGATGCGGTTACGGCTACAGCGACACAAGCAGTCAATATCGCCCAACAACTTTATCAGTTACACCGTGAGCACAAAAAACTGTTGCAGCCATTAGGGCGTATAGAGAACTCAGCGAGCCAGATATTGGATGCGTTATTTGAGCATCCTATCGTCAACATTAATAAATTGGTGCAACTTACAGGGCTGACACCGGCAACAATTGGCAAGGTGATGGAACGCTTATCTCAGGCTGATCTCGTATTGGTCTCTGAACTTACCGGCCAAAAACGCAATCGCGTGTATGCTTATAACCGCTATATAGAAATTTTAAACCAAGATTTCTAACAAAACCATATTAATATCACATGGCAGGATTCCACTTTGTTTATCCTGCCATGTTTAATTCATTTATCAGCGATTCTATACTGCGCTTATTTTACATTTACCTAACTTGCCATAATCATTTAAAATCACGAATACAGAGGTATTAAATCTTTTATATCAAATTTATCTTGATAAATCAGTCTATAAATCGTCTCATGATGCAAAGATATCCCTTTATGTTGCTTCAAATAATCAGCCACTTGTTCAGGACTTAAGTCTTTCCAAATTAACCGTTTTATCCATCTTTTGACTTCCGGCGTTATTTTCACCGCTTTCTTAGCAAAATGACGACGAGCCAGTCCCTTCAAAATGAGCCTGTTCAGGGCAGTATGTCTGGACTTCTTGGTTTCTCTTCAATTCTCTGCTGATAGTCGACGGGCTTCGCTTAAGTAACTGAGCAATGAAACACTGTGAAAAACCCGCTTCTTTTAAACTGGAAATCGGGTATCTTTCTGTTTCGGTTAGTTGTGTATAGGTCATAGTGCGTTTTCATGGTGGGAAAGATACCGACTCTAGCAACTGGCCCCTTTCTGAAAAATTGCACTTATTAGTCTAATCAGCCAAATATATCTTTGACTTCCATTTAACTATTATTTAATGCCAAATAATCGCAAATTAAAGTCATAAATTTCGCTTGATCACATTGAGGCAGTTAATTCTAACCCATTAAATTTCTCATCGTTATTTATTATATCCCGCAAAAAATCTTCAATTTGATCAGAATAAAATTTCGTTATTAAAAGAAAATAAGTGCATTCTTCCTTCCCTTTCCCATTCTCCCATTCGTATGGTAATTAACCAAATTGTTGCACATTGTCCAAAGGAGGATAACGACTGATGGCCACTGAAAAACACTATGCCGTCATTGACGGCGCCAGCGAACCCCGATTGTTCTTTGTTCTGGAACATGTTAATCCCCCGGTGACCTGTCTTTATAATGAGTCTTTACAACCTGAACTGCTTAAAGTCGCGCCTTATTTAGTGGAAGTCACAGAAAAAGTCGGACTTTATTTGGCAGAATGGCAAACCCCCTGGGGAATTTGTCTTCATTCACAGGCGGACATGAGAACATTGCGTCAGCATCTGCGTAAATCTCTTCAGGTATTATTACCGGATCAAGATAAACCGGTCTTTTTCCGGTTTTATGATCCGCGCAATATCTGGGAATTTCTCAGTGTTCTGAGTGACTGGGAAATTCACTGCTTTCTGGGGCCGATAAATAAAATCACCACCCGTCTGATGGGAATTAAACAGGAAGATAATTTTCACGCCGTCAGAAAACAATTTCCCGCAGAAGCACGCTCCAGACAAAAGATGTTGCAAATTGCTCCCGAGCAATATGCTCAGTTAAATAACCTGTTCGAGCAAAGATTTATTAATAAACTGACGCGACTCATTAATGAAATCAATTACCATAATGGAGCCGGCACCATAGCGCTGCCACATTCAACCCTGTCGGCAATTGCAGATAAAATATTGCAAGATCCCCTCCCCAATACGCATTATTCCCCC
>NZ_JBHFKW010000024.1:0-81590 GCF_042879395.1 Photorhabdus sp. RM322S
TTAAATATATCTCAAAAATGACTATATTTGTGATATTCATCTTAATAATAAAATAAAAAATTCCTTATTACTGAAACAGTATTAAAATCGACGAAAAACATGACGAAGATTAGGTTAAGTGATGAAAAAAATCCCTTTTGATTTAGATGGTTACGAAATATCCTTTGGCTATGCCCGTAGAACAAAAATTCCGATTATAAAAATAATCCATCCCAAAAATGGCCTTTCTATTAGGCCATTCTATAGTGTCAATAGAACGAATTTGCTTGAAAGAATCCAATACGAAACTGATTTAAAAGATCAATATATTGAGCGTATTAATGAGCATTTTCAAGAAATTAATTATCCTTAAAAAACCAGATATAACAGGAGCTTATATCCTTCTACTTTAGTACCTTGGAAATTACCAAGGTACTGCATATCAGTTTATTCTGTTTTATATCTTATTCACTGATGAATACATTTGTAATTAGTTGATAAAAGAGCTGACCTGATATAAGATAGTAGGTAATAATACCCCGCAATATTTCTATCGCTTATATCCTTATTAAAACTTACTGAAATAGTTGGCATTTTTCTTTTATTTTTTCTGTAATATAGAAAATAAAAGCAGAAAACGCCAAGCATGTACCCGTAACTATCGCATACTGATATCGATTTTCTAATGTTGACATCAAGGTAAAATAAACTAATCCCATAACTGAAAATACACTCACCCCACCAATTATCCCTTGAGTTATATGCATCACTATTTTCATCAATATACTTATTATTTTCATGATCATTCATCTAATCCTACGGAGAATTCATCAAATATTTCATTAAATAAACCTCTATTTTCGTCATATATTTCCAATGTTCTGACATATAGCTCCATTCTACTCTCAACAAAAAAAGCCACTTTCTCGCCTTAATTTTATATATAAAGCCATATTTTTCCTGAGAAAGGGATCATTTAATTCTTTTATAGGATAGACGCCAAAATATACCTCATATATAAATCAGAATCTAATGAAACAGTCTACATTTTTCTTTTGTTTTTTCTGTAATATAGAAAATAAAAGCAGAAAACGCCAAGCATGTACCCGCAACTATCGCATACTGATATCGATTTTCTAATGTTGACATCAAGGTAAAATAGATTAGTCCTCCGGTTGAAATCGTACCCACACTAACAGCTAATCCTTGTATTAGATGCATCACGATTTTCATCAATATACTTATTATTTTCATGATCATTCGTCTAATCCTACGGAAAATTCATCAAATATTTCATTAAATAAATCTCGATTTTCGTCATACTTTTCCAATGCTCTAACATATGGAGCCATTTTACTCTCAACCAAAAAATAGAGTAAATCTAAGTTACCCTCTCGCCTTAACTGCATATATAACGCTGGGTTTGTTCCGGCTAATTCCCTAGAAGTATAAACAGCTCTAGAAATTGAAGCACCAATTCCCAACGTTCCAATAAACGTCATTGATCCCCCAAATTTTGTGAACCATTTTGCACCAAAAAAAGCACCAAGGCTCCCCCTAAATATGACATATTTCGAAATCATACCTCCAAATATTTTCCCAATTTTTGTTTTTATTAGCCGTTGCTTTTGTTCTTCACTAAGTTTACCTAAATAATCCTCAAAAATAATCTGAATAATCCTTTCAAGATTATTAAGCGTAATAGCTTCCGACTTTATTAACCCAACAAAACGATATTTGTCATTTTCATTATCCCATCGATGTTCAGTATCAAGATAATCATAACCGAGATAATAAAAATCCACCGGAATATCTAAGACTCCTTCAGCAAATCCAGTAAGCCAGCTACTGTTATCGTCAATTGTTGCAACCATTTTTTCAGCGATTTCTTTAGCCCCGTCCATTAAAAAACCCTTTCATCCCAAATGCTATAGGCACCTGTTGAACAAGCCACATTATTCCAGGTAATATTAGTGTATACCATTGAGATAATCTCCTGTGGCATCATATGATTACTGGTTAATGAATGCGGGTGGTCTGATTTTAAACTAACAATATACGCTTGCCCGAGACGAATTGTATAGTAAAGCTCAAGTCCACCATTTTCACTGGTACGGTAAGATTCAAGAAAACACTCTAACCTTTCATTATCATCCAAGCTTTTTGCTAATATAAGGAGAAGCTTTATCAATAGGTTTAGTGATAATTACCGGATGATGTGAAACATTTTGTTTGCGAGTCATAAGATGTTGCAGACTATAGACGAAGATCTGATCTTCGTGCCCATTTTGCGCTTTAATACCTATTGAGTCTCTTCTGCCACAACCCGCAGAAATTAACCCTTGGTTTTGACCTTTAACCGTTAAATAAATTAAATTTGACATATTCACCTCATTTATCATTTCAATGCTTTAATGCATATTGCAGTAGGCAGATCAATATTGTCAAGGATAAATGTTCTAAAAACATACAATAATTTATTCCAAGCCCCAAAAATGTTAATAACTGGCATCCCATCGTGGCGCAGAAAGTAGGAAAATATGGATATAATATTGCAATCACATGGATTCTCTAAGATAGTAAGCAATGATTACCTACATTTCTGGGCAAAATATCACTCCCCTCTCTAAAAAGCAGAAAAAACAAATAATTAATTAACCTCATTGGACATTGAACAACAATGAAAAACAGCAGAGAACAACTCACCTTCTATATTCATGACTACGAAACTTTCGGTAAACATCCCGCATTGGACAGACCGGCTCAATTTGCCGGTGTCCGCACCGATATGGATTTCAATATTATTGAAGAACCGTTAGTTATTTACTGTTCACCTGCTGATGATTATCTCCCTCAACCAGAAGCGGTCATGATTACGGGAATTACGCCTCAGACTGCCTTGGAAAAAGGCGTCAACGAAGTAGAATTCGCCCGCCAAATCCATAACGCGTTTAGTGTGCCAAACAGTTGTATTCTCGGTTATAACAATGTCCGGTTTGATGATGAAGTCAGCCGGCATATTTTTTACCGCAATTTTTATGATCCGTACGCTTATAGCTGGCAAAAAGGTAATTCCCGGTGGGATTTACTTGATGTATTACGTGCCTGTTATGCCCTGCGTCCCGAAGGTATTATCTGGCCAAAAAATGAAGATGGTCTGCCCAGCTTTAAACTGGAACATTTGACTAAGGCAAATGGCGTTGAGCATTCACATGCTCACGATGCAATGTCCGATGTTTACGCCACGATTGCCATGGCAAAATTACTTAAAGAAGCACAACCACGGATGTTCAATTATTTCTTTCAGTTGAGAAATAAGCAGAAAATCAGCAATCTCATTGATATCCCTCAAATGAAACCTCTGCTTCATGTTTCCGGTATGTTTGGCGCTGCCCGCGGCAATACCAGCCTGGTTGCACCTCTTGCCTGGCATCCAGTAAACCGGAATGCCGTTATCATGTGCGATTTGGCAAGAGATATTTCACCTTTACTGGAGTTGGATGCTGATGCTTTACGTGAACGCCTATATACCCGCCATGATGAATTGCAGCCCGATCAGCCCTCAGTTCCAGTCAAATTGGTTCATATTAATAAGTGTCCGATAGTCGCACCTGATAATACTTTAAGAACAGAAGATGCTGAACGTCTTGGGTTGGATCGTGATCATTGTGAAAGAAATCTCGCTATTCTGCGGAAGAATCCACAAATCAGAGAAAAAGTTGTAGAACTCTTTGCTGAGGCCAAACCTTTCCCTGAATCAGATAATGTTGACGCTCAACTGTACAATGGCTTTTTTAGTGATGCAGATAAAACAGCAATGAATATTATCCGTGAAACATTACCTCAGAATTTACCCGCACTAGATCTGACTTTTCAAGATCCAAGGATTAAAAAGCTGTTATTCCGTTATCGAGCCAGAAACTACCCTGCTACTCTGACTTATGATGAACAACAAAGCTGGTTGCGTCATCGCCAAGATGTATTAACTCAGGACAAGCTCAGTGAATATATCTTTATCATTGAACAGCTCTTTATTGAACATCAAGGCAACGAAGAAAAATGCCATCAACTTAAAGCATTAATGGAATATGCAGCGAAACTGGCTGGATAATTAGGCAAATAGCGGATAAGCACAGAATGGCGAGCTATATCTACTCGCCTTTCTTGTTAACAGGATAATTTTCATTCATCCTGACAGATTTAAACTTTCTTAGCATCAGCATAGCGTTGTAAATGCTGAGAATATTAACATTAAGATTCCCCATCCCAATTTTTCAGCTTGGATGTTTTTCCAATGCCTGGATTAAGAGTGTTAGTAGGATCGGTCATTCGATAGAAAGCTTTAAGTTGAGGCTTAGCCTGATACAGATGACCCACATTATGTTCTGCGGGATATTCTGCGCCTCGTTTATCAAGCAGTTCCATCATTCTTTCTTTCAGAGCATGTACATCCACACCTTTCTTCACAATGTAATCCTGATGGAACACATGGCACATAAAATGTCCACAATAAAGCTTGTGCACTAATACATCATCAAACTCCGGTGGTAACTGTTCAAACCATTTACGATCATTACGGCGCAAAGCAATATCAAGCGAAAGGATATTCTCCGTTTCGTTACTATGCACGGCTTGATAACGGATCGCTGAACCACCCGCAGAGAAACGATGCAGGAATGCTTTAACCCCCTCATCCGGTGTACAAGCAAAGAAATCCCCTTCCACCCGGCTGAAATAACTTTCCAGCCAGCTTCTGGCTTCCTCAACCCCATCACCAGACATTTTTAATATCAAATGGTGTTCAAACCGATCACGATATTCTTTCAAACGCTTAGGTAAGTGGGGAGGAAGTAAACGACTTAACCCTTGCATCATTCGATCAATAATATTGGCAGGTAAAAATGGGATCCTGTTGAAAATAGCGTCCATTTTCCCTTTCAAAGTAAAATAAGCTGGCATCTTATCCGTACCAAGCTTATCAATCATGATGAATGTATCTTTACCGTAAACTTCTGCAATATCGAAAACATCCCGATGCATATATTCACCCGCCACCGGTAAATGACGAAAATTCGCTAATATATAGCGCCGCAATTCCGTCAATACATCAGTTTGATTGGTACCAATATAAAATACCTGAGATAAAGGCTCTGCCGGGAAAGTATCAAGCCTAACCGCAAACACAACCAATTTACCTGCACATCCTGAGGCTTCAAACAGGCGGCGTTCGTCAGAATTAAAACGAGATGGCGTATCAGCATCTACGTCACGTACTCGTTGCGCATACTCATAATCAGACGCTTTACGCTGACCATATTCTACATCTTGCTCACTGTAACGCTGTCCTTCCAGACAAGAGAGGATCTCTTCCGGTGTTTCTCCCAGATAGATACCCAGATGATTAATCAATTCTGGTTTACCACGTTCATTAACTCGTCCGTATAACGCCATTTCAGTATAAGCTGGCCCACGATGAACCAAAGATCCGCCGGAGTTATTACAGACACCGCCAATCACAGAAGCACCAATACAGGAAGAGCCGATAATGGAATGCGGCTCGCGTCCCAGAGGTTTAAGAGCACGTTCAAGTTGCCACAATGTACTGCCAGGCAGCGCGACTACCTGATTGCCCTGTTTCAGGATCTGTATTTTATTCATGCGCAACGTACTAATGATCACGATGTCGCGGTCGTAATCCTTACCATTTGGTGTAGAACCTTCGGTCAAACCGGTGTTAGCCGCTTGCATCAAGATGATTTTATCTGCTTCAACGCAGGCTTTAAACACACGCCACTGTTCCACCAGCGAACCGGGAAATACCACAGCTAAAGCGTCACCTTGGCCGGAGCGAAAACCTTTACGATAACGTTCCGTTTTATGGGGAGCAGTCAGGATATGAGATTTACCGACAATATTGGTCAGGGCAGTGATGAGTTGTTGATTTTGAGAGGTCTTTGCATCATTCATAGTCTCTTCCTCTATAATTTAATCGCCTCTCAGAGCATAGATTGTTTTTCTCCATTTACCGTTGAAATTTTTCTTATCTGCAAACTACCTCCCTGTTTTTTTTCCTAAGATTCTTATTCTGAATTATTGCAACAATGGGAAACATAAAAAAAACGGCGCCAAATTCGGTGCCGTTATTCTTTTTCAAACCGAATACTAAACCATTTCAGAACACTGAGGCATCGGCTGACGGAAGCTGCGGGTCAGGAATACCATATAAATCAAACCAATTGCTCCCCAAGTCAGCCCTAACTCCATAGAACTTTGTTCCAGATTCATCCACAGCACACCAACAGTACAAGCCCCAATCACCGGTAATACCAGGAAGTTGATTGTATCTTTCAGTGTACGGTTACGACGTTCACGAATATAGAACTGAGAGATGACCGATAAGTTTACAAAGGTGAATGCTACCAGCGCGCCAAAGTTAATCAGAGCCGTTGCAGTAACCAGATCAAAGGTCATTGCGGACAGCGCGACAAGACCGACCAGCAATACGTTGATTGCCGGAGTTCGCCATTTCGGATGCACATAGCCGAATACTTTCTCAGGAAATACACCATCACGCCCCATAACATAAAGCAGACGGGAAACACCTGCGTGAGCCGCCATACCAGAAGCCAAAACGGTGACACAAGAGAACACCATAATGATGGACTGAAATAAAGTACCCGCTACATACAGCATAATTTCTGGCTGAGCTTCATTCGGGTTCTTGAACCGAGAGATATCAGGAAAATAGAGCTGTAAGAAATAAGAAACCATAATAAAGATGATGCCGCCAATTAATGCCGTCAGGAAGATCGCTTTCGGGATCACCTTGCCTGCATTCGGCGTCTCTTCGGACAACGTGCTAATGCTATCAAACCCAAGGAATGAAAAACACAAAATCGTTGCCCCGGTAATCATCGGGATTAAATGAGCATCTTCAGAAGTAAATGGCCTTGCGCTCCATAAAGTTCCTGCGCCTTCTCCATTGTATACGCCGTGGATCAACAAGCCCACGAATACAAGCATAACTGCAACCTGAACAATAACAATACCTGTGTTGAGATTAGCAACAACGTTAATCCCACGCAGGTTAAAAACGGTCATTAGAAACGTCAAACCTACAACGAAGATCCACGGATCTACACCGGGAAAAATGGCCTGGAGATAAATTTTCGCCAACAAGATATTTATCATCGGCATGAACAAATAGTCCAGCAACGATGACCAACCCACCATAAAGCCAACATGAGGGCTGATGGATTTTTGTGCATAAGTGTATGCAGATCCGGCAGAAGGAAAACGTTTTACCAATTTCCCATAGCTTAGGGCAGTAAACAGAATTGCGATCAAAGCAATAGCATAAGATGTTGCTACATGACCGTCGGTCAAACCAGAAACAATCCCGAAAGTATCAAAGATGGTCGTAGGTTGCAGATAAGCAAGCCCCATCATCACCACCTGAACTAAGGTCAGTGTTTTTCTGAGTTGAACACGATTGTTCGCACCAGTTTGGTTGGTGCCAATTGGAATTACAGTATCATGCGACATGAGCGAAACCTCCCATAACTTCGATTCGTGTTACGGTACTACTTAATCGACAGTTACTGGGAAGACTTCGCTTCTGCCTATAGGCAGTGGAGTTAGAGGCTGGATTATACGCAGAGCTCAACGCTCCGTAGTCATCAAAACAGCAGCTTGCGCCAATTGGCACAAGTGCGAAAGAGAATAATTGCTCCATATTAGCGTTCCTCATGACGGCAACCGATTCTTGTTATGGTTGCTCGTGGGCCAATTATCTATCCGGCTCAGAATCCGGCCTCTAGTATAGTAAAAAATAAGTCTAAGCAAAAAAAATAACCGACACATATAAACGCATCAGTTATTTTCCAGTGGGCGAATTCTGCACTTGAAGACTTGAAATAGCAATAGTCACCGCACTAAAAGTCCATTATTTTTTATCACACAAATTGATTACGCTATGGAATTTAACTATGTCTTATACATTCTTTTGACATGTATTAAGTTGTAGCACAACACAAAACGGATTGCCATTCAGTTTTTGCAGGTAGAAGTAAAAAAACAAAACCCCCTGCCAGAAACAAACAAGGGGGTTATAGCACATTATAGCTAAAACTAATTATCAGAAGTCGTAGGTGATACCAATGTTATAACGACGGCCATCCAGTACCGAGCCATGATTCTCTTCAGTAACACGTTTATCAAATACGTTGTATACCCCACCTAGCACACGTAACTCTTTAGTCAAATTATAACTAACGCCGATATCCACAAAGGTATAGGATGGAGTCCCCTTGTCCATACGGGTACGTAACAAGTAATCCGAAGTTTTGCCGCGGAAATTAACGCGCGTCCAGGTTTTCATTTCCGGTAAAGTCTGCCAGTTCAAAGTCGCATTTGCCATATGCTTAGGCGTTTTGTTCAGTGGCTTACCTTTGAAATCCCCACTTTTTTGTTCTGAATCAGTATAAGTGTAGTTTGCTGTCAACGACCAGTCTTCAATGATATCCCAGTTCATTGTCGCCTCCACACCATGCATATTTACTTTATCAACGTTCTCACGTTTACTAATAAAGTCATAATTTATTCCATTAATTGGAGCACATGGTTTAGCGCTGTCTTTATCACAATCTCTAATTTCAGTGATCTTATCTTTAAAATCTGTATTAAAGAGAGTTATACCAATATTAAAGTTATCCTGATTGTTCCAGATAACACTAATTTCTTCACTAACCGTTTTCTCTGGCTTAAGATCTGAATTGCCTAAAATCATGCCCTTCAAGAAACGGCCACCTGTTACTTGTCCCCAATTCGGGGCTACATGACGCAGATCGGGTGAGCGATAACCCGTGGAGACACCACCTTTAATCGTCCATTGTTCATCCGCATGCCACACACCATACAAACGAGGCGTCCAGTGTGCACCAAAGTTTTCGTCTTTATCCATACGGATGCCGCCAGTCAGAGCAAAATCATTAGTCATTTGCCACTCATCTTCAGCAACCAACGCCCAGCTCCAGCGAGTTAATTTATTCACATCTCTTGCTGAAGGCAGTTGGTTACCATCATCTCGCAAATCTTCATAACGATACTGACCACCAATGCTTACTGTATGATCATCCAGCATGAAGACTGAATGATTATTAAATACCGTCTCATTATATTTCATGTCACGGCCGGGGTTACTTGACTCGTCACGCTGAATGTAGGTATTTATGGTACCAAAGTCATAGTTGCCATTATGGGTGATAGAATAATTATTACGTTTATAGCGATTTACATTATCATCACAAGATTTTGGCGTGCATTCACGCGTCTTACCGATAGTTGAATCACGATCCTGCTCATAACGACCCGCTACAAAATCAAAAGTATTCTGTTCATCAGGTGTCAGAGAAAAAGTTGCTGAACCGTTGCGCATTTCCTGCTTGTTAAAGCCGCCAATAAATTTATCTTCGTTGCGGTGAGAATACAGGCCATGCACTTTTAATCCCAATAGTCCGTCAATTATCGGGCCTGCTGCATAAATGCTGCTCTGATGGCTGTTACCGGAATTTTTACGTTCAGTCAAAGTGGTATCAACGCGAAGGCTGGTTTTCCACTCTTTCTGCGCTTTACGGGTAATAACGTTGATCACTCCTCCCATCGCATCAGAACCATACAGAGAGGACATAGGACCACGTATCACTTCAATACGTTCAATAGCAGCCAATGGCGGCAACCACCCCTGCTCAATACCAGAACCGTCACTGTTTGGGCGGGTATTACGGGTATCAACACGCTTACCATCAACCAGAATCATGGTATATTTAGACGCCATACCACGAATGCTGATGTCACTGCTGCTACCACCATTTGTAATCAAGACACCTGGCACATCTTTCAATGCATCGGTCACATCACGATAAGCTTTGGTTTCTAATTGTTCACGGCTCACCACAGAAATAGACGCTGGTGCATCTTCAATTTTCTGTTGGAAGCCTGCTGCTGTAGTCACAACAATGGTGTCATTACTGCTATTGGCCGCAAAAACAGAGCCAGATGAAATTGCAACAATAACCCCTAACGCGATTTGTCTTTTATTAAAAACACCCATTCCCGATCCTCCAAGAAATATAATTATGCTTTATTCATATGTAAAAATGGATAATCAACATATGCTCAAATAACGAGGAAAAATATTTACCTCTGTATGGTTTTATTATTTTTTTATTAGATTTTCTTATATTATTATAAAATATAAGTAATTTTTCCAACAACCTATCTCATTAAATTATTTTATTTTTCATTCTCTGCAATAAAAATGGATCTGAACATTACCCAGAAAAAATAATCGTTTTTAAGCGTATGATAATACGAGCGAAATAACTCATCCCTCACATACTATATAAGTACGTTCTGGTTTCTATGCGCTGTCTACGTCCACGCTTTATCAACAATATGTTTTTAAACAATATGTTATAATAATTTCTAACTGGTCAACTTGGAAACCAACCCATCAATCAATACCTGTGGAACCCCCTGAGAACAGTATTCAATTCTGCCTCTGACACCATAAACTTGCGCCAAACTATCCGGCGTAATAACTTGCTCAGGAACACCTTCAGTAATTAAATTCCCTTTTTGTAACATTAATACATGATTACCATGACGCAATGCAA
The DNA here is from genome assembly GCF_042879395.1 of Photorhabdus sp. RM322S. Lineage (NCBI taxonomy): Bacteria > Pseudomonadati > Pseudomonadota > Gammaproteobacteria > Enterobacterales > Morganellaceae > Photorhabdus > Photorhabdus sp. RM322S. Next base: position 10,656 of record NZ_JBHFKW010000024.1, read on the forward strand.
TATTAATATCATGCACCACTACCACCGTAATAATATTACGACGATATGTTTCTTGTGCAACTAACTCCATTACGTGATATTGATAATTTAAATCCAGCGCACTTAGTGGCTCATCTAATAATAATAATGTTGGCTTACGAATTAACGATTGTGCCAATCCAACTAACTGTTTTTGACCACCGGATAATTGATCTAAATAACATAACGCCAGATGTTCAATCCCCAACTGACGTAATAAAGACATCACTTCTTCTTCGCTGGTTTCAGAATGACGCCCACCGGAGGCCCGCTGCGCAACAATAATGGATTCCAGCACATGTAAATGAACACCAGCAGGCAAACTTTGTGGCAAATAAACCACATTTTCTGCCCGCTGGGCAAAATTCATTTTCATCAAATCCTGACCATCGAGCCAGATCTGCCCGCTTGCGCGATTTAATCCAGCCAAAGAACGCAAAAGTGTTGATTTTCCGCTACCATTTGGCCCCAGTAATACCGTAATTTTTCCACGGGATAACGTTGAAACATTTAAATTTTCAATGACCGGATTTTTCGGATAGCCCGCGCAAAAATTATTAATCGTTAATCCCTGATTCATACATTCCCCCTATGGCGTAAAATTATGCTAAGGAAGAATGGAACCCCAACTAATGCGGTAACTATCCCAACCGGAATAATGACACCTGGGATCAAGTTCTTCGAGACAATCGACGTCATAGACAGCACTAATGCACCAATCAGTGCACTGGCAGGCAAATAGAAGCGGTGATCTTCCCCAAACATCATACGAGCAATATGGGGTGCAACCAAACCGATAAAGGCAATTGGTCCGACAAATGCAACCGCTAAAGCGGAAAGAATACTGATACGCAGCAATGTACCCAAGCGCAGGCGACGAACATCAATACCAAAACTGATTGCACGATCTTCACCCAAACGCAACGCTGTCAATTTCCAAGCATTCATCATTGAAATCGGAAATATAGCTGCAAATACCAGCAACATAACACCCAGTTTTATCCAAGTTGCTCTGGCAAGGCTACCCATTGTCCAGAGTACCAACCCCTGAAGGGTATCCTCAGTTGCAATAAACTGCATCATGGAAACCAGTGCATTGAAAGTAAAGTACAGCGCAATACCAAACAACACCACGCCAGAAGTGGCAGCCCGTGTCCAACGGGTAATACCATCCAGCATCAACGCTGACAGAAAAGCAAAAATAAAGGCGTTCGCAGAGATGAGCCATTGGTCAGGCACGCCCGGAATACCGATACCTGACACGATGGCCAACGCAGCACCAAATGCAGCCGCCTGAGAAACCCCTAAAGTAAAAGGGCTTGCCAATGGGTTATTCAGAATTGTCTGCATTTCAGCACCAGCCAACCCAAGAGACAGGCCGATCACCACCGCCATCAAAGCGTAAGGTAAACGGATATCCCAGACAATGACCCGTGTACCCGAATCCATACTCTCTGGCGACACTAAAGTCTGCCAGAGAGACTGCAAAGATAAACCTGATGGCCCTATAGTAAAATCTAATACCAAGGAAGCGCCGATAACCAGGAAGATGAACATCATCATCACGATACGACGGCGTAAAATATGTCGATAATGGGCTTTTACACCGCTGTCATCTGATTGTTGTTTCACCGTTGGCATAAGCTCGGTAGTGGTACTCATTGTTTCTGTTACCTATCTTACTGATTACTTCTCACTGATCCAATAAACACCTGATGGCTCAATTGCCAGGAATTTACTGTGTAATTCGTTCAGTGTCTTCTGTGGATCTAAATCTGCAAACTGTTCAGGATAGAACCATTTAGCAAATACCTGAGCTACTATCACGTTATATGGAGAATTGTAATAGTTATGCCAAATAGCATAATCTCTGCCCTCTTTAACCGCAGTCAACGAGCTAATACCTTTGCGTTCAGTCATTGTTTTCAGACTGGCTTTTGCCAATTCAGGCGTTGATTGCGCCCCTAGCTTTACACCAGGTTCATTGCTGTCTGGCGCTTTTGCACCACTAGCAATATAAATATAAGGATCAACGGCAATAACTTTTTCGAGGTTCATGTTGCCAAGCGCGCCTGGCAAAACGCCTTTAGCAATGTTTTTGCCACCAGCCAGATCGATAAAATTACCCAGATTACCATTACCGGCCGTCGCGCAGCAGTCTTCAAAAGCGCCAGCTCTCAAGTCGATAAATACGGTTGGCTTTTTCTCTTCCGGGATTTTACTGGTGATTTGAGTTACCAATTTGACATTTTTCTCGTAGAAATCAGCATACTCTGCCGCTTGTTTTTCACGGTGCAATACTTTGCCCAACATACGAATACTCGGCAGCGTGTTTTTTAACGGCTCGGTACGAAAATCAACAAAAACAACCGGAACACCTGCCTTTTCAAGCTGGGTAACTAATTCACTGTTTTTACCAGGACCATGACCAGATAAGCCAAAAATAGCAATGTCTGGATTGAGAGTTAACACTTTTTCAGCGCTAACGCTGTCAGCGCTGGTGTTACCAATCAAAGGAATTTTGTCAATCTCAGGAAATTTAGCTTTATAGACAGCATAGGACTGTGGGTCCAATTTACGGAAATCACCTTGCCAACCCGCGATACGAGCCAGGGGTTTATCTCCTTCAAGTAAAGCGACAGCATGAAACAAACGGCCTTCGCCCAACAAAATACGGTTTATATTCTCAGGAACTTCAACAGTGCGACCCGCTACGTCAATGACCGTTTCAGCCCATGACGCGAAGCTTGCCATGACTGCTGAACCCGCCAATAGGCCGATACTGATACTTTTTGCAATGGATCGAGATACAAATTTCACTTTGCTAGCCCCTTTCATATTAATAATTATGGCGTTAACAATAAAGTAAACGAGAATACTTATCAATGTTATTTACACAGATTTTAGTAAATTGAGTAACTAATTTCACAGCTAACCCTATGAAAAATAAAAAACCGCCCATTCGGGTTACAAAATGGACGGTTTCTTCTGACTTCTATTAATAACTGTTTATTTACTCCAATAAATAAACGTTAAGATAATAATAAATCAATCATGAATCGAATTAAAAAACCCATAAGGCCATGCCGAGTTAGCATTTTCCCAAGATCCCTGCTGGCCCGTTAATCATCATTTAACATGATCGAATTCACTTATTTGGGATATCAGGAAATTTCATCTCGTTATATTTAATAAAGTGGGTTTTCCTCACCAATTTATAACCAAACCAAATCAACAGGAATAGTGGAATACCAATATAAGTTGCAGTTACACCATACCAGTCAATTTTGTCTTGTAGAAATGCCTGGTAATTCTGCCCTAATGTGATGGTCAGACACAGAATAAACGCAAAGATTGGACCAACCGGGAAAAACCCTGAACGATAAGGTAGTCTACTTAAATCCAGCCCCTGAGCGATGTAACCACGGCGGAAACGATAATGGCTGATAGCAATCCCCAACCAGGCAATAAAACCTGTCATACCTGAGGTATTCAACAGCCACAAATAGACGGTCTGGTTACCATACATTGAGCTGAGGAAACACAAAGCAGCCACAACCGTCGTTGCATACAAAGCATTACGCGGCACACCACCTTTGGATAATTTTCCAAAAATCTTCGGTGCCTTGCCCTCTTTTGCCAGTGTGAACAACATACGGGTAGAGGCATACATACCTGAGTTACCGGCAGACAACACCGCTGTCAAAATAACAGCGTTCATCACAGCCGCAGCTGATAATAAACCGGCATTTTCAAATACCAGCGTAAACGGACTGACACTGATATCACCGACCTCATTACGCAGTAAACTTGGGTCAGTATAAGGAATGATCAGACTGATAATCAGGATCGCAAAAATATAGAACAGCAGGATACGCCAGAATACTTTACGTACCGCGCGGGGAACATTTTTCTCTGGATCTTTGGATTCACCCGCAGCAATACCAATCAGTTCAGTTCCCTGGAAAGAAAATCCCACTATCATTGCCACACCGATCATGGCAGAAAAGCCACCGGCAAAAGGCGCATCACCCACAGTCCAGTTATGCCATCCAGCACCTTCCGCACCTTTCATGATACCGGTTATCATCAATAATCCGACCACAATAAAGACAATAATTGTGCTGACTTTAATCAAAGAGAACCAATATTCAGCCTCACCAAAACCTTTCACTGAAATAAAATTCAACAGGAAAATCAGTGCGAGGAATAGCGCGCTCCAGATCCAGCCCGGCATATCGGGTAACCAGTAATTCATCACCAACTGAGCAGCAACCAAATCCACAGCGATAGTCACCGCCCAGTTGTACCAGTAGTTCCAGCCAAGGGCGAAACCAAATCCTTCTTCAACATATTTGGAACCATAAGTTGAGAAAGAACCGGAGACAGGCATATAAGCAGCCAATTCCCCCAGGCTGGTCATCAGGAAATAAACCATCAGGCCAATTAATGCATAGGAAAGTAATGCTCCGCCAGGCCCGGCTTGTGAAACCGTCGCACCTGAAGCCACGAATAGCCCGGTACCTATTGATCCGCCAATGGCAATCATCGCCATATGCCGTGCTTTCAATTCACGGCGCAAATGTTGCGCTACTGGTTTCTGGGAAACACTTTGTTGTTGTTGAGACATTCTGTTCCTGTTAGCTGCAAATAAGTCTGATGGCGGATTGTAGCAAATCCTCACTGTCAAAATAGCGAGGAAGCGCTGTTATAAGATACCTTCATAATTCAGAGAAAATTATAAGTAATACAGGTAATTCTAAATTTTAAACAGAATGTAAAACTCACCGGCAATAACTGAGCAGTTTTTGCAGTGCATTGGACATGTGCTTCTGCCGATGATGAATCAGGTACAACATTCTGAAAAGTTTCAACTCCGGCACTTTTAACTCCAGCAAAGTACGATTTTCCAATTGCTCTGCAACGACCCGTCTGGATAAACAACTAATCCCCATACCAAATTTGACTGCATGTTTTATCGCTTCGGAATTTCCCAACTCCATCAAAATCTTGAACCCAGGTAAGCGGGCAAACAACAGATGATCCAACACCTCTCTTGTCCCCGATCCCCTTTCCCTTAATATCCATGATGCTTTGGCTAAATCATCCAGTTTCAGATTCTGTTGAGCTAATGGGTTTTTAGGAGAAGAAAAAATAACCAGTTCATCCTCCATCCAGAGCTGAGTTATCAATTCAGGACTATGGCAAGCACCTTCTATCAAACCAAGGTCAACGCGGAATTCGAGTATAGAATTGATAACATCCTGTGTATTACTGATGTTTAACTCCAGAGGTGTATCCGGAAAATCCTGGCGATAATTTGCCAACATTTCCGGCAACATATAATTACCAATGGTACTGCTGGCAGCAATACGTAATGCCCCCAATTCCTGTTTGAATAACAGCTGAATTTCCCCCGCCTGCTCCAGCAATGCCAAAGCCTTGGGGTAAAGTAAACGACCATGCTCATTAGTCACCAACCGTTTTCCTACTCGGTCAAAGAGCTGTACGCCAAGCTGGCTTTCCAAATCCGTTAATGAAGCACTCACTGCGGATTGAGATAGCGCTAACTGCTGGGAGGCTTGTGTCGTTGAACCGCTTTTCAATACCTCCGTGAAAACTTCCAATTGCCTCAATGTGATATGCATATTGCCCCGCAAAATATGGTGTCATCGAAATAGGTTGTTTTAATTTTATACAGTAATAAACAACTTAACAAAAACCCTCTTTTTATTACCACTTTTTACGATTATACATAAAAATATTATCAATTTTAATGATAAATTGATTTGCTATATGCTTATGTTTAAAACATATAAGCAAAGTGAGAAATATCTATGTCTGACATTCATGAAGAAAAACTCAGTCAACAACCGTCAATTCCCGGTATGAACTTAATACCTGGACTCATACTGGCGGCAATACTAACTGCAATTTCAATATACGCCGGAAATATCCCGTGGTTTGTTAATATGGGACTGGGTGCACTGACACTGGCGATCCTTGCAGGAATCATTGCCGGTAATACCGTCTATCCTTTACTCAAATCTCATTGTGATAAGGGTATCCATTTCTCAAAACATTATCTTCTGCGAGCAGGGATTATTCTTTATGGCTTCCGTCTGACATTTCAGCAAATTGCCGATGTAGGCACTACCGGTCTTTTGATTGACGCTATTATGTTGTCTTCAACGTTCTTTATTGCAATCTGGCTGGGCAAATCACTCTTTGGATTAGATCAGCAAACCTCAATGCTGATTGGTGCCGGCAGCAGTATCTGCGGTGCAGCGGCCATTATGGCAACAGAACCGGTAGTGAATGCCCCCGCCAGCAAAGTTGCTGTTGCAGTGTCAACAGTTGTCATCTTCGGTACTATCGCTATTTTCATTTATCCATGGTTCTATCAGCTCAATGAGCATTATCAGTGGATCCCATTGACTCAAGAAGCTTTCGGTATCTTTACAGGCTCCACCATTCATGAAGTTGCTCAGGTTGTTGCTGTCGGTCATGCTATTGATGATCAAGCTGAAAACGCGGCAGTTATCAGCAAGATGATTAGAGTTATGATGCTGGCGCCATTCTTGTTGTTGTTATCCAGTTACATCAGCCGTACCGGAGCAAAAAACGGAGAGAAAAACCAAGCGAGAACGCCGATTACCATTCCCTGGTTTGCGGTAATTTTTATTGCAATAGCAGGTTTTAACTCGTTCGATTTATTACCTGCAAAAACAGTGAGTTATTTGATTCAGATTGATACTATTATGCTTGCCATGGCAATGGTTGCACTAGGTTTAACCACGCATGTGAGTGCCATCCGTCAGGCTGGATTTAAACCCATTTTACTGGCTCTGATTTTGTTTGTATGGCTGATGGTTGGTGGATTCTTGATAAATCTGGGCGTTCAATATTGGTTTGGTTGATCGGAACATATGCATTGAAGAGCTCCAACAATCTATGACCTTTCCGTTCTTAAGGTTCAATAAGCGATTGAACAATGTCAAAATGGTGTAAATAGGAAGGAGAAGAATGATGAAATTTATTGGAGCACATGTCAGCGCTGCCGGCGGCGTCGATCAGGCAGTTATCCGGGCTCACGAACTAAAAGCGACTGCTTTTGCCCTGTTCACAAAAAACCAGCGCCAGTGGAATGCACCACCTTTAGCCACTGACATTATCGATAAATTTAAAGAAAATTGTGAGCGCTATGGATACGGTAGCCGGCAAATTCTCCCTCATGACAGTTATCTGATTAATCTTGGTCACCCAGATACTGAAGCACTGGAAAAATCCAGGCTGGCTTTTGTTGATGAAATGCAACGTTGTGAACAACTGGGTGTCGATTTATTGAATTTCCATCCTGGCAGTCATCTCAATAAGATAGATGTGGATAAATGCCTGGCACGAATTGCAGAATCTATCAACATCGCTCTCAATAAAACACAGGGAGTCACCGCTGTTATCGAAAATACGGCAGGTCAGGGTACAAATCTGGGGTTCAAATTTGAACATCTGGCAGCAATTATTGACGGAGTTGAAGATAAAAGCAGAGTTGGCGTCTGTATTGATACTTGTCACGCCTTTGCCGCTGGTTATGATTTGCGTACCGATGACGTTTGTCAGCAAACTTTTCAGGAGTTTGAAAAAATTGTTGGCTTTCAATATCTGTGCGGAATGCATTTAAATGATGCAAAAAGTGAATTTGCCAGCCGTGTTGACCGACATCATAGCCTTGGGGAAGGGAATATTGGCAAAACACCGTTCAGTTATATTATGCAAGACGCTCGTTTTAATGGAATTCCGCTAATCCTTGAAACAATTAATCCAGATATTTGGCCACAAGAAATCGCCTGGCTGAAATCACAACAAAATTAATGGTCCTTTTCATTTAACGGGTGTCAGTTCAATTTTAGCCATCATTGCAGCTAATTCAGGGCGATTGCTGATACCCACATTAGGCTGACTAACGGCAAGCGCCGACACAGCCGTTGCCAATCGCAACGTGTGTTCACTGGATTCCCGCATCAGCAAACCATAAACCAAACCACCGACCATTGAATCACCGGCCCCCACAGTGCTGACAACTTTACAATGCGGTGGTTTTGCCAACCATGCTCCAGATGCATTAACCCATAATGCGCCCTGCTCACCCAAAGATATAACGACATGAGCAATTCCCTGGTCCCTGAGTTGATGTGCAGCCATGATCACATCGGATAGTTCAGGTAACAAGCGCCCCGCCCAGACCTCAAGCTCATAGCGATTCGGTTTAACCAACCAGGGAGACGCTTTCAGACCTGCAACCAACGCCTCACGGCTGCTGTCGAAAATAATACAAGGGCAAAGCTGACGCAGATGGGACATCCAATTGGTAAACGATTCAGCAGAGACACCCGCCGGTAAGCTACCACTGACAACAACCATATCAAACTGTCCGAGCCATGAAAGCGAATCATTAACAAATTCCGACCATTCCGCTTCACTAACATAAAAACCAGAGAAATTGAAATCCGTCACTTCACCGCTTTCTTCTGTCAATTTAACATTAATCCGTGTTCTACCTGGCACTAAATGGAAACGATTTTCCATGCCATTTTCACTGAAGAATTGCTGAAATCCTTCCTGATTTTCCCTACCCAGAAAACCACTGACAGTGACATCAATGCCTAAATCACGCAAAACTTTAGCAACATTATTGCCTTTCCCAGCAGCATGCAGTCCGGCTGCTTGCACACGATTAATCGCCCCTTTGACGATTTCCGGGCACAATCCAACCAAATCATAAGCTGGGTTTAAGGTGATAGTGGCAACTCTACGGCTCATTTTGCCCGATGTCTCCTAAGTAGATAATCATCATCATTACTATGAATTTTCAGTTCCATTTATACCATTAAAATTGAATCGTTTCAGTTAAATTCCATACTTTCTTGATCGTTGTCTTAAACTGATTTACGGGTAAGAATAGTCTTGAATTTTTTTCTCAAAAAGAGATGCTAATTTGCTGAAACTTATCTGAAGGAATATATCAAATGTCCGTAATTGTTGGTGTTGGCGTTGTTATTGTGAATGAATATGGTCAGGTATTACTTGGAAAACGCAGCAGTAAACATGCGCCATACTGGTCAATATTTGGTGGTCATGTTGATGCCGGAGAAACATTTGAACAATGTGCAATCCGTGAAATTGAAGAAGAAACAGGTCTGACGATACAATCACCAAAAGTCTATGGTGTTTGTAATAATCTTCAAACGTATCAAAAAGAAGGAAAACATACCATTTCAGTCTGTTTGCTGGCTAAACACCCAGGTGGTGAGCCAAAATTAATGGAGCCGGAAAAATGCGAACAACTTATGTGGTGCGATCCTGATAATCTCCCTGAACCTCATTTTGAAGCCAGCCGGAATGCCATAAAAATGTGGCAAGAGAATAGCTTCTATCTTACTGAATGAACCAACTTATATCAGTTCAATTTCAAATAATCCTTTATGACGTCTATTTACACTCTATATACAAAAATGTATCTTTAAGCTAGTACAAAGAAACAATATACTCAGCAGGAGTTAATATGTCCATTGAGACAACTCAGAGTTCAAAGCGCCCTTCCATACTTGGTGGAGCAATGATAATTGCCGGAACCTCTGTTGGTGCAGGAATGTTCTCCACTCCCGTGGTGACTTCCGGTATCTGGTTTACTGGCTCAATTATTCTGCTGGTTTACACATGGGCTTGTATGTATTTTTCCGGCTTAATGATTCTGGAAGCCAACCTGAATTATCCATCAGGTGCGAGCTTCCATACTATGACTAAAGATTTACTTGGCAAAGGATGGAATGCGATCAACGGCATCTCAATTGCATTCGTTCTCTACATACTGACCTACGCCTATATTTCAGCCGGCGGCTCAATCATTGCCCATAATTTTGAAAATATTATTCCAATATCACAGGCTAGCACCGGCTTTATTTTCGCCTTTATCGTCGCTTTTATTGTCTGGCTATCAACTAAAGCAGTCGATCGTCTGAGCACGATTTTGATCGGGGGTATGGTTATTGCTTTTTTTATGTCCGTTGGTGGCATGTTTACAGAAGTTAAATCTGTTATCCTGTTCAATCAAAGCAATGCTATACCAAGGGATACGGCAGCAAGTTATATGCCTTACGCTTTAGCCGCTCTGCCCTATTTATTGGTTTCATTCGGATATCACGGTAACGTCCCAGGTTTGGTGAAATATTATCATAAAGACAGCAAAGCCGTTGTTCACAGTCTGTTATTTGGTACATTAATCGCACTGACTATTTATATCCTATGGCAATATGTTATTCAGGGGAATATTCCCCGTGAAGCATTCAAACAGATTATTGCTGATGGCGGGAATATCGGTGATTTACTGAAACAAATGGATAATACAACCAACAACACAACCGTTACCCAGCTTCTAAACGCATTCTCTTATATGGCGCTGGCAAGTTCATTTCTTGGTGTCTCTTTAGGGCTGTTTGATTACATAGCTGATTTCTTTGGTTTTAAAGATAACAACACCGGCCGGTTAAAATCTGCATTAGTGACATTTATTCCACCTACAGCCCTGGCTTTGCTGTTTCCCAATGGTTTTCTGTACGCCATTGGCTTTGCCGGATTAGCTGCAACCATCTGGGCCGTTATTGTTCCTGCACTTATGGCGCGGGCAAGCCGTCGCCGCTTCCCTGATGCCAGTTATCGGGTGCCAGGCGGGAAATTCCTTATCGGATTTATCATTCTGTTTGGCTTGATGAACGCTGTAGCTCATATCCTGGCCTCCTTTGATTTATTGCCCGTGTATCGCTGATATACCCGATATTCTTTCTACAAACCCCAACGTAAAAAAACGCTGGGGTTTTCTGATCCCCACTTGCCTAATTCCCTAACTGCGAGTAATTTTGTCGCCGGTTATTCTCTCCCAGTTTTATGGAAGGTTACATATGGCTAAAGCCAACGAAATTAAACGCGGTATTGCCGTCAGTTATAATGGCAAGTTACTGCTGGTCAAAGATATTGATATTCAAGCACCAAGCGCCCGGGGAGCCAGTACACTATATAAAATGCGTTTTACCGATATCCGCACCGGGCAAAAAGTGGAGGAACGTTTCAAAGGCGATGATATCATTGATACAATTAACCTAACTCGTCGCAGCGTTAATTTTTCCTACATCGATGGTGATGAATATGTCTTCATGGATGACGAAGATTTTACGCCTTATCATTTTAAAAAAGAACAAATCGAAGAAGAGTTGCTATTTATCCCTGAAGGTGGTCTGCCGGGTATGCAAGTTCTGACCATAGAGGGACAAGTTATTGCCCTTGAACTGCCGCAGACAGTCGATATGGTCATTGAAGAAACTACCCCCGGAATTAAAGGCGCCTCAGCCAGTGCGCGGACAAAACCTGCAAAAATGAGTACCGGGCTGACCGTCCAAGTACCTGAATATATCAGTAACGGCGAAAAAATCCGTATTCATATTGCAGAACGTCGCTATATGGGGCGTTGTGATTAACAACATTAGCTAATCCTAAGTTGCTCTGTATAAAACAGAGCAACCTATTTTCGATTATTTCATTAACTATCCGTTTACCTTTATATTTTAGACATGATTTAAATTTCCAAATAAAATGCAAGCGTAAATTCGTCATTGACTTTCATTAATATGATGAGAAAATGAAAAATAAAATTCCAAATATTCTTCAGTTAAGTATTGAAGAGATAATATTTAAGATTTCTCTTAATATCAATTATAGGAAATTGTAACAATTCCAATTTTCTTTTCTCCTTTTACCCATTTAATTTCTGTTACACCAATTTGGTGTGGTAAATAAAAATAAACATCATTTTGGAAATCCAGTTTTCGTCGCTGGGTAATTTTATCTCCTTTTCGCCAGCAAGTGGTATCAGTCCAGTGATCATACCAATCAAAACGACACGGTGATTCAACAATTGCACCTGAAAAGTGAATAACCCCTGTACCTGATTCTGTCTCTGATTCACTACTCACAACACCAGGAATCATCAGGAAAAAACAACCCACCATAACCCGGAACATAGACATAAAACCCTCGCCATAAGACAGCATTATTTGCTGAGACCTCCAAATGTAAAATCAATCTGGAAATCGGAAAAATTTATGAGTCCATGCTATTGGTAACGGCTATTTTCGTTGTTTTTTTACTGTATTTAGCTTTTAAAACTGATTAAAATATTTACATCTTTTAACATGGAAATTATCAGAAGTAATTATTAATAAATTAAAAATTTATAACTTTAAATATCCCCGCCATCACTCAATAAAAACGAAAAAATTGAGCATAAATATTTACCAAATCAAATAAACATCTGAAGGAAAAAGCACAAAATAGATAAAAAAAACACCAGATTAACTTATGATAGGAACTGGATTCATGACATTATTACCTAACACTTGTTACATTAACCTACATAATTATGAGCTTGATTATTACTGAATTTTACTTTTAACAAATAGGTATCCTATGACATGCAGTCACCCATTTGCCATATTTACACTTAACCTGTTAGGGATTACTTTATTTCTCTCCTGGTATTTACCAAAGCACCACAGTTTTTGGTTAAATATCGATTCTTCAATCTTCTACTTCTTTAATGAGAAATTAATACCAGGTTCAAAATTTACAGAGTTTGTAGCATTTGTGAATATCAGGGCTTTCGATGTAATTTCACTTTTATGTATGGGATTACTTTATTAAAGCATATTTCGTAAGCAGAATTACGCAGGCAAACGCAGATTATTCATGATTGGCCTGGTCATACTGATAAGCACAATTATACTTAACCAAATCGGTCATCAGCTCCCTGTCATTCGTCCATTCCCAAGCCCGACATTAACATTTGATAATATCAATCGCATTAGCGAAATGGCTAATCTGATGACTAAGGATTCATCCGGCGATAGTTTTCCAGGCGATCATGGATTAATGCTACTCACTTTCAGTTGCTTCATACTTCGCTATATCTCAGTTAAAGCATTCTCCATTGCATTACTGATTATGGTCATATTTACGTTACCCCGCATTATGGCGGGAACACACTGGTTTACTGATATTGCAGTCGGTTCTTTATCTCTGGTTCTCATTGGAGCAAGTTGGTTATTACTAACACCATTAAGCGACATAATGATTAACTGGTTGGATAAGAATCTACCGCAAATTGGTTACCCAGTATAAAACCCTTCTTGCACACCCTTTTTACTGATGAATATTGGGGAGGTATTTAACCTTCCTGATTGCTCATAAGATCCACATAAATAACATAAATTAGCAACATTGCTAATCTCTCGTACTAAGAAATCTAATTTTTTGTAAATTATGCCATTAAATACTCGCCTTTTCCTGATTGTTTCTGTACTCTCGGTCTGAATAACATTTATTGTAAATATCGTTATAAAACGTGGCGTCCAGCGCGTTTTTGCACCAAGCGCGTTGTTTACTTATTGCTTTTTCTAACACCAGTCTTCGAAGCGTTTGATATTTTTCAATAATAGCGACCAATTTAAGGTAAGGATAGCAAGGGAAAACAAAAATAATGGTCAAGTCTCAACCGGTACTGAGATACATTACGCGGCTGATACCCGCGCTGTTCGTAGCGATCACTTTATCCGCGTGCAGCTCACCAGATTCTTCAAAGTTTCGCAATACACAAACTGATACGCATGCAGTAAACGGTAAGAACGGCTTCTTACTTCAAGCGTCTCAGGATGAATTCGAAGCGCTGGTTCGTAATCTGGACATAAAATCCAAAATTCTTAGCCAATACAATGGCTGGAAGGGGGTTGCCTATCGACTCGGCGGTAACACTAAACGCGGTATTGATTGTTCTGGCTTTGTTCAACGTACTTTCCATGACCAGTTTGGCATGGAACTACCACGTTCAACATTTGAACAACAAAACATTGGTAAAAAAATCGACCGCTCAAAATTACGTCCTGGCGATCTGGTTTTGTTTAAGACAGGTGCCCACACAAGGCATGTTGGTATCTATGTTGGCAATGAGCAATTCGTTCATGCCTCCACCAGCAATGGTGTGATTGTTTCCAGATTAAACAGCGCATACTGGAGCAAACGTTATTATGGTGGTCGCCGGGTCATCAACGCCTCCTAACAGCTAAGAATTCTTTCCCTTGCGTACAAAAAAGCGCTTCCACCAAAGGAAGCGCTTTTCGCGTTTATATCAGAATGGGTAGAGAGCTGTTATCTTTTCAGCAATCGCAGCGCCAAGCGTCTTCAAGCGACACATAACCGCACTCTCGTCTTCACTGTCAACAAACAAGCACGGCTGGCCTTCCCACTCAATCACAGTACTTTCAATTTGCATATCAGCAAGAGATTGCTGTAATTTTTGCATAACATTCCATGCAGCCATATCCTCGTGGCTGAGTAACTTCAACCCCATCAGGCTGCTTTTTACATTCACTTCATCAACTGGAAGTGGCTCAACTTTGATACCCACAAAACCGGGTGACCACCTGTAACTTTGCGGTAGTCGATGTACCACCGAAAGCTGAATATTATTCACAAATTATTCCTACCTGAAAGAACATAGATACAAAAGTTAAAGTTAGCGACTATCTTCAGGTGTTCTACTCGCCAAAACCGAATAACTAACTCCCCAAAAAGGTAAACAAAAAGTTAAATTTGTGTTTATAGTATTACATTAATTTTAAACTTCACCTTAGAAAAAATGAGATCAAGCTCGCATTTCGCATATATTTATACTTTTTTAAAAGAAAACTCAACTTATTTTTATGCAAAAAACTAACTGTATGTTTAATGATTGTTTACATATTTTATTTTTTCAACTCAAATCTTTAACATAAAAATCAAACAAGAACTGTAAAAACAAATAGATAACAATGTGTTTTATAAGGAAAGATTAATAATAACCTAATGATAACGCTCTTGAATATTTTTAATTTAACAAAAATACAACAACAGACTTATAATCACTATCAATGTATTAATAATTACTTATTCCCACAGCAAAACAGTTCGGAATTTCCTTGCATTTACACGTCAACCTCTCAGCCCAATCCGAATATAAAAATCAATAAATACGGCATATAAGAAGTAACAAAAGAATGAAACAACAATAGCTTCATTCCTGAAGAATATAGATATCATCAAACCATTCAATATCTAAATATTCCTAATATTCAGGAGGCAACCCAATAATCCCGCTAATATCATTAGAATTTTTAATAAAAACTTTAGTGATACAGAAAATGTTTTTTATACCACACAGTTATACTATCCCATGGCTTAATAGCAGATATTCGAATAACACAATGTGGCACAATCTCCTAATCTGAATGGTTATTTAAAGGAATATATCAACGAAGAAAGACATCATTCTGTAATAAATTACGCCTCCCTAAGGAAAAGGCTACACATAAAGCAGCCTTCTACTTTTAACCACGACCTTTTTTTGCATATATAACAAACAAAGTAGCCAAAATAACACATAAAACCATAGAACCAACCATTGGCCAGGCACTGCGCGCAGGTAACATGGCAAGTAATACCCCAACCAAAGCACTAATCCCAAAACGAATGGTACCTGCCAGTGAAGATACTGTCCCTGCCATATGCGGGTAACCATCTAAAACCACCGCCATTACATTGGATGTAATCATAGCAATACCACAGACATAAGCTGCTACACCGATGACCAAAGAAATAAAACCAAAATTCAGTGCGGTAGAAAGCAGCAGCCAGATCCCCATAATAAACTGCACACTCAAACCAAAATACATCATTCTCAACGCACCAAAACGCTGTACATAACGACTATTTATTGTTGTCATCACAAACAGAAATACGATATTAAGCGCAAAATAATAACCAAATTTCTGCGGCGACACACCATTCAACTCAATATAAACAAATGGCCCGGCACTGAGAAAAGAAAACATTCCCGCAAACGAAAATCCGCTGGCAAGCATGTAACAAAACACACGACGCTGGCGGAATAACATAATAAACTGGCTTATGGTTGTACGGAGATGAAACTTTTGTCTTTTCTCTTTCGGTAAAGTTTCTTTTATAAAGAAAGCGACAAGGAATACCCCAATAACAGCAGTAATTGCAATACTCCAGAAAATAGCA
The DNA here is from genome assembly GCF_042879395.1 of Photorhabdus sp. RM322S. Lineage (NCBI taxonomy): Bacteria > Pseudomonadati > Pseudomonadota > Gammaproteobacteria > Enterobacterales > Morganellaceae > Photorhabdus > Photorhabdus sp. RM322S. Next base: position 26,838 of record NZ_JBHFKW010000024.1, read on the forward strand.
TGCCATGTGAACCAAATCATCATCATGCCACCAAGAATTGGCGCAATTAATGGTGCAATGGTCATTACCAATATCACAAAAGACATACTGCGTGAAAATTCATCTTTCGTGAACATATCCCGCATCAAAGCATTAATAACAACACTCGCCGCAGCGGCGGAAAACCCATGCAAAAACCGCATATAAATAAAATCGTCAATATCCTTGGCTATCGTACACGCGGCTGAAGCCAGAGCAAACACAATAACGCCACCCAGAATAACCGGCTTACGGCCCAAACTGTCAGCCATTGGGCCATATATCATCTGACCGATAGCAAAACCAAGAATATAACTGCTCAATGTTATCTGAACCCGCCCACTGTCCACACCGAAATCTTCGGCAACGGTCGGCAAACTGGGTAAGTACATGTCAATGGCAAGAGGCATTAACATAGAAAGCAGCCCAAGGATCAAAATCAACCCTAAATAGGATGATCGTTGTTGTTGCACGCGTATTACTCCAATAATTTAAAATGATTAACTAAAACTAAGAACCTGCCCCAGCAGGCATGATTGTTACGGACTGTTCTTGTGAATGTGTAATAGCCCTAAAGGGATGAACTCTAAGATTAAGGGGCATTGACACTGGCTACTTCTCGCTCAGTTAACGGTCGGTACTCCCCGGGTTCCAACTCAGGATCTAAGATAATTTCACCGATTCGCTCACGATGAAGCTCTGTTACCCGATTACCTACCGCTGCAAACATGCGTTTTACTTGATGGTAACGCCCTTCACTGATAGTCAGACGGGCTAATTGAGGTGCCAGAATTTCCAGTTGAGCAGGTTTTGTCAGTGTTTTTTCACCATTGAGTTGGACACCCGCAAGAAACTTATCTGCTGTCCCTTCTGCAACAGGATATTCAAGAGTGACCAGATAGGTTTTTTCACAATGATGTTTTGGGGAAGTAATACGATGGGACCATTGACCATCATCAGTCAGCAAAACCAGACCCGTGGTATCCATATCCAGCCTGCCAGCCGTGTGTAATTTATGCGCCGCTGGCTCATCAACAAAATAGAGAACCGTCGGATTCACCGGATCATCCGTGGAACAGACATACCCCTGCGGCTTATTTAGCATAAAATAGCGAGGCCCTTGCTGCTGTTCCAGTAATGAACCATCAAACATAACCTGTTGCTCTGGAGCTAATTTATAAGCCCCGGCGTTTACAATCTCATCATCAACAGTGATACGCCCCGCGCGCAACTCACGCCCTACTTCATTCCGGCTGATACCAAGCTGTTGTGACAAAAATTTATCCAATCGCATGGATGAAGATACCTGTATTAAATTAATTTAAAAATAAACGTGACCCTACTATCTTGATCTTACAACGCAAAGCCACCAAAAAAGATGATGTGAGATGAATTCAAAAGCTTTCAAAGCTAATCATAACCATGTTTACTATAAACAACAATTATCTATTTGTTATAACGGGTTATAGTTTCACTTAATCAGACAATTATCTCACCTTACTTCTATCCACAGCAAATTGATAAGAAAAATGTTACTCTTCCGCGAATATTTTTCTGTTGCGGAACGAATATGACTTTCACTTTACGTCCCTATCAGCAAGAAGCTGTGGATGCCACCGTTAATCATTTCCGACATCATCGTGAACCCGCAGTTATTGTGTTACCAACCGGAGCAGGTAAAAGCCTGGTTATTGCTGAACTGGCAAAATTGGCTCGCGGGAGAGTCTTAGTATTGGCACATGTAAAAGAATTAGTTGCACAAAATTACAGCAAATATTGCGCATATGGTTTACAAGCAGATATTTTCTCCGCAGGATTGCAGCAGAAGCAAAGTTCAGGAAAAGTGGTTTTTGGCAGCGTACAATCTGTCGCCCGTAATCTTCAGCACTTTGATAATCAATTCTCTTTACTGATAATTGATGAGTGCCATCGTATCAGTGATGATGAAAACAGCCAGTACCTGCAAATTATTCATCATCTTCGGCAAAATAACCCGCAACTCCGTATTCTTGGCTTAACAGCGACACCTTACAGGATGGCTATCGGCTGGATATATCAATATCACTATCACGGTATGATCCGCGGTGATGAAAATAGTTTTTTCCGTGATTGCATATATGAATTGCCATTACGCTATATGATTAAGCACAGTTTCCTGGTCCCTCCGCAGCGACTGGATATGCCAGTTATGCAATATGATTTCAGCCAGGTCCGCTCCAGTCAGCAAGGTATTTTCAATGAAACGGATTTGAACCGTGAAATCAAACGACAAGAACGCGTCACACCTCATATTATCAGGCAGATCATTGAATATTCGGCTGACCGTAAAGGCGTTATGCTTTTTGCTGCAACAGTCGAACATGCCAAAGAGATCTTTCAATTACTTCCTTCCGGCCAAGCCGCATTAGTCAGCGCCAATACATCACCTACTGATCGTGATCTATTTATCGAAGCCTTTAAAACTCAGCAATTGCACTACATGGTTAACGTTACCGTATTAACTACCGGATTTGACGCACCTCATGTCGATCTAATAGCCATTCTGCGCCCTACCGAATCCGTCAGCTTATATCAGCAGATTGTCGGCCGTGGTTTAAGATTATTTCCGGGTAAAAAAGATTGCCTTATTCTCGACTATGCAGGAAATCCTCACGATCTCTACACACCGGAAGTTGGCAACAGTCGGCCAGATAAGCAGAGCCAACCGGTTCAGGTATTCTGTCCTATCTGTCACTTTGCCAATATATTTTGGGGAAAATGTACCTCCGACGGTGAAATTATCGAACACTTTGGACGCCGCTGTCAGGGCTGGGAAGATGATCAACACGGCAAACGTCATCAATGCGATTTCCGCTTTCGTTTTAAACTCTGTCCTCATTGCGGTGCAGAAAATGACATTGCAGCGCGGCGTTGTCACCGTTGCCAGGAGATGTTGGTCGATCCCGATGATATGCTGAAAGCGGCATTAAAACTCAAAGATGCCTTGGTACTGCGTTGCGGTGGTATGCAACTCATCCCAGGAACTGACAGTAAAGGAGAATGGCTGAAAATCATCTATTATGATGAAGATGGTGCCGATGCCTCTGAACGCTTCCGGCTTACAACCCCGGCTCAACGACGGCTCTTTGAACACCAGTTTCTCCATCAGCATCAACGTGCCCCAGCGGTACCTTTTAACTGGAAAACGGTTTCAGACATCGTTAATCAGCAACCTTTATTACGTCATCCCGATTTTGTCGTCGCCCGTAAAAAAGGTCAGTTCTGGCAGATTCGTGAAAAGATCTTTGATTATCAAGGACGCTTTCGCCGGGCAGATGAATTGTATTAATAGGCCCCAATTGACGTATTCCATTTGCTGTCACAACCATTTTTCGCTAGAATGCCGCCCGTTTAGCGCCCGCGTTAAACCAAATCCCGAACCTGCTGCTGGGTCGCCTGTAGCAGGATTTATTTTCTTCTTTAAAGAGAAAAATAATGTTTACTATTAATGCAGAAGTACGTAAAGAGCAGGGCAAGGGTGCGAGCCGCCGCCTGCGCAGAACTAACAAGTTCCCAGCTATCGTATATGGTGGCAACCAGGAACCTGTTTCTATTGAACTGGATCACGATCAAGTTATCAATATGGAACAAAAAGCAGAATTTTATAGCGAAGTTCTGACTCTGGTTATCGACGGTAAAGAAACTAAAGTTAAAGTGCAGGCTGTACAGCGCCATCCGTTTAAACCAAAACTGGCGCACATTGACTTCCTGCGTGCTTAATTAGCCACAGTCGAGCTTTTCGGGACGCCGAGTAAATAACGCCGCATTTGCGGCGTTATTTATTTTAGGGATCAATGACCACCACTACGGCGCTGTAACTGGTCACGTAAATTTGGTGGAGTGCCCTTAATTGTTAAAGTGTCCGTTACCGGATCCCAGAAAATTCTTTCGCCAAATAACATTGCATCGAAATTAATTGTCAATCCGCCACCACTTCCGGCAAATTTAGTTAACTGACGCAATGTACTGCGATCTGCTGGAAAACACGCTTCCAATTCATAACCTTGTTCCTGAGAAAATTGCTGAAAATTCTGCTCACCAAATGTTGGCAATTCCTGAGACAACTCCTGAATCTCAATTTCCTCTCCTGCCTGCAATTGTTCATTACAATAGCTGTATACTTGCTGGCGATATGCCTGACGCTCATTTTTATCAAGCTGACCTGACTCACAATAATCATCAACGGCCTGCAACAGCCCTTTATTCTGAGCCTTAGCATTCATCCCTTCACTGGCAGCGAGAAAATCCATAAAGAAATCTGAAACCTTACGTCCTACCCGCCCTTTCAGGAACGTTAAATAACGGCTTGATTCAGGATTGGTTTCCCACTCAGTCAAATCTATACGGGCAACAATATCAGCATGAGGAATATCCAGATAATGCGTGGTATTTAGATCCAGATTATCGTTAACAGACATACTGTTACAGCTATTAAGTACAGCAATCAGCAAATACTCTACCGCCAGATAGCGATACTGACAGAACAGGACCGTCCCACCTTCAGCAAACGGATATTTTGCCAGTTCATCCCTCAGGCGTGCCGTTGCTGCGCGACTGAACCCCAGAAAATCTTCATCACCTTTACGCTGATGTCTGAGCGCTTCTGCCAATTCACTCTCTTCATTAAACAGGCCATAAGCTTTACTTTTTGCACTATACACACGGTGTAATTCAGCCATCATATCTTCCACCACCCGATCGGTGGCGAGCAGAGAATCACGCAGCACGACATCCAGCGTCTGCTCATCACGCTTGATTAATTGATGCAAGGCAATTTGGTCTATTTGCAGACTCATTCTTTCTACTCCTTTCGCTGCTTATTTCATTCGCATCTAACGGCGTATTCAAACACTGATAACCAACTGCTGCAATAAAAAACCCTGGGAAAAATAATGTTTCGCCACGTTCCATCAACTATTATTTACTGACAGATATCAGAAAATTGCTAAAGACGCGCTATTACTGCAACATAAAATCTTAACCGTGAATTAATTTGCCACAAAAGAGCAGAAAATCACGCACCTATACGGTAAGATAGTGTGCTTTGTTAGTTCAGGAAGTCTAAATTTATGCCACAGTCATCTCGTTATAGTGACGAACACGTTGAACGTTTATTAACAGAATTGGTCAGTGTTCTGGAAAAAAACCATACGCCGACAGACCTTTCTCTGATGGTACTTGGCAATATGGTAACAAATTTAATCAATACGAGTGTGTCTCCTGCCCAGCGCAGGCATATTGCCGACTCGTTTGCACACGCGCTTAAATCTTCAGTAAACGAAGATAAAGCCCATTAATTTTTAACTAAAGACCACAACGTAAACAAAATATGGTGACTAGCCGTCAGCGTTATCGTGAAAAAGTGTCCCAGATGATTAGCTGGGGGCATTGGTTTGCCTTGTTTAACATCCTACTCAGTCTTGGATTAGGTAGCCGTTACCTGTTTGTTTCTGACTGGCCGGGTTCGCTGCTCGGCCGAGTCTATGCTTTGACCAGTTGGCTTGGGCACTTTAGTTTTATTGTTTTTGCCGCTTATCTGCTGATTCTGTTTCCACTGACATTTATTGTCATGTCACAGCGCCTGCTCAGGTTTCTTTCGGCCATTTTCGCCACAGCCGGGCTGACACTGTTAATATTCGACATTACCATCTACCACCGTTTCCACCTTCACCTAACACCTTTAGTTTGGGATTTAGTTATCAATCCTGATCAAGGGGAACTGGCGCGGGACTGGCAACTTATGTTCATCTGTATTCCAGTCATTTTTCTGGTACAGATGTTATTTGGTACCTGGAGTTGGCAGAAACTACGCAGCCTGAGTCGGCAACGGATTGGTAAGCCATTGGCTGCCGTCCTTATTTCTGCCTTTTTGGCTTCCCATATGATGTATATCTGGGCTGATGCTAATTTTTATCGTCCGATAACCATGCAACGCTCTAACCTGCCGCTCTCTTATCCAATGACAGCGCGCAAGTTTCTTGAAAAACATGGCCTTCTGGATCAACAAGAATATCAGCGCCGTCTTATGCTACAGGGAGATCCTGCTGCATTAACAGTGGAATATCCACTTAACGATCTGACTTATCAGGATAAAGGCAGCGGATACAACCTGTTAATACTAGTGGTTGATGGGCTGGATAATAAAGACATTACAGAGAATATGCCTGTACTCTCCCATTTCAGAGAAACCGGCATTCAGTTCAATCAACATTTCAGTAATGGTATTCAAAATGATACCGCCCTATTCGGGCTGTTTTATGGTATTTCTTCCGGCTATCTGGATGGAATACTTGCTGGACGTAAATCATCCGCACTGATCAATGCACTGACTTATCGGGGATATCAATTTGGCTTATTCTCTTCCACAGGGTTCAATACTCCACTTTATCGTCAGGCATTACTTTCCGACTACTCATTGCCCACAGCGGTCAACCAAAACAATCAACTTACGGTAACACAATGGCAGCAATGGCTGAATTTACCCACTAACAACGCGCCGTGGTTCTCCTTCTTGAAGATGAACGGACTGGATAAAGTCGACGCACAAGGTAATGCGGCTGCTCTCGATGTTCAAATTAATGCTGTATTAGAGACGCTGAAAAACAAAAACGCGCTAAATAATACGGTCATTATTATTACCGCCGCACATAGTGAAATCACAGCTACGCATCCACCTAAATGGATAAATAATGGCAGGTTTAATCGTGATCAAACGCATGTTCCCCTGCTTATTCATTGGCCAGGAACACCATCACAGACCATTGATAAGCTGACAAGCCATCAGGATGTCATGACAACATTGATGCAACGTTTGTTACATGTCAGCAACTCTCCTGATGATTACTCTCAAGGCGAAGATCTGTTTACAGCACAACGTAATAGCCCATTGATTATTACCGGTGATAATGGTTCTCTGATCATTACAACCAGTGAGAACACTCTGTTTCTGGATAAAAACGGTGATTATTCCTTATATGACCTTGAAGGCAATGAAGTTAAAGATGCTAAACCCAATCTGGCACAACTGTTACAGATACTCACAGAGGTTAAACATTTTATAGCTAATTAAATGCTTAAAAATCAATCGGTCATTGAATTTAGCACTTGCTTTAATTCATAAAATCAGTAGTATAATAAAAGTTATCGGCATGTAGCGCAGCTTGGTAGCGCACCGTCATGGGGTGTCGGGGGTCGTAGGTTCAAATCCTATCATGCCGACCAAATTTCTCCAGAAAAACCAACCTGTTAGGGTTGGTTTTTTTATGCCTGGGATTTGCTTGGGGGGGAAAAACCCCAACTCCATATCTGGCATTTATAGCTACTTACAAACCCGCCTTTCTTACCTAAAAACATAAAATTATCTAATTATTACTGTCTGTCACCTCGGCTATTCTGACCACTCAATATCAGGAGCCTATGAAACTTCTGTCTCTAAAGAGTACTTTTGTTCTGTCATTATGCTGCTCTCACAATGTAGTTAAATGCGATGTTGCGGGGGCGATTCTCTGAGGCTACAGGAACAACCCTTGCCGCGTTGAATCCAAAGCCGTATGGAGTATCCGTGTTAGAATTATTTACCGATTTGAAACTGCCATCTGTAGCTATTCCAAGAACTTGACTAGCATAAAAAGCGCCTCTTATTGCCAAATGATAGTTTGATGCTATAGTGCCAGCGAACGAACCCTCAATATTTCTGATAGCATCGCCCTGAGGAGTTAGAATTCTACGGCCACTATCAACACCTCGGCTATCATCCCAACCTCGAATAAATTCCCCTCTTAAATCAGGTAACTTACCATCAGGATAAGCTTCTGCTAATTTCGGAAATTTCGATTTATCAAAGAGCGCACCATTACACTGCAACCACCCAGCTGGTGGTATCACAGTCGGCCAGGGAACAGGAACACCTACAGGAAGGTTAGAGATATTTGAAATTTTCTGCTCTAACGCTCTATTTAATTGTGCAGTGAGTTTAGCTATATCGCCATCATCCAAAACATCATCACTAGATTGTTCCGCAATAAAATTAGCCACCACCGAGGTTATTGTCGATGATTGACGTAATGCTTTATTTAATACAGGAATAGAAATATTCTCTGGTGGAAACCCTGACTGCAAACTTTGACTTTCTTCATATCTTTCTTGGCTAATTCTATTAGCATTATTACTAATAGAAAAAGCCTTAAAATCATTCTTGTGACTCATATACCTTCCTTAAATTAAATGATGTTATAATCAATATATTGAATTATTGCAAAATAACCTCCCTGCAATTCATACCAATCAAAGTCTAGTCCAGAAAAAGAATAATATGGTATCCTTATTACTTATAAGGTTAACTGTTTTTATATAATTGGCAGCAATAAGTAATTCAATATTTTGAAGTCGAAAACATACCACAAATTTATATTTAATATCTGAAAACTATTTTTCGTTAATTTTCACCAAGCATTTATGGCTGATTTTTTATTTCTGTAATTTTGTTAAAGTAAAAGACAATTGGGAGAATTTACTTATTCTCCCTTTATTCGACACCAATTTAAGCCTATTGACTACAAAAGTTAAGATTATAATTTACATTATAAACTATATCTATAAAAACTAGTTTTCTAACAGAGAGTGAGATCGCTTACTAATATCTAAAATCCTACTCATATAATAAGCATCAGCATATTGACCATTGCGAAAAGCGTAACGTTTAGCTGTTCCTTCAATCTCAAACCCAAATTTCTTATATAATGCAATTGCAGCATGATTGTCTGTATACACCTCCATCTCTATACGTTCAATATTCAACCAATTATCACACATATTGAGCATAGCTTTCATCAATTCACTGCCAATACCGCGCCCCTGATAATCAGCATGTACCCCCATACCAAAAGTAGCAATATGGCGACGCCGCAAGAGCTGGCATATTTCTATACTCATCTGACCCACAATTTTCCCATCAATACAAGTAACTAAACAGAAACACCCCTCAGCAATATTCGTAATACGCTTCGCCCATGTTTCCAGAGAAGGATAGGGTAACTGCAAAGTATCACAGTAAACTTGCAGGTTAGCGTATAACTGATGAACTTGTTCACAATCGCCTTCTTCAATATGGCGAATCATTATATCCTTCATTTAAAAACTCCTGACTTTTAATTTGAGCATTAAGACTAACATAGATATTTTGCGGGAAGTATGGGAAAGTGCTGATGAGCCAGATCCAGCCGAGGGATTCAAAATTGAATTTTCCGAATTTTTATTATCCATATATAAATAGCCATGGAAAATTATCAATAGATTACTCTATTTATTAAAAAGCTGTTCCATTGGGTAAACTATCTTCGCCTGCTATATTGTTTACCCTTTGGAGGAATATTACCTAAAAAATCTATAAAAAACCAATTCTTTAACCTTTATCACATTGTTAAGAAATATACCGGTATTAAAAGCCCCAAGCGTACCAAACACATCTTGACCCAACTACCGGTCCAAACTCTTTAGAGTTGCGACTCAGGGTGCCAAGATTTGCCGCAGAGAAGCCTGATAGTTGAATATTATTTATTTGCCAAATTGCTGTAGTAATTCCACCAGCGCTATCTTGCTGGCCAACTATAATAACCTTTTGTGGAAAAGGAATTGGGAAATTAACCTGAGCATTAGGATTAGCATATGTAGTAACATCAGACATTCCCCACTGAAATATAATCCCAGTATCACCACATTTCCACCAACCATTCTCCGATTTTAAGATTGTATTTTTAGCTCCTCGGGTATTAATTTGGTGATCTATTTCTGCTTTAGCATATGATCCTATATCCACGGCATTCAGACTGATATCCGAGCTTAACACCTTCCCATTCACTTTTCGGGTATTAGGTACTCTACTATCAATATTTTCACGCAATGAATTTATTATTTCCTGAACAAGCTTTTGTGTAACCGCCAATGTGTCGCTATTGCCAATCACATTTGTAAGCTGAACAACGCCTTTTTGGGTTAACGAGGCATCTGTAACTTTTATTGTGGTTTTTTGTTCTAAAGCCCTATTTAATTGTGCGGTGAGTTTAGCTATATCCCCATCATCCAAAACATCATTACCAGATTGTGTCGCAATGAAATTAGCTACGACAGATGATATAATTGACGATTGACGCAATACTTTATTTAACAAATGAGTAGGAACATCATTTGTTGGAAACCCAGTCAGTAAATCCTTACTTTCTTCATATCTTCCCTGACTAGCTACATTAGCATTATTACCAATAGAAAAAGCCTTAAAATCATTCTTGGAACTCATATAAAATCCTTAAATTAAATAATATTATTTTATAATTAATTCTAGTTCTGTTTAAGAACAGTGAGATATAAATTGCTGACAAAAATCATCGGCTTTACAGTAACGCTTTTCTAAATTAACCATACCTGAAGATTTCCACGATCAGAATCTTTGCAAAGACTCTGATCGTGCCTTAGGTACTCTATCAGATTAATTAAATATTCTTATAACTTATAATGTTAACAATTTCTTATGATTGATTATAATAAGCAACTCAATATCAAGAAATTATTCTCCTCTCCCCTCTCTTATTTCTTACCACAAATTTTCCATTTCAAATTCAAATCTGAATTTTTCAGTATCTGAACATCAACAAAATCATTATATAAACAGCCTGTCTATTCAGACCATTTTCATTATTTCGGCTGCTCCGGCCACTTAACATCAGGGACCAATGAAATATCAACTCTGTTCAACATCACTCTATATTTCTTCCATGCTAATAAAGCCTCTCTTTCAGCTTCTGTAGCAATATCTAAATCAACAGCATCTTGTAGTGGCGTGACGATATTATTAACTTTAGTCAGTAACTGAGATTTCTCATATTCTGCTTTCTGTATTAATTCTTCTTTAGTCGCAACATAAAGTAATATTTTCTGACCGTCAAATATCCATTTCTCTTTGGTTTTTTCATCAAATCCGATGGGCGCATTATTCTTATTAATTTCTGCGACGGAAAAACCAAGTGGCGCAAGTTTAGATACATCAGTCGTTATTGCACGAATGAGCCCCCTAGTATCATACATAATTTTTAATGTATCTATTGAAAATTGACTTTGAGATCTATACCAATCATTGCCCTGCTTATCTTGAAGATAAAGTGCAAATTGAATAGCGTTTTCATTGTCAGGTATATATTGTTCAAATGGACCAACATTTATTAAACTCATTATCATTATCCTCGTACGATAGTGAACCATTGACCGTTACTAGAGAACTGCATAGGGCTAGAATAAAGCATCTCGGCAGAATCATCTCCATCTCTGCTATAAATTTCAGCACCAAGACGGACGCCAGTAATATAATGATTCTCCGATTCTACTTTCGTATACTCTTCAATATTATTAGCAGAAGGTTTATTTAAGGTATTATATTCCTGAGCCCAAGGTGTCCATGGATTGTTATGAAACTGGCTGCGTGTGTATACCCGGCTGCTATTATAGACGAAATAGCGTTGAATGACCCCGGCCGCTTTCAATACAATAAGTGAACCCGCAAACGGTTCAGGGTAATTACTGCCATTTTTAGCATGAGCATTAGACTCTTGATAGTAAATTCCCGGTGTTTTGTAGCTATCTAAATTCGCACTACCACCTAAATTAATCGCCTGGTCAGCCAAGAGATCCTGAGAAGTAATATTGATATCCGCAGCTAAAGCTTTTCCATTTACTTTGCGGATCCCCGTAATATATCGAGCATCAGAGTCTGCTTTTGCATACGCGCCCACATCCTCAGCGGTAGGTTTATTTACCGCGTTATATTCTCTAATCCAAGGGGTCCATGGATTATCATGAAACTGGCTACGTGTATATATCCGGCTGCTGTTATAGACGAAATAACGTTGAATAACCCCGGCTGCTTTCAACACGACGAGCGAACCCGCGAACGGCTCAGGGTAATTACTGCCATTTTTAGCATGAGCATTAGATTCTTGATAATAAATCCCCGGTGTTTTGTAGCTATCCAAATTCGCACTACCACCTAAATTAATCGCCTGGTCAGCCAAGATATCCTGAGAAGTAATATTGATATCCTCAGCTAAAGCCTTTCCATTTACTTTGCGGATCCCTGTAATATATCGAGCATCAGAATCTGCTTTTGTATATGCGCCAACATCTTCAGCAGTAGGTTTATTCACTGCGTTATATTCTCTAACCCAAGGGGTCCATGGATTATCATGAAATTGGCTGCGTGTATATACCCGACTGCTGTTATAGACGAAATAACGTTGAACGACCCCAGCCGCTTTCAATACAATAAGCGAACCCGCGAACAGCTCAGGATAATTATTGCCACTTTGAGCACTAGAATTATACTCTTGATAATAAATTCCTGGTGTTTTGTAATTATCCAAATCCGCATTATTACCTAAATTAATCGCCTGCCCAGCAAAGATATCCTGAGAAGTAATATTGATATCCTCAGCTAACACTTTCCCGTTCACTTTTCGTGTGCTGTGTACCTTAGCATTAATATTGTCGCGTAATGAATTTATTATTTCCTGAATAAGTTTTTGCGTAACAGCTAATGTGTCACTATTACCCAACACATCGGTAAGCTGAACAACGCCTTTTTGTGTTAATGAGGCATTTGGAACTTTTGTTGTGATTTCTTTTTCTAAAGCCCTGTTTAATTGCTCGGTGAGTTTAGCGATATCACCATTATCTAAAACATCATCGCCAGATTGCGTCGCGATAAAATTAGCTATCATAGATGCTATTGTCGACGATTGACGTAATACCTTGTTTAACAGATCAGCAGGAATATCATTTAGCGTAAATCCAGTCTGCAAGCTCTGGTTTCCCTCATAATTTCCCTGACTCACTACATTAGCATTATTACCAATAGAAAAAGCCTTAAAATCATTCTTGGCACTCATATATACTCCTTAAATTAAATAGCATTATTCACAACCAATATGTTTAATAATTGTTAAAGCAATCCTTCATAATTTACGGCAATCATAGTTTAGTTCATAAAAACAATAATAAAATGTTCTTATAACTTAGAAGAATAATTATTTTTGTACAATTAGAATAAATAAACAACCAAACAAATCGCAACCAGAAATATATCCAAGCCATTTATATTAATCACATGAAATTATTCCCTCCATTTCATATATCAGACTGAATTTTTCGGTATCATAATTACAACAGCAATAAAGTATTGTATGAATGGCCTGTTTATTCAGGCCATTTTCATTATTTTGGCTCTTCAGGCCATTCAATATCAGGCGCCTGCTTAATATCGGTCCTATTCAACATCACTCTATATTTCTTCCATGATAATAAAACCTCTTTTTCAGCTTCTGTTGCAATACCTAAATCAACTGAATCTTGTAGTGGCGCTATTTGTTCACTAGCCCCTAGAATAAGTTGTTGTTTTTTATTTTTAGCATATTGCTGCAACTCTTCTTTTGTTGCTGGAGGAATATCCGCCCATTCCAGTAAACCATTTTCACCTGCTATACGATATTTTCCTTCTGGTGCATTATTCGCGGCATATTCTTGATAAATATCATCACTAACTTCTATAATATCATCGGGCAACGAACCAGAAGCAATATAATTTTGTTTCAATTCTATAGGGTAGAATGCATTTGTTTTTGCACTATAGTAATACATAATTAATATCCTATCGCTAAATATCTCACTAAACAATTTGCTAAAGATCCTGTACCATCTCTGCACGTTAGAATAAATTGGCTCGCAGAGACGGCAAAAGCAGCAACACCAAGCCCGTAATTACCGAAACTGGAATATGTTGCAACAATCTGGCCGCAAGCATTAGGAAATGGAATCGTAAAATTTCTGTAATCATTTTCACTCATTGAGCCATTTGCTTGACCCCACTGAATAATTATTCCAGTATCACCGCATTTCCACCATCCATTTATTGAGAGCAGCGCTTTACTCCTATCAAATTCTGTTTTGATTTTTTGTCCCAAAGCTTTATTTAATTGTGCGGTAAGTTTGGTTATATCACCATCATCAAGAACATTATCACCAGATTGTGTCGCAATAAAATTAGCAACTACAGACGATATCGTTGACGACTGACGTAACGCCTTATTTAATACATGAATGGGAATATTCTCTGGTGGAAACCCAGTCTGCAAACTCTGACTTTCTTCATATCTTTCTTGATTTATTACATTAGCGTTATTACTAACAGAGAAAGCTTTAAAATCATTCTTAGGACTCATATATACCTCTTAAATTAAGTAATATTATTGCATAAGAAACAGACTAAATTATTGCAAAGATGATCCCTCTAAATTTTCATTGATAATAGTCTAGCTCATAAAAATAATAATGAGATTTTTATGACTAAAAGGATTAACTATTTTTGTATAACTGATAGCAATAAACAACCCAACACATTACAAACACAAACACCCTAAAATTAATTATATTCAACATCCGAAATTATTCTTATCGATCTCTTTCATTTCTCTCTACAATTTTTATCTAAGTTTAATTTTTCAGTATCTTAACACTCTTATCAACAAAACCACGGTAAAAAAGGCCTGTTTATTCAGGCTATTTTAGTTATTTTACCTGCTCCGGCCATTCAATATCAGGTGCCTGTGAAATATCTACCCGATTCAGTAATACCCTATATTTTTTCAAAACTGTTAACAGCGATTTTTCATCATCACTTGCCATACCTAGATCAATAGCATCTTGTAACGGAGCTATCTGTTTACTTACAATAAGTAGAAGTTGCTGCTTCTTATTTTCCGCATCGTTAATGCTGGTTTGCTGAATATCACTTTTCCATTTTTTTTCATTATCTTTCGAAATTAACCATTCTCCATCCCACTTATGATATTGCGAAGGTCTTGACTGTTCAGTAAAACCATCAGGAATAATGACTTCTCTATTCTCCTGTGATTGCCCTGATACAATATCGTAAATTGTGACTCCCCTTTTATTCTCAACAAGCTCCCATTGCCCTGATTTTTCACATGGCCAAAATCCATCTTTAAATGGCGGTTGTATTCGTAAAGCATTCACCGGGGGTTCACTGTCCGGATTAGCATCAGCCAATCCAATAAATGGCCGATGTGGCTTAGTATTATCAAAATAATAATTTATCATTGCTTTGTTTCATGCTCCCAAATAAATTATGGGTATCATACTGACATTGAGCGGGCGATTTTCATTTGCCGTTGGCACTACTCTTGAAGCATCAAAAGTGGCATATGCGAATTTGGCATATTCATCAGGAGCATTCTTTTTCATAATACTTGCTTGGGAGGTCGCATTAACACCATAAAATGCTCCGCTAGTACGAGCAATAAGCCCATCATGCCACAACCCCACATCACCTGTAATATTTCTAATCGTATCGCCTTGTATCACACCAGGATTCAAACCCGCACGCATGAATACCCCTCTCCCATCAACAAACAGATTAGGAAGATTGATTTTATCGCCATTCTGCTTAATTCCCCATGCTGCCTTATATGCATCTGATAAATTATTCAATGATCTACCAATAATTGAATCAATCGCATAAATATCACCATTCGCAATATACTCTCCTTTAGCCAAATCTGATGCTGGATGTGCAGATAAATAGATATCTCCTGGGCGTTTCGCTCCGACATCAATCGCAGAAATAGTAATATCTTCAGACAATGCCTTCCCGTTGACTTTCCGATTATTAGGTACTCTGCCATTAATATTTCCAAGCAACGAATTTACTATTTCTTTAACAAGCTTTTGCGTAACAGCCAATGTATCGCTATCACCAACCACATTGGTAAGTTGAACAATACCTTTTTGTGTTAATGAAGCATTGGGAACTCCTGTTATGAATTTTTGCTCTAAGGCTTTATTTAATTGTAGAGTGAGTTTGGGTATATCACCGTCATCCAAAACATTCTCACCAGATTGTGTCGCAATAAAATCAGCTACAACAGACGATATTGTTGACGCTTGACGCAATACTTTATTTAACACATGAGTGGTAACAGTATATGGTGGGAATCCAGTCGGCAATTCTGAACTTACTTCATATAATTGCTGACTTACTACATTAGCATTATTACTAATAGAAAAAGCTTTGAAATCATTCTTAGGGCTCATATATACTCCTTAAATCAAATAATATTATTTCATAAGTAATATATTTAATTACCGAAAAAAGTCCCCAGTAATTCATGTCAACCATAGTCTAGTTTGAATGAATAATAATGAAATATCTTTATAAATTAAATGATCAATTATTTTTATATGATTAGCGACAATAAATAACCCAACATATTGAAATTAAAAACATACCAAAAATAAAACATACCTATTGTATTAAAACTAAAATTCTAAACACTATTCGTCATTATTCTATTTACTCAAGTATATCAGTGTATAGTTCATAATTCACTGACCTAATTATTAATATTCTATATTTCTATGAAAGCATTTCGTTTATTTATCATTTAATACTGATATAACAACGAGATTGTTTTATTATTTTCACGCCTCTGACAAATATCAATATATAATTCATCAGAATAAATTATATATAAACCCTACTCAATCCGTTGAGATTTATCATATTAGTTCTATAGTAATTTCCAGTCTCGTACCACCTTGACTTGGCAAGGTCTTAACGAATTTATAAGCGATTCTCCAAACACCAGCAAGCAGACCTAACGACGACTTTCGTTAACTTCGCGTCGGTATTTCCTCTCCTTTACCTTACCGCGTCTACACCACCGCTCGGCATTCCATCTCCGTAAGATGCGAGCCTCCTGTTACTCAAAGCACCATGAAAAATTATTTTAATATTTAAAATAATTTTTAAAAACAACTTGACTCTGAAGTTTTTCTGATTAAAATTACAGTCAGAATTTAGATTTTCGTGAGACAAATCACATTTTACCCATAAAGAGAACCTATCATGAAATCTGTCAAATCTTTTATATCGAGTGTTCACAGTGTTGTTATTTATCTGTCAACACCTCGTTTTCTTTAAGTTTTTATCCGATGAGTGGAAGGCCAGTTTCGAACTGGCTTTTATGCTGCGGAACGGGTCAAATTATCTACCCTATATTCTTGGCCTGACGACCAAGAATATATAAAACAATAGTTAGATGATATTAATAACTTAATGCATCAAGAAGTCGTTTCTTCAATAATGCGACATCATCCACACTATTCTGAACCAGCAGAGTAAGATTAGCTATATCACTTTCCAGAGATTGAATCTTCTCTTCCAATTCCTTATTCTTTGCATCCAATAATATATCAATCCTTGCCGATTCAGCATATACCTGCTGACCATTAACCGCCTCAGTACTGTGATTTGAAATATCCCCAGCTGCAACATGTATAATCTTACGTTCATGGCCCGTTTTTCCTACAGAAACAACATTCGGTTTATTAGCAATAGAATCTGCACCTAATGCAACGCTCCCTTGTTCTGTTGCAGAGGAGTGTTGACCAATCGCCACTGCCTGAGCCGCACTGGCAGTCACCTTTTGTCCCAAAGCGATAGAAGCCAGGCCATTGGATACAGAATCAGCACCAATCGCAATGGGCCAAACGACTTTCGTATCACCTTGTTTACCCGCAATTTGATTTTGCCCAATGGCAATAGCCGCTTCACTGATTGTTTTAGAATTTCGGGGGGAAGCACCAATTGCGATAGAATGTACTGCCGGTGCTTCTGCATGTCCAAGTACAACTGAATCTTTACCTGTTGTTTGTTCAGCTATATTGGTATTTTCAATAGACATATTGAACCTCTTAATTTATAAATTAAATAATCATGCGTTGTTTGAAACTTAATAAAATATTCAACAGAATGCAATATAAATTACGTGATCTCATTTCACATATTAAAACTTAAATTAACGTTATATTTTTTCCACCGACAATATTAGATATAAATCCCAACTTGTAAATAAACTAAAATTATTGGATGGTGTAATACATTGCATGGAATTTATTTAATGTATTATCAAGCTTTATTGATTATATATTCAATAAAGCTCATTACAACCAGTCAATTAATATGAAAGTGATTAATTGATTTTCATATAATTAACCTACTCAGTGAAAACATGTTTTACAAGGCGCATTTCACTAACAGTATCAGCCAGTTCAATTAATTCAGCAGGGCAATCTTGTCCGGTAATAATTACGGTCTGATTAATGGGCCGCTCGTTTAGTGCTTTGATAATTTTATCAAGCAACAGATAACCACTATTTATCATACAAGCCAATTCACTAAGCACTACCAATGATAACGCAGGGTCACGCATCATTCGCAGCGCATGTTGCCAAACACCCGTGCAAGCAGCTATTTCCTTAGCATGATTTTGCATTTCCCCAGTCAATTCTATCGACATGAATTGACACTCTAATCCATGTTGTTCCAGCAAAGCGCCTTCACCGGCTGACCATCTTCCTTTAACAAACTGGATAACCCCGGCCTTTAATCCATGCCCCAACGCCCGCGTAACCGTTCCCATAGCAGCAGTTGTTTTCCCTTTACCATTGCCGGTATAGATGATTACGATCCCACGGTTCTCCTGAGCCGCCGCAACTTGTGCCATAAATCTCTCTTTTTGCCGCTGTTTCCTCTGTCTATACCGCTCCTCACTCATTTTTATCACTCCAGTATGTTAGTCAGTCAAAGAGCGACTATCTGTTTTGTTCGTATCTGCTTGAGATAACTCAGAGAATAGTGTTTCTGTCACACAATCAACTTGTTGACGATCTTGACTGATCAACGATTCCGTCAACGACTCACTGGTAAAAAACTGTTCCCAAAAGTGACGACGTGCCGCCAGATGATGAAAATGCTGTTTTACCCGCTGGCGAAGTGTCCCGCCGTAAGCAGCCAGACGGCCAAGATGCATCGGTAACAACCGTTCCAGTTTTTCACGCAATAACCTGACCAATACCGGCGCATTACCCCCAGAGGAGATAGCAATTACCACCGGCGAGCGATCAATGACCGACGGTGTAATAAAACTTGCCTGTTGTGGTTCATCCACTACATTGCAGAAAATACGGCGCTCCGTCGCACAATCACTGACATAACCATTAACGGCTGCATCATTGGTCGCAGCAATCACCAACCAGCAGAAATCAAGCCAATAAGGCTCAAACTCACCACAGATCAGTGTCACTTGACCCGCATCTTCCCAAATCTGGAATTGCGCAGTGAATTCCCTTGCATTAACCAGCAGACGCGCACCGGCATCCAATAATAGATGCGCTTTGCGTTCGGCCACCTTACCTCCCCCAACCAACAGACAGGTTTTATCCCGAATCTGACAAAACATCGGCAAATAATCCAACATGATCCCCTCTCCTCAGCTAGCGCACGCCACCCGGTATCATGATCAGCAAATGCTGATTCTCACCCATCAAGAATCCACCCTTGAATAAGTTCACCGCACGATGCGGGACAGCAAGTTTCAGCCATAACCCAATACCTGACGTAACGCCAATACCAACCGATGATTATCATGCTTGCCCTTTATGGCAACCCGGTAATGATCAGCACTCAAACCTGGATAGTTAGCGCAATGGCGGATAAGTATTCGGTGTTTCAACAACGCTTGCTGGAGATCGATTTCCGGGCGCAGACAACGTAAGAAAATATAATTCGCCGCGGGAAGCCAGACACATAATTCCGGCAACGCAACTAATGCCTGATAGAGCCAACGTTGCTGCTGTGCCAGCCAACGGTGTGTTGCCTGAATGTAAGCTTTATCATTGAAAACGATTTCACCGGCCAATGCCGCAAAAGCATTAATGGTCCACGGTTCCCGCCTGCATTTCATCTCCCGAATACCGGCTACATCACCGCTGACCAGATAGCCAAGACGTAATCCCGGAATAGCAAAAAACTTGGTTAATGAGCGCAAAATATAGAGGTGAGGATAATGGGCTATCTTGGGAATAAATCCGGCAGCATCCGGGAGAAAATCGATAAACGCTTCATCGACAATCAGCGCGATATTATGTTGGTGGCAACGTTCAAGCACCGCCTGTAACAGTTCAGCATCCGGCATCAGGCCGGTTGGGTTATTCGGGGTGGCAAGAAACAGGCAATCAGGGCGACAACGCGCCAATGTCACCAGCAAACGCTCATCAGGCTGATAACCCTCTGTTTCACTCATCACATAATCATCAATCTGGCAACCAACCCGCAGTAAAGCACGCCGATATTCAGCGAATCCCGGCATCAATAGCATGGCACGGCGCGGCTTAAGATAATTCACTACCGCATAAATCAGTTCAGTAGCGCCGTTACCCGCTATCAGGTTTTCAGCGGTGCAATGATGAACATGCGCTAGCGCTGCATGTAATCGGCGATATTCGGTATCAGGGTAACATTCAGCACGTTGCAACTGATCGATAATGGCCGCTTTCAGGGATATCGGCATCCCCAGCGGATTAATATTAGCGCTGAAATCCGTTATTTCCTCTGCTGTAACACCGATTTTCTGCGCCATTTCCAGCACATTGCCACCATGTTCGCTCATCAAATGTCAAATCCACATGTTAAATAGAGAATCAAAGTGCCATCAATGATGAAACGGAAGCTAGCAACAAACGCTCCCGGTGACAAACCAATGTTTCCCGCAGACGCACCACATCACCAATAACAATCAATGCCGGAGCCGTCAATCCCTGAGCGGCCACTTGCTGTGCCAGCGTTAGCAAAGTTGCACTGGCTACTTGCTGTTGCTGGTGGCTGGCATACATCACCACTGCCGCCGGTGTCGTCGGTGCTTTACCACCTGCAATAAGTTGCTCACAAATGCTCGCCAGTTGCGTCATTCCCATCAGGATCACCAGCGTCCCTTCCAGCTTTGCCAATGTCGCCCAATCCTGCGGCTCATTTCCCTGACGCAGATGGCCGGTAATAACATGAAAACCTGAAGCATAATCACGATGAGTCACAGGGATCCCAGCACAAGCCAAACCACCAATTGATGAACTGATACCCGGTACAACTTCAAAAGGGATCTTCGCCAGTGCCAACGCTTCGGCCTCTTCACCACCACGGCCAAACACATAAGGATCGCCCCCTTTCAACCGGACAACATTTAACCCCTGTTGCGCGCACTCTACCAGGATCTGATTGATTTGCCGTTGCGGCACTGGGTGGTAATTCGGCGTTTTGCCGACGTTGATCATGTTGCAGCTATCAGGGGCTTCAGATAACAGATCCGGGCTGACTAACCGATCATATACCAGCGCATCAGCCTGACGAATACAATGTAATCCTCTGACAGTAATCAGTGCCGCATCGCCAGGACCGGCACCTACCAACCAAACTTTTCCGCTATTCATCATTTTTCTCACCCTGTAACGAAAGTCTGTTAGAAGATATATTACCGATAGCCAGCAACACGATATGGTGTGAGATCAATAATTCTTCACTTTTGCTGATGTATTGATGATAACAATCTGTCCTGGCACATTTTGACTTATCTGTTTGTTTCTCCTGGGAACTTAGCCCTTCGCCTTGACCTACGCCATTTTTATTACAACCCCTGATGTTTTTGTGATTACCGTTGAATTTTCGACCAAATTGCCGATATTTAATACTGATTTATAGAAAAAAATGCCAACATACGCCTTATTACAGACAAGAGGCGTAGCTATGGAGGTCAAGGAATTATTCAGTGTCGGTATTGATATTGGTACCACCACCACACAAGTGATCTTTTCGTGTCTGTCACTGGTGAACCGGGCAGCCGTATCACAAGTACCACGCTATGAGTTTGTTCGGCGCGAGATTATCTGGCAAAGCCCGGTGTTATTTACTCCCGTGGATTTCGCCGGACAACTGCGTGAAGACGAACTGCTCAACTTAATTCAGGCGCAATATCAGGCAGCAGGCATCGCTCCGGAAAACATCGATTCCGGAGCGGTGATCATTACCGGTGAAACCGCTAAAACCTGTAACGCACGTCCTGCGGTCATGACACTGGCCCAGAAACTGGGGGATTTTGTTGTGGCAACAGCCGGGCCACATCTGGAATCAGTGATCGCGGGTTTTGGTTCCGGCGCTCAGGCACTATCACAACAGAAGATGGCCAGAGTGCTCAACATTGACATTGGCGGCGGCACAGCAAACTACGCGCTGTTCGATGCCGGACGACTGGTCGCCTCCGCTTGCCTAAATGTCGGCGGTCGCTTATTGGAAACCGATCCTCAAGGAAAAGTCTTACGGGCACATCCGCCCGGAACGCTCATCGTTCAATCGCTGTTTGGTGAAAACACAGATGTTCAACATCTGACAGCCACACAGATACAACAGATTGCCGCCCGAATGTCACAGTTGCTATGGGAAGTCGCCGTCGGGCATCTCACCCCACTGGCACAGCAATTGCTGATGACGGAACCACTACCAAACTGTGACGAACTCTATGCTGTCACCCTCTCCGGCGGTGTAGGTGAATGTTATCGTCAAGCGTCGAATAGTGACCTATTCCGTTTTCACGATCTGGGGCCACTACTGGCGAACGCGATTCATCATGATCCTAATTTCACCAAGCTACCGCTGCAAGTCCCAAAACAAACCGTCCGCGCCACGGTGATTGGCGCCGGCGCTCATACATTATCGCTATCCGGCAGCACTATTTGGCTTGATACGCTGTCGCTGCCACTGTGCAACATCCCCGTAGTTCATCCTGGAACAGAGGTCACTGAATCACTGACAGAAGCCTGGCTGCGAGCACTAACACAAATGGACCTCGACCCACAACAAGATCTGTATGCCCTGGCTCTGCCCGATGCCCTGCCAGTCAATTATGCCGCAGTACAAACATGCATCACCGCTTTACAGGATTTTACCGAACGCTATCCCTCTTCCCATCCGCTGCTTATCGTTGCCGGTCAAGACTTTGGTAAAGCACTGGGTATGCTGCTGCATCCTCTGATGGAAGGACGGCCACTGGCGGTAATCGACGAAGTGATTACCCACACCGGAGATTATATCGATATTGGGGTTCCATTATTTGGTGGCACCGTGGTTCCCGTTACCATCAAATCACTGGCTTTTCCTTCCTGAGAGAGCGTAAACATGAAATTAAAAACACAGCTTTTTGGTAAAACGTATCAATTTAAGGATGTCAAACAGGTGTTGGCAATGGCGAACGAATCGCGTTCAGGGGATATATTAGCCGGAGTAGCTGCCGAAAGTTCTCAACAACGTGTAGCGGCTAAACATGTTCTCTCGGAAATGACGATAGCGGATATCCGTATGAATCCGGTTATTCCCTATGAAGAAGATTGTGTTACCCGCATTATTCAGGATGACATTAACGAAATTGCCTACACTCGCATAAAAAACTGGCGCATTGGCGAACTGCGTGAATATATATTGAGCGATGACACCAGCGTGGATGATATTGCCTTTCTGCGTAAAGGAATAAGTTCTGAGGTTGTCGCAGCCGTGGCAAAAATCAGCTCCAACGCCGATCTGATTTATGGCGCGAAAAAAATGCCGGTGATCAAAAAAGCCAATACCACCATCGGCACGCCGGGAACATTCAGCGCCCGCCTTCAACCCAACGATACCCGCGACGAAGTACAAAGCATTCTGGCCCAGATTTACGAAGGACTGGCGTTTGGCATTGGTGATGCCGTCATCGGCGTTAACCCGGTAACGGACGATGTGGAAAACCTGACTCGCGTGTTGGATACCATCTATGAGGTGATCGACAAATTCGCCATCCCAACACAGGGCTGTGTCTTAGCCCATGTCACCACCCAGATAGAAGCCATTAAGCGTGGGGCACCGGGCGGTTTAATCTTCCAAAGTATCTGTGGCAGTGAAAAAGGGCTGAAAGAGTTTGGGGTAGAGCTGGCGATGCTGGATGAAGCACAAGCTGTCGGCGCGGAATATTGCCGTCTTGCCGGCAATAACTGCCTGTATCTTGAAACCGGTCAAGGCTCCGCCCTCTCTGCCGGCGCTCATTTTGGCGCGGATCAAGTGACAATGGAAGCACGGAACTACGGTCTGGCACGCCATTATGATCCATTCCTGGTTAACACTGTCGTCGGCTTCATCGGGCCGGAATACCTCTACAATGATCGCCAAATTATCCGCGCCGGACTGGAAGATCACTTTATGGGAAAACTCAGCGGTGTCTCAATGGGATGTGACTGCTGCTATACCAATCATGCAGATTCCGATCAGAACCAGAATGAAAACCTGATGATCCTGCTGGCAACCGCAGGGTGTAACTTCATCATGGGCATGCCGCTCGGTGATGATATTATGCTCAATTACCAAACATCCGCTTTCCACGATACCGCCACTATCCGCCATCTGCTCAATTTGCGTCCATCACCCGAGTTTGAACGCTGGCTGGAAAACATGGGGATCATGGCAAACGGGCGCTTAACATCACGCGCAGGTGATGCGTCGTTCTTTTTCTGATGCTTTGTTGAGATAAATCACATGAACCAAAAACAAATTGAAGAAAATGTAAGCAATGTGGTATCTGGTCAGGAACCACATGCCTCTCCTGAAATTACTGACGAAGCTGAAAGCTGTACGCTGGACTTAGGTTCCCTGGAAGCCAAACAGTGGATTGGTGTACAAAACCCGAACCGAATGGAAGTCCTACAAGAATTACGTCGCAGCACCGTATCAAGAGTCTGTACCGGCCGCAGTGGTCCACGTCCGCGAACCCAAGCATTACTGCGTTTTCTGGCTGACCACTCCCGTTCCAAGGATACGGTGCTGAAAGAAGTCCCGGTTGAATGGATAGAAAAACAGGGGTTGCTGGAAGTGCAATCTCAAATCAGCGACAAAAACCGCTATCTGACTCGCCCTGATCTGGGGAGAAAACTCAGTGCCAATGCTGTAGAAACTCTGCTGACACAGTGTAAAACTGATCCTGACGTACAGGTTGTTGTCTCCGATGGTCTCTCTACTGATGCTATTATTTCCAACTATGAAGATATTCTGCCACCTCTGCTAAAAGGGCTGGAACAAGCAGGATTGTGCATCGGCACGCCGTTCTTTGTGCGCTATGGCCGCGTTAAAATTGAAGATCAGATTGGCGAATTGCTGAAAGCGAAAGTGGTTATCTTACTTATCGGGGAACGTCCCGGATTGGGGCAATCGGAAAGCCTCTCCTGCTACGCGGTCTACAAGCCGACTGTAGAAAAAACTGTTGAGGCGGACCGCACTTGTATCTCTAATATTCATCGTGGCGGCACACCACCGATCGAAGCCGCCGCAATTATTGTCGATTTAGCTAAAAATATGCTGGCACAACAAGCCTCCGGCATTGCTCTTAGCCGTTGATGGAAACTGATTATTCCAGCATCATAAACAGGTAATTAAAAAATAATGAATTGAAATAGAGAGAATCCAGATGAGTCTTCTTTGCCTTGCAAGACCTTGTGAAAACATAACAAGAATGTTACGTCAGCTTCATTAAAAAGACGTAAAAAACACCATCCAAAAAGAGAACCATTGCAGAAGCCAGATTAAAGGAGATCAAAAAGAATGACTGGTAAACGTATCCCTCCAACCATAACACACGATGAAATGGTTGCTAACTGGATGAAAGATCCAAAATTCAAAGCTGAATACGACAAACTGGAAGAAGAATATACATTACTTGATGAACTATTAGCTGCACGCAAAGAAAAAACTTTCTTTATTTGAAAATTTATTAGGCATAATAAATAAAGGAATAAATATGTTCTGATAAATCAGAAATATTTACAAGATCGATAATAAATCATGAGTTCAAATTCAGAAGGCGACTGTTACCGTCTCTTAAGGAAATAGTCGCCCCAGCATTCCGAAAATTATTTCATAAGATTATTGAAATATCTCAACGACTCCAAGCAGGGAAAACTCTCATAGCTATGAGAACCGTACCTGCAAATATGAATGGAAAAGTGACAAGCGGCCAAGCTGTATCACCACCCATGCCTACGACAGCTGCTGTGCCGAAAAGAGAAACAATAACGCTTTGACCACAGAAGTAGATAGCCACGGCCGAGCCTGCCCGGTCATTAAAATCAGCGAGTGCACCGTTGGCTGTAACAGATGCAATGAAGATCATCCCGACAGCCATCACCCACATAGGCAATACAAACGTGGCAAAGGATGGTTCACCTATCGTCCATGTTACAGCTAAGATTGCAGCACCAAAGACCAGCAGCGCCATGCCACGCCATACGCTACCAGCGATGCCCCACTTGCCGACAAATCGCTTTGCGAAACCTGTTGTCACTATCATGACAAGTGCAACAGTCGAGAAAGCAAAACTAAACTGTAATTCAGAATAGCCAGCTTTTCCGATCAACACTCTTGGTGCAGTGGAGAAAAATACGAAAAATGTCCCCATCGCGGTTCCAAAGGCGAATGTGTAAAGCCAGAACTTACCGCTTACCAAAATAGGAATGACTGACAAACCTCCGGAAACATCCGACATACGAGTTTCATGCCAACGAAATGCTGCGTGTAGTAACGGCAGAACCGCCACCAGAGCCAAGAACCAGAAGATCGCTCGCCAGCCGAACCCATCCGCCAAAAAAGCGCCTAATATCGGTGCCAGAGCAGGCACGCAGGCTAGCATTGAACTAAACAGGCTGTAGATTACAGCGCTCTCTGGACGGTCAGAGTATACATCACGTACCGTTGCAAAAGTCGTGACGAGCGCTGCTGACGCGCCGAGGGCTTGGATAAGTCGGAAGGCAACGAAGACAGAAGAAGAAGTTGATGTCGCGATCCCTACTGAGGCAATAACGAAGAAAGTGGCACCACCGAGCAAAACAGGACGTCGGCCGATGCGGTCAGAAAGTGGTCCAAAGAGCACCTGCCCCAATCCCAGGGCCAATAGATAAAGGCTTAAGGTGAGCTGG
Organism: Photorhabdus sp. RM322S; assembly: GCF_042879395.1. Lineage (NCBI taxonomy): Bacteria > Pseudomonadati > Pseudomonadota > Gammaproteobacteria > Enterobacterales > Morganellaceae > Photorhabdus > Photorhabdus sp. RM322S. The sequence continues at coordinate 53,826 of NZ_JBHFKW010000024.1, forward strand.
ATAACTGACGGACTCGTATTGAATACGTCGGGCATAGCTGGCACCACGGGAAGGTAAATATCCATGGCCAGAGAAGCAAGTAAATCAAAAGGCGCCATCAGCAAAAGTGCTATCGGCATGGTGTATCGCCAAATTGAGTGCTTGTCAGACATAGTAAAGTTTCCGTTAAAATATATGAATTGCACGAATTTGAAATACATTACGGATTTATGCATATAACCTCAAGAAACTTTTAAAATTCTATTTATAATTAAGTAAAAACACATATAGTTTTATTAATGAAAATATGATAAGGAAAAATTAAACAGAATTATTTACAGGGTCAAAACTGTTAATTATCTACATTCGTTTTAAAATTAAAAATAGACTTCAATCATTAAGACTGACAATGAAACATGATAAAAATAACGAATTATATAACCACCAAATAAATATAATTTTAATAGATGAACCAAACTTACTTAAGAAAATTAATATTAATATGGAACTGCATACGTACAGTGATGTAAGAGGATGGCAGGCCAAAACCTGCCTCCTATTTTATGTGCCGTGCCATGGTTTTTTATCAGTGCGTCATCGAAATCTTGGGGAATGATGACATTACCACTATTAAAAATTTCAAAAGGTTCATTAGAATACATATATACCTTTCTTAATTTAACGTCAAATTCTTCCTGTAAAGAACTCGTTACAAATTCAACTTCTGCATCTAGTTTATCGTCCAGATTGAAGACTACAATTTTATAACGATAAAGAGTATTCATAAGTGATGGGAATATTTTAATTTCGCCGCCATAAACATCAGCATAGCTATACTGCTTATAATCTCCAATCGGAGGAGCCCAATAATTTATAACCCTAACTGGCACTACTTTATTGTTTCTTAGCGTTATCCCTTTGACAACAGAGGGCATTGGAAAATGGTTTTCACTATAAATCTCAACGGATTCAAGAGGGCGGATAGATATAATAGTCTTTTTTAATGTCATTATATTTTTCCTTATTATTTCTGTTAGTTAGATACATATATAACAGGTGATTTAACCTGTAAAATTTAACTTAACACTTTTCAAAAGCAGTTAAATATTGAAATTTATCAGTACAGTAAAAGATATCGTTAACGAATTCATCGTATATAATTCATTATTCAACATTATAATAAGCAACCACCGAAATTAGATACCGTTTTTTCCGCGTTATCCTATTCTAATAACATTTCACTTAAGGGATAAATCACTTTTACATAATTAAGAATAAAATCACCCCATATAACGGCATTACGTAAACTTTAATTCCATAGAGGAGAAAAATTTTATGTGATTTTATTGAAAATTCATTCATTTTTTATTGGTTTTAGTTTATCGGCAAAACGGTTAGCATAATTCGAAAATTTACAAGCCCAACAAACCTGCGAAAAACAGATCTAAAGAACGCATTTATTAGGTATAATAAAAGAATAAATATGTTATGATAAATCATTATATCAATCATAAATATGAGGTTAAATAAATGGATTTGGAAAAATTAAGAAAATTAACACTCAGTAGCGGATTTACGTTTAAAGAGCTTCTTATGATGCAAAGGATCTTTAAAAATCTTGACGATGATGAAAGAAGATATGTAATAAAGTATTATACAAAAAGCGATAATATTTACAACGTTATAATAGTGCTTGCTGAAGATGCCGGCGATCCAGTGTTATTTTTTGCTCTCATGTATGCAGGCTGCATAATAATGGAGATTTTCCTCTATGACGAGAATTCAATATCCTATTTATCATTAGTATCGATTCTTTATATCATTTCAACAATAATATGCATATGCTATAAATCTTTTTATCATCGCTATCGTTATAATCTTTTCACATGCATAAAATTAGTCATTTTCTATATTCGTTTCAGAATAAAAGAACATTTAAAGCAGCTATAAAAAATTAAATATGTTACGACAAGCCATTTATATAGTTATAAAAACGAGTTTAAAAAAATGAATTTAGCTGACTTAAGAAAGTTAATATTAAATAGTGGATTCACCTTAAAAGAATTACTTAAGATAAAGAGAAGCTTTCTTGTCCTGCATAAAGATGACCCTGATGTTTATGATAAATACCAAAGTAAAACGGATTGTTTTTGTCATTATCTACTATTTATAGCTGACGAGATAGCATTACCAATAATACTATTAACCTCAGTTTATTCATTTATGATGACAGGAATGTTTTTCAGTGGGAAAGCATATGGGATCCCATTAATGTCCTCTATTTACTTATTCTTTTCCATTTCTGCTTTTATTTATTATACTCTTTCCGTTAGCTGTAATTTAATCACAGGATTAAAATTAGCAATATTCTATATTCGTTTTAAAATAAAAAAATTTAACCCTTGAGTTTATTAATAAAACATGATAGAAATAACCAATTATAAAACTAAATAAAATCGGATCTAAATAAATGAACTTAACTGACTTAAGAAAGTTAATATTAAATAGTGGATTCACCTTAAAAGAATTGCTTAAGATAAAGAGAAATTTTCTGATTCTTCATAAAGACGACCCCTACATTTATGATAAATATAAAAGTAAAACAGATTGTTTTTGTCATTATCTGTTACTTATAGGTGAAGAAATCGCCATACCATTAATATATTCAACACTAATTAACTTATTTATAATATCAGGAATGTTTTTCAGTGGGCAAGCATATGGAATTCCATTGATGACTTTTGTTTACTTATCAATAACAACATCAGCTTTATTTTATTTCAGCTACTCTGTTAATTGTAATTTCATAATAGGATTAAAATTAGCAACATTTTATATTCATCTTAAAATAAAAACTAAATTTCAATCATCATGAAGTTTATATATGTCATCCATCAAAAGTTTGACTTTATATATACTACCAGATATTTGAATGGTTAACATAGGATTTGGTGTTAACCGCCATTTTCTGGCAAGATCCTCATTAATATACCTAAATAATTTTCCTGTCCCCGGCTTAACAGTATAGCCCCCCGATATATTATTCTTGGATTTAATAGGTTTAAGCTTAAGCATCCCATAAGTTCCATATAAACTTGCCACTAAATCAACTGAACTATAAGCAACATCAGCTACACCATCATCATAACCTAAAGCATGAGAGATATGCCGATATCCTGCCCTGACCCAGCCTATATCTTGATTCTCATAAAGAATCGGACTAATAGACTCATAAAAGTTATTAGCTCCATGAGCAGCTAATACAACACCTATTGACTGAACTGTTTTAGACTTTACAAGCCTCCCTGAATTAATTACAGCAAAACCAGCAACTGCTTGAACAATACCAGCAACAACCCCACCGCCTATTTTTGCGTATTTAACTACTCCCTGATCTTCAAATATATCGGTTATAATATATTTAGTATAATCCTTACGCCTTAATATCTGATATTCTTTTTCAGTCGTTTCATATTCATCTCTTACTTCATAAATTAATCTCTTTTTTTCACTTATATCAAATGTATTTTTAAACTCATATGTTTTCATATTAACAAAGTCATCAACTTCTTTTAAATATGACATTCTCAATTGACTATCTTCTATAAAAAAACTGGCAGCCAAGTGTGCTTTACGCTTCAATGACGAAGCGTAATTATTTAAGTCATAAGAAAGATGAGATATCCCTTTCATAAAAACCTCAATAAACGTTGTCTTCCCATATGCTATATGCACTGGTGCCAGACATAACATGTTCCCATGTGATTGACTGGTACATTAAAGATAAACTTTCCTGTGGCTGGCACTCATTATGTGTAGATGAATTTGGATAAAACCCATTCAATCCACATAGATATGCGCCGGTGAGTTTTATCTTATAATAGAGTTCCAAGCCACCTTTCGTTGATGTTCTGTAAAAATAAAAAATACATTGCAGTGATTCTTTATTGGTTATAGCTAAACCCAAAAGAGGAGAAGATTTATCAATTGGCTTTCTTATCTCAACCGGCTGATGGTTGACATGTTGACCTCGGGTTATATTCGATGTCAATTCATAAACAAATATATGGTCTTCATGACCAATCTGACATGTGTTGCCAATAGAATCAACCGTTGAACATCCTTGTGATATTCATCCTTGCTTATCACCCTTAATTTCTAAATAGATTATATTCGCCATAAATAACCATCAGTTAGTCAATTTTCAAAAACGTGAATATATATCAAATTAATAAGAATGATAATTAGTTATAAGTTTTATTCCAAAAAATGTGATATATTTCATGACAAGATAGATTCAATTAATACTTTTGCGTTAGCAATTTAATTAATTTACTAATCCAAGCAAACTCAGAATAGATGAGAGACATTGGTAATCAAATTGTACAAGATCTATTTACCTAAAACACTTAAAGTTTTTGCCCAAGGATAGTTATAGCAGAGCAGAACAAAAAGTCCCTGAAACAGATAAATTATCCTTTTCTGTTTCAAACATGAAAATAGCAAATATAAATGTTGACCAAGGTAATCAAAAATGTTTACCATAACTCTATGTTCAACAAAAAGGAGGGATGGTGAAACAACGCGAGTTTAGAAAGTGGCTCGAATCTCAAGGCGTCGAAGTTTGGGACGGTACAAACCATTTAAAACTACGATATAAGGGGAAACGAAGCGTAATGCCGAGGCACCCCGGCAATGAGATAAAAGAAGCACTAAGAAGAGCCATTATCAAGCAGTTAGGTCTTTAACAAATCCAGCCCTTCGTGGCTGGTACTTGCGGACTTTCACCATAAAAAAATATGCGATATCCAGTAAACTTACAGTCAGCCGATGAGGGCGGCTTTGTTGTATCGTTTCCCGATATACCAGAGGCCCTTACACAAGGTGATACACGCGAAGAAGCACTAGAGATGGCGCTTGATGCACTTATTACCGCTTTTGAGTTTTATTTTGAAGATAGTGAGAAAGTGCCTTTACCTGGTTCAATAACCGGTGATTTTGTCGATGTGCCGATAAGTGTTGCAGCAAAAATTATGATGTTGAATACGTTTATTGATTCCGGCTTAACTCAGGTGGAGCTGGCCGAGCGTATTACGGTTAAAAAACAGGAAGTACAACGTATTTTTAATTTACGGCATTCAACAAAAATCGACACTGTTCAGCGTGCTATCGGGGCAATGGGTAAAAATCTTGAGGTATCCGTGACTTCACACTGATAGGTAACGGAGGCAACAAGATAAAGCTTTATTCAGTCTCTTATTGGTATGACCCACGCCAATAAGAGACCAGAGATCAACACTCAGTAAAATGCTGGCATAAAGCAGGGTATTTTCTGATCCCTTCCGCCAAAAACCTTAATTTATATTCAGTATTGGAAACCATGAGCAGATCACGTAGTCACGATGAAGCAGTAATTGAAATAATCCGTAAGGACCCTGAGTTTGCTGAAATATACCTTCACACTGCTTTTAAAGAGCTTGATGAAGAGGGTGGCGAAACGAGCTTTTTATTGGCACTTAGTCATGTTGCCAAGGCTCGTAACGACATATAAATCAAATACCATTTTCTCCGCGTTATCCTACCCCGATAACGCTTTTTCTCTCATTCTTTTACAACGGCAGCACAATATTGCTATCGGCCAATAGCCCCATATTGTTATACGTAGCGCAAGCCGCATCCACCAGATGCATAGCCAGCGCAGCACCGCTGCCCTCTCCCAAACGCATGTCCAGATGCAGATAAGGCTCCAGTTGCAGATGTTGCAATGCAATGATTGAGCCTTTCTCAGCCGATAAATGTGACGGGATAAGGTAATGACGCACATCGGGAGCAATACGGCAAGCGGCCAACGCCGCCGCGTAAGAGGGAAAACCATCCAGTATCACCGGCAACCCGGCAGAAGCCGCAGCAAGCATCACGCCCGCCATCCCCACCAAATCATAACCGCCGACCTTCGCCAACACATCAATGCCATCGCTAGCATCAGGCCGATTTATTGCAATCGCTTGCCGCACAATCGCCACTTTATGATGCAAACGATCACAGGGAAAGTTAGCCCCAATGCCTACGATCTGTTGTGGATCGCTGTCCGTAAAAACGCTGACCACAGCCGCCGCCGGTGTGGTATTCGCCATGCCCAATTCACCTACACCAAACAGTTTCACGCCGGTTGCAACCTGTTCCAGCGTTAAGTGTGCGCTTGCCAATAACAAATCTTCGGCCTGCTGGCGGCTCATTGCCGGTCCTTCGGCAATGTTGCCACTGCCTCGCCCCATCTTCATGTTTACTAATCCCGGCAGAGGATCGCTATCAATGCCCACATCCACAACTTTAACCTCTGCGCCCGCATTTACCGCCAGCACGCAAACACCGGTGATCCCTTTCATCATATTCTGAGCATGAATAGCCGTTGCTGATTTGGGCGATATGGTCACACCTTCGTCATAAACGCCATGATCAGCCACCATCACAATGATTTGTTTACGATTAATATGATGGCCCAGTAATCCCCGCATACCGGCAAGTTGAATCGCCAAGTGTTCCAGACGCCCAAGGCTACCCGTTGGTTTAACCAATCCATCCAGTCGGGTAGCCGTACGCACCATAGCCACGCTATCCAATGGCACAATCGCACTAATAATTGATGAAAATGTTTGCATGGGGTTATTCCTACGTCTCAGGTTGCCAGCAAGCCCGGCTATTAAATGTACGCAACGTAGTCAATCCATGGTGGATTTCTACTACGCTGTATGCACCCTGTTCAAAATGAAAGTGCCACATGGCAGAAGGCGGCATAGCCAGCAAACGCGCCAATAACAGGCCCAAAACCCCCTGATGAGCAACCAACAACACATTGCCCTGACTTTCCTGTGTCAACAATTGTTGCGCTACGTTTTCTATACGGGCAGCAAATGTAGGAAAGGCTTCACCACCGGTAGGAGATGCTTGTTGCCAATCTTTTAACCAAGCAGCCCAAGCTTCAGCGTCTTCATATTGCAAATCGTGATGGTGGCGCATTTCCCATGCACCAAAATGCATTTCATTGAGTTGCGCATTAATGCTGGCTGATAACCGACGATCTGCCAAAATAATTTCCGCAGTATGACAGGCCCGTCGTAACACGCTGCTTATCGCTTGCGAAAATGTCACTGCCGATAGATAGTGGGCAACTTGCCGGGATTGATGTATTCCCGTTTCGGTCAGTTCCACATCTGTCATACCACAAAAAACGCCGCCCACATTCGCTTCCGTCTGACCATGCCGAACCAAAAATAATCGCATCAACTTGACTCACAATAGCACCAGTAAAAACACCAATTCCCCAATTTCTACAGACGCGCCCAAGGTATCGCCTGTTTGTCCACCTAAACGACGACGCAGATAAACCGCCAGTAATCCGATAACCAGCAGCGTGATCACCCATGCCAATACACCCGGCACGCCAATCAGCAGAGCAATCAATACCATCCCACTCAACAACGTCAACAAGGTCTGATGACCATTAATCCGGCCAATATAAAGATTCCCCAACCCGCTCCCTTCACGGGCACAACGTTGGCGATACATTAACAACACAATCGCACTCCTGCCCGCCACTGACGCAGCTATTAAGGTCACCAACATCGGGACGTCACGCAGAGCCAATTCGCTCACGACCAGCACTTTCGCCAGAATAAGGAAGATCAACGCCAGACCGCCGTGAGTTCCCAAACGGCTGTCACGCATAATCTCCAGCATTCTTTCCCGGTTACGTGCAGAAAACACACCATCACAGGTATCCGCCAAACCATCAAGGTGAAGCGCCCCCGTTAGCAATGCCAGCACTAATACGTAACTTAATGCCGCCAGCGGCGCACCACACCAAGGCGCAAGCAGGGTAAAAATAGCGGCGGCAAGTATACCGACGATCAATCCGACAAATGGAAAACCGGCAATACCACGCACGTATTGATCCATTTCCACTCCCTGTGTCCAACGCGACGGTACCGGGATGCGAGTCATAAATTGCAAGGTGGCAAGAAACAGACGCAGATTCATTTAATTTTTACCTCAATCCCCGAGACCATCAGAAATACCTCACTGGCCGCCGCCGCCAGCCGCTGGTTAACCCTTCCGGCAATGTCACGGAAATGGCGGGCCAGTCTGTTTTCCGGCACGATGCCCATGCCCAGTTCGTTAGTAACCAGATATATCGGTGAAGTCACGCCGGTACAAGCCGCTAATAGATCGCTAATTTGCTGCTGAATCCTCACCTCCAATACAGCAAAGTCCATCTGTTCGGGTGAAGTCTCTCCGGCTTGATCAAATAATAGATTGGTAATCAATGTCGTAATACATTCAAGAATGACCGCGTCTCCCGGCCGGGTTTGCGTGGTAATGACCGCACCGAGATCACGGTAACCTTCCCATGTGCGCCAATGAGCCGGCCGGTTTTCACGGTGCAGTCGTATACGTTCAGCCATTTCGCTGTCTGTCACCACGGCAGTCGCAATATACAACACCTGCTCACTGGCTTGTGCCGCCAGTTTCTCCGCCAGCACACTTTTACCACTGCGAGCGCCGCCAGTAATCAAAATCACGGTGCCAAGCCTTGTTGATGGTTTTTCATACACTGATAAATCCGTTCTATATCCAGATGTTCGCGCATTGCTTCCGCCAAAAGATCAAACTGTGTCTGTTTGTAGTCGGTATAATCCAATGTATCTCCCTGATAAGCCATCAATCCTTTGCGCTGACGCAAAGCATTAAGCAGAGCACGGGTAAAATGAGTACTATCGAACAGGCCATGAATATAACTGCCCATCACATTGCCCTCCCGATTGACCGCACCATCAAACCAGCTACCAGATTGACCGTTACGATAGGTAATACAGGCAAACGGTGTTACATCCGCCCCCAATAACGAGCTTCCCATATGAATCTCATAACCACGGACCGGTTGCTCAACACAATCTGATAACAAGCCCGGCAACGCCACCAAGCAGCTACCATTTACCTTGGTTGTCACTTTTTCATGGGCAAATCGGGTTTCCACATCCAGCAATCCAAGACCGTCCATCTGGTCAATACCCGATTCCACGCCATCGATAATCCGCTTCCCCAGCATTTGATAACCGCCACAGATGCCGATAACCGGGATACCAGACTGATGTGCCGTCAACAGAGCATCCGCCAATCCGTTTTGTCGCAGCCATCGCAGATCGCCCAGCGTGTTTTTACTGCCAGGTAAAATAATCAGATCCGACGACTGCAACTCTGATGGCTGAGTCACATAGCGCAAGCGAACATCCGGTTGCATCGCCAGTGCGTTAAAGTCGGTAAAATTGGCAATGTAAGGCACACGAACCACAGCAATATCCAGCGCCTTTTCAGCTGCACCATCATATTTACCGGTTTGCAGCGCTACGCCGTCTTCATCTTCCAGGTCAATGTTCAGCCAAGGCATCACTCCCAGCACAGGCACCCCGGTTAAGGCTTCAATCTGTTCAATACCCGGCTGAAGCAGGCTGATATCACCGCGGAATTTATTGATGATCACCCCTTTGATCCGCGCTTTCTCTTCCGGCAGTAACAGTGCCAGCGTACCGTAAATGGCAGCAAATACGCCGCCACGATCGATATCCGCCACCAGCAGCACAGGCGCATCAACCATCTCCGCCATTCCCATGTTGACAATATCCCGATCACGCAGATTGATCTCCGCCGGGCTGCCAGCGCCTTCCAGCACTATCACGTCATATTCACGGGCCAGACTGTGAAAAACTTCGCAGATTTGCTGCTGCAAACGGGGCTTGTACTGGTGATACTCCACTGCATTCATGCTACAGGCCACTTTTCCCATCAACACAACCTGAGCCTTACAATCGCTGGTGGGTTTTAGCAATATCGGGTTCATTCGTACATCAGGTTCTATACCCGCCGCTTCCGCCTGAAAAATCTGCGCCCGCCCCATCTCTTCACCGTTAGCAGTGATACCAGAATTCAGTGCCATATTCTGTGACTTAAACGGCGCGCAGCGATAACCATCCTGAACAAAGATACGGCACAATCCCGCAACCAATATGCTTTTCCCAACATCGGATGCTGTACCTTGCAACATTAAAGACAGACTCATATGTCATTTCCTTAATTATTACGCTGACGTAGCAGAGCAAAAAGTTGCTCCTCAGTTTTACACAATGGCAACCCCAGTTCGCTGTGGATCTTAACCAACCAAGGCTGCACCAGTCCGGCTGCCTGCAACTGTTCATGTTGCAGAAAAACCTCAGCAGTTTCACCTGCACAGACCAATTTACCGTGGGAAAGTACGTACAGATAATCACAGACGTTGTAGATTAAATCGATATCATGGCTGGAAATAATCACCCGTTTTCCTTCTGCCACAATACGTTCGATGATAGCGATCATATGTTGTCGGCCAGAAGGGTCCAACCCGGCGGTCGGTTCATCCAACAGCAGATATTCCGCCTCCATCACCAATGCCCCCGCTATCGCGACACGCTTTTTCTGTCCATGACTCAGATGTTGGATTGGCTTATGACGGAATTCATGAGCATCCACCAGCGCCAGCGCCCGTTCAACACGCTGCGCAATCAGCACCTCATCAATGCCAAGATTACGTAAACTGAAAGCAATATCACTGTCGATATCGGTATAGAAAATTTGCTGTTCCGGATCTTGAAATACTGTCGTCACCCGCTGGCGCAAAGCCCGCAATTGGGCTTTACCATAACCGATAGGCTGGTCTTGCCATAAAACCTCACCCTGTTGTGGACGCAAGATGCCGCTCAGATTCATAAACAATGTGGATTTGCCACAGCCATTAGCGCCTAACAGGCCAGTAACGGCATGGTGGCTAAAATCCATGGTTAAATTCTGTAAGACCGGTTCATCCTGATAACTGAAACTTAACTGTCGGGTAGCTAACATCGGGATCCTGTCCTTACAGGTGAAAATTCCCCTGATAAAGTTTAATATCCAGCGAAACAATCATTTGCTGATAGCGGATCATGACGCGTGTAAATAGCATACTAACTAATATTGCCAGTGAACGGTAGCCACTTCCCAACGACGTGTAACCAAACCGCAGGGATTGAGCACGATGGATCGCCGCCGCTTCATCAATAAAAATAAAGATAAAACGCCAAGTCAGCAGGATCTGTTCCGTTAATAGATCCGGGACATGACAACGTTTCAACAGTTGGATCAATTGTGGAAACGGGGTATTAAGCACAAACCAGAAGGTAGCTGCCAATGCTGCCAGGCTGCGCCACATTGTCTGATTGGCGGTGGTCAGCCCTGCTTTATCAATACCGAACCAAAACTGCCCTGCCTGAACGCCCCACCACAGGGCGTCCGGCTGCCGGGAAACCGATAGCACAATGGCTATCAGTCCCACCAGTAAGAATGATAACGGTACAGATAACCAAAGCAGATAGCGACGTGGCCCGATCCGTAACAGATAGCAGGTCAGCGCCGCAATCACCAGCAATAGCAATGCCTGGTAGCGCGGCGGGCTGATCATCGCCAGTAGCAGAAACAAGCCATAGAGCGCCAATTTTGCCATCGGATCAACCCGCCGCCAGCGGCTTTGATAACTTAGTCGATCAATTCCCAACATGCTCACTGCGCTTACTCCGGTAGTAACCCAGAATATAGAAGATCACCGCTGCTCCTAATGAGCCTTGCAAGGTGAACAGCAAACTTTCAATCTCTCCGCTGGCCGGCTCATACAGCGGCTGGAACCAGGGTTCATAATCTGGAGCAGTGACCTGAATCAGCGCTTCTGCTTCTCCATCGGCTCCGCCATATTCGCCTCCGTGGTTAATAAAGAACGGCAGAATAACCAACGCGATTAACACCAACAGCAAGGTAATGGTCTTTTTCATGTTAATGACTCCTGACGTGGATAAGATGACGTTTAGTTAATTGGTCGTAAATCAATACAGTGAGCAAACCCTCAGCAATTGCAATCGGGATCTGAGTCAGACAGAACACGCTCATAAATTTGACGATAGAACCGCTAATACCGAATTCAGGCTCAGGGAAAGCCACTCCCAACTGTACTGACGTCACGAAATAGGTCACCAAATCCGCGATCATGGCACAGAGGAATACGGCAACATCACGCCGGAATCCGATTTTATTGGCCAGACGCCAGACCCAATAACCGACAATCGGACCAAACACAGCCATTGACATACCGTTAGCGCCAAGGGTTGTCAGACCGCCATGCGCCAATAGCAGTGCCTGAAATAACAGTACAATGACCCCAAGTACTGCAACGACCGAAGGACCAAATAAAATCACCGCCAGACCTACCCCAGTCGGATGAGAGCAACTACCGGTGACTGATGGAATTTTCAATGCGGACAGCACGAAAATAAATGCCCCACACAACGCCAGCAGCACTTTCTGGTTACTGTCATCACTGACAATCTGCCGCAATCGTACCAACCCCATAAACAGACAAGGCAAAAACAGAACCCACCAAGCCAATGCCCACATCGGCGGCAAAAAACCTTCCATAACGTGCATGGCAAAAGCTTGCTCCGGCACCAACATCAACAAGACTGCCATTGCCAACCCGGTCAACGAGAGTTTCTTTAGCTGTTGTTCCATAATCTACTCCTTAGTATGCCATTGTTTATTCACCAAAATGGTGGAGAAATAGGGTAGCGGCTGATCAGCTGCTACCTGATCCAGACAACGCCAACACTGCTCACCCGGCAATGAAGCGTCTGCCATCAGCAAAGCATGTTCAAACAAATTCAAACGTGCCAACAACGCACGCACGGTGGCAAAACGGTTATAAACTTTCATCAGTACAACACAATCATGGGCTTGCAATGCCTGCTCCAACTCAGCTTCCGGCGCAGTACAGGACATGACCGCCATTGATTGCTGCTCCATGGCAAGCGGCAGTACGGTTCGTGCAGCAATAGCGGCAAAAGAGGTGATACCCGGCACAATTTCCAGCCATTCCTGCCGGCCAATACGCGCCAGCAAAAAGACCCAGGTACTGAACAGCATGGCGTCACCCAATGTGATAAACCCGACTTGCCGCCCTTCCATCACTTCATTTTGCAGTTGTTGTGCCACTTCATCCCATACCACCTGTTTTTCTTCGCCGTTACTGCTCATCGGGAAATGACAGGTGCGAATTTCAGTGTGTGGTAAGAGGTATTCACGCACGATAGAGAGCGCCAGACTATCTCCGCCTTTACGCCCGGCGGGTGCATAAAGTACATCAAGGCGGGCAAGTATCCGGGCGGCCCGTACGGTAATCAAATCACCGGCACCGGGACCAACGCCCATCGCATAAAGTCTTCCCTTCATCATGCCACCTCCTGTTGATCTGGCTGTAATGCGACAGCCAGATGTTGAACGAACATTTGGCGGATCAGTGGATTTTCACCTAACCCCTGTAACCAAGATTGGGTGCTGATCCCAACGGCTTCCAACTGAGAACGCCATGAGTCCGGCTCGTCTGATGCCATGTCGTTGATTGCATGATCACCCGCCACCAGCATTAACGGCATCAAATGTACCTTACGCACGGCCTGCCGCCGCAAGCGGATGATGAGATGGCCGATTTCCGGGTAACTTTCCACCGCCCCCACCAACGCCGGAAAATTAAGGGAGCTCATCAGGTGATCAAGGCACGCGTAGACAGAAAATGCATGATGACTGGTGCCGTGTCCCATAAACACCACGCGTTCATCCGCAGCCAATGGCGGCATCTGATTTTCCAAGGCAATAAGCAGTTGTTGATAATCGGCAAAACTGTTAAGCAACGGTGTACCCACAACCAAACGTTGAAAATGTTTACTAAAGGCACTCACTTCACTGACGATCTTTTCATATTCGTCACCGTTGATAACATGAAGGGATTGAATAGCCACATCCTGATAGCCTTCTTTAACCAAACGCTCCAATGCCTGACGTGGGTTATCCATTTGTAGGCCATCACGTTTTTGCAATTTACGAATGATCATTCCTGAAGTGAATGCACGATACAGATCACGATCAGGGTAAGCCGCCGCCAATTGCCGCTCACAGGCATCGATATTCTTTTGCCGGGTCTGCGGATAGCTGGTACCAAAGCTGATGATTAACAGTGCTTTTTTCATTTTATTGCCCTCTTATTGCCCTCGTTGTTCCTGCCATTGGGTCAGGTGTTGGACAAACTCATCCAGCGAACTAATCTGCTCTCCTTCATCTGCCTGTAAGGTCTGTGCAGGACGGCACACAACAATACAGGGAATATTGAGTGCCAGGCAGGGAGCCACTTTCTGTTGATATCCCCCCTCAGCACCAGACTCTTTAGTCATCACAACATCAGGGTGGCAAAACTCATACAACGCATGATTGAATTCAGCCGTGAATGGTCCACGCAACGCAATAATATGATCGACCCCCAACCCCAGCGCCTCACACTGAACCAGTACCTCAGCCGTCGGCAATACCCGTACCAGTAAGGTTTTTCCCGGCAGTAAACGCTGATACAGCGCCAGTTGTTTACTGCCGGTGGTCAGCAATACCCGCGGTCCCAGAGTCCGGGCAACGTCGCAAGCCGCCTCCACACTATCGACTTTGTGCAACAATGGGTGATTCAGTAAGTCAATCTCACTGGGACGTTGATAACGGGTAAACCGCAGTGACAATTGGCGGCAAGCTGCGATCACGTTGTGAGTTAACGCGTCTGCGTAAGGATGTGACGCATCAATTACCCAACCTACCTGATGCTGATCAAAATAATGCACCATAGCCTCGGCATCCATTCGCCCCACCACTACCTCTCCCTGAATATCACCCGCCAGTTGCCTCCCGGCATCGGTAGCAACAGAGAGACGGTAACGCGCTCCTGCCGCGTCCAGTGCCCGGCAGATCAGCCGGGCGTCACTGGTACCGCCGAAAACATGGATAGCCGGATGGCTCATAGCTCATACCCCCGTGGCGTGATCATCAGCCCATCACGGCAATAGGTAGTATGATTGCCAACGATCACCAGGCTGGTCATGTCCACCGGTGAAAAGTCCATCTCGCCGAAAGTGGTAATCCATTTATCCTGCTTTTTACGCCCGGCAGCTTTTACCACCCCCACCGGCGTATGCGGATCTTTCCACGGCCGCATAAGTTCAAACGCTTTGGCAAGGTGCCCTTCACGGCCACGGCTGCGTGGGTTATAAAAACAAACAACAAAGTCGGCCTGCGCGGCGGCAATCACACGTTTCTCAATCACCGGCCACGGTGTCAACAAATCGCTTAAGCTGATATGACAAAAATCGTGCATTAACGGCGCTCCCAGTAACGTAGCCGCAGCAATGCTGGCGGTGATCCCGGCCACCAGTTTGACTTCAAGATCGCACTGTTGCTGGCAAACCAACTCCAGCACTAAACCAGCCATGCCGTAGATCCCCGCATCCCCGCTGCTGATCAACGCTACTTTACGACCGGATAACGCCAGATCAATCGCTGTCTGGCAGCGTTCAATCTCCTTGCACATGCCGGTCTTAATCACTTCTTTATCCATCGTCAGATGTTTGACCAAATGGGTGTAGGTTTTATAGCCGACAATAATTTCAGCTTCGCGGATCGCTGCAATGGCATCCTGCGTCATCATAGATTCATTGCCTGGCCCAATGCCGATTACGGTTAACATAATTGTGATACCCCCAAAGTGATAGTGACGCCCTGCTGACGCAAGGTCCGACCAACCAGTTTTCCTTCACTCATCAACCAGGCAACAGGTTGTGAAACACTGCCAACCCCCACCGTCTGGCGGACAAAATCGGAAGCGGGAAAACGTTGCTCATGGCGACTTAACTCATTAACACTGAACAACTTAAACGGTACACACCAACGCTGTGCAAGCTGATTCAACGCTGGCTCATCCTTCTTGATGACAACACTGCCGATGGCACTCAGGGCCATCAGATCAAAATGATTTTCCGCCATCTGCTGCTGCAATAGCTCAACCAGTGTTTGTAACGGGGTGTCCCGGCGACAGCCAATCCCGGCCACAACACGTTTTGGCACCAATTTATAAACCGGCAGAGGCAGTTCGGGCAGTGAATCGTGCAACGTGACACACACCAGCACATCCAGCTCCGGCAATGCCTCCAGACTCACTACCGGGACAAAACCACGGGTATCAAAATGTTCACGTTCGTTAAGTAGTGATTCATCCCACCACAGCCCGACTTTCTGACCACTGACCAGCATTTGGTTGACCACTTTCACCACATGGCGAAAATCCTGCATATCTGCGTTTAACTGAGTGGCAAGCGTATCCAGCGCCGCCACCCCGTTGATATCCGTAGCGGTAGTAATCACCGGATCGGCCCCCAACAGCTCCGCCAGATAATGAGTCAATGCATTAGCGCCACCCACATGACCGGATAGCAAACTGATAACATGTCGACCACGCTCATCAATCACCACCACCGCCGGATCATGCATTTTGTCGTTTATCAGTGGCGCAATCATTCTTACGGTGATCCCCAGCGCCGCAACCACCACCAGCGCCGAATAATGCTTAAACGCCTCACGCAAGGTGTCACCAAAACTGCCATTAAAAGGAAGAAACCCCGGCTCCAGCAGCTTTTCGCTGGTAAAACAGGTCAGAGGCAGATGCGTTCTCAACCTTCGTACCAATCTGACCCCGCCCGGAGTCAAACAGAACACAGCGATCGATTCATGCCCGGCGATATTCATGGCTAAACCCCGCATCGTAGAGCTTGGAATAGTGGTACTCCTCTCCCAGGAAAGCACCGACCAGAATCAAAGCGGTTTTACGGATACCCGCGGCCTGTACTTTTTCGGTGATATCAGCCAGCGTACCGCGCACGGTATGACTGTCAGCCCAAGTCGCTTTGTATATCACCACGACCGGCGTTGTGACCGGGTAACCTCCGGCCTGAAGACGTGCGACCACATGCCTCATCTTCTGCACAGAAAGGTAAATCGCCATCGAAGTCTGATGAGCAGCAAAGGATTCCAACTGTTCGAGCGGGGGCACCGGTGTACGTCCTTCAATTCGGGTGATAATCAAGCTTTGTGACACTTCCGGTACGGTGTACTCCACCCCTAACTGCGCCGCGGCACCAAGAAACGCACTGACACCCGGCACCGAGACAAAACCAATACCGGCATCTGTCAGAGCTTCCCCTTGCTCACGGATAGAGCCGTATAACGAGAGATCACCGGTTTGCAATCGAACCACCAACTTACCCGCATGTACACCATCCACCATCAGTGCAACAATTTGTTCCAGCGTCAGACTGGCGCTGTCATGGCATTCAGCCTCTGGCGGGCAGTAATCCAGCAGTTCGGTGTTAATCAATGAACCGGCGTAAATCACCACCTGCGCCTGCTGCAATAAACGATAGCCTTTCAGGGTGATCAACGCCTTATCACCCGGCCCGGCTCCCACAAACCAGACTTTCCGCGGATCAAAATGTTCAGACATCGATCTTCTCCTTGTAACAGGAAATCAGATAAGTCGGATTATTCGGCTTGAAATAGTGACCGCTGCCAAGTGATGCCAAAGTAGACGCCTGTAGCTGTATGCACTCTAAATCACTTACCTGACACGTCCGCAAATGCGCCAGCGCATCATTCAGGTTATTCAGCAAAATGAACGTCAGCACCAGACGGCCACCGGGGTACATGTGATCCAACGCCCAGTCGATCAGTGCCGTCAATTGGCCCCCACTGCCGCCAATAAATACCGCATCTGCCATTACATCCAATGCCAATGGCGCTTCTCCGGCGATAATCTCCACATTATGGCAACCCAACCGCTGACAATTCTCCCCAATCAAAGCCAGTGCTGCCGAATTACGCTCAATGGCGGTGACCGTCAGCGCCGGGAATCGCAGCGCTGCCTCCAACGCCACACTGCCGGTCCCTGCTCCCACATCAATCAACTGGCTGGCATGATTCAATTCCAGCCGCTCCAATGCCAGCGCACGAACCGGCTCTTTCGTCATCGGCACTTTCTGTCCGCGTAAAAATTCGTCATCTCTCATAAGATCACCACCACGTTCATGTCATAGTCAGTCGCCACCGCTTCTGGCCGCAGACGGTGAATACGCTCATTAGGCAAAGAGAGGTTTTCACCAATAATCAATGTACGGCTCAGGCCACGCGCAATAATGGCCTCCGCAATTGCCCGCGGGCCGACGCGCCCATCAGTTACCATCGCTACTTTGTCGTGTTGTAAAATCCAGTCGAAATCCGGGGTACGCCCGTGACTGCTGGTCAGATAGATATCGTTCATATCCAGTGCCGCTTTAGCACACAGATACTGAATTGAACTGATACCGGGAATGATGCGCAGATCATCTGCGGTAAAATATTCAGACAACAATTTGCCGATGCCATACAACAACGGATCGCCGGACGCCAACACCACAATATGACGTGTACTGTTGTTCTGTAACCAGACAAGCAAACTGGCAAGATCGGCATCCAATATGCGGGTTTCATGGGTGATGCCACTAAATATCTCCAGATGACGCCTGCCACCGACCAGTACCTCTGCAGCAGTAATATAATGCTGCGCCTGTGGCGTCAGATACGCCGTATCACCGGGACCAATACCGACAACAGTGATCATCGCATCTCCTCCAAAATGTCATTCAACGGACGGCTGGTGCCGAGGATCTGATTATCAAAGGAGAACATAATGGCGTCACAGCGCGGTGGGTTAACGGCAAAACGCAGCATCTCACTCATTCGTTCACAAATACGTTCGGCGATACGGTCATAAACCGCTTGCAAGCCATACTCTGCAATCAGTTCCATCGCCGCTTCTGTGGTATCGCAGCGATTAACCTCCAACAGAAGAGCCTGCGGCGCCCCCATAAGGGCCAGATAAGCAATCAATGTTTCTATGCGGCCATCAGCAATGTGACTGTGAGTATGAAAAATCCCCGCAGCCACCTTCACTAATTTGCCGGGATGCCCTACCAGCATGATATGGCGGAACCCGAGCCGAACCGCTTCCTGCAACATGTAGCCAACAAAGTTGCTCATCGTCACCACCAGTTGACCATCAAGCCCCAATTGTTCACGCACAAAACGCTCGCCGTGATTGCCGGGAACCAGAATGACCTTTTCGGCTCCCGCTGCACGTTTCATTTCCAGCTCTATCGCCAGTGAACGTTTCCAACTCTCCTCCGACATCGGCGTGACAATCCCGGTGGTCCCAATAATGGAAATACCGCCAAGTATTCCCAACTTCCCGTTGTAGGTTTTCTTTGCCCGCTCTTCACCTTCCGGTGCAAAGATCTCCACCTCCGCTCCCCGCATGGGGCCAATAGCCTCCCGTACCGCCGCCTCAATAGTCTGGCGTGGAGTACGGTTAATGGCGGCACTGCCTACCGGCAGCCCGACACCTTTGCGGGTAACCGTACCAACACCTTCCCCGCCGCTCAGATGGATTTCACCGTGATCGCACAGCGTGACACGGGCAAAAATCAACATGCCATGAGTCGCATCTACATCGTCGCCACCATCTTTACGGATAGCGGCGGTCGCCTGTTGGCCTTCAATCAGTGGCTGTTCAACGTTAAGGCGTAATGTCACACCAGAAGGGGTAACAATAGAAACATGGTCAATAACTTGCTGACGCAACACCATCAACGCGGCAACCTTGGCGGCGGCAGTGGCGCAAGAACCGGTGGTATAACCTTTGCGATACTGCTTACCGTTGTGCCAGATGCTGTCTAATTGCATCGTATCGCTCATTGTGCCTCCTGCAACCGGTACAGAATGGCATTGATAATCGCCGCAGCGATATTGCTCCCACCTTTACGGCCTGCGGCCGCGATATAAGGCAATTCGCTTTGCATCAACGCCGCTTTCGATTCTGCCGCGCCGACAAATCCAACCGGTACCCCGATCACCGCCAATGGTGAAGCCCGCCTTTCCAGCAAGCGGAACAGCGCTGTCGGAGCATTACCGAACACGAATATCTTGTCGCCTTCCTCAGCCAATGCGATATCCACCGCGGCCATAGAACGGGTAATACCCTGTGCTTTCGCCATCGTTACCACCCGCGGATCACTGATATAACAACGGCATTCACAACCCATTTGCTGTAACAACGCTTTATTGATACCGGACTGAGCCATCGTGGTATCGGTATACAGAATGCACCCCCGGCGCAATGCCTCAGTAATACGAGTCAGCACATCCGGTGAAAACCACAAAATATCCAGCCAATCAAAATCTGCGGTAGTGTGGATCACCCGTTTAATCACCGCTTCCTGCATCTCATCAACAAAACAATAATCGGGGCGTTCACAGGCAATAATATCGCCAATGATTGCAAAGCTATTCTGTTCAATTTGCTGAGGTTTCTGGAGATAGTTCATATTCGTTGCCCTTTTCTAAGACATTCCGACCAACAGTAAGCGCAGCAACGCAAACAACAGTAAGGCCAGTTGCGAAGCTATCATCATCAAGTGGATACTGAGCGGGATATCCGTCAGCACGATTTCACGGCGTTCATCACCAATCCAAGGTTTATCTACCCGTTCACCAAAATAGTAATTCGGACCGCCAAGGCGAATACCCAAGGCTCCGGCAACCGTCGCTTCAGGCCAGCCACAGTTAGGGCTGGCATGTTGATAACGATCGCGCCAGCCAATACGCAGGGCCTGACGAAAATCAACCCGGATGAACCAAGCCGCCGCACTCAGCAACAGCCAACTCAGCCGTGCCGGTAACCAATTTGCCAAATCATCCATACGGGCGGAGACATAGCCAATCGCGCGATATTGCGGCGTTTTGTATCCCACCATTGAATCAAGGGTATTGACCGCTTTGTAAGCCATTGCCAACGGCACACCGCCAATCATCAGGAAAAAGAGTGGCGCAATAACGCCATCAACGCTGTTTTCCGCCACCGTCTCCACCACTGCACGCGTGATTTGCGGCTCATCCAGTTGCGAAGTATCGCGCCCGACAATCCATGACAATTGCCGGCGACTTTCATCCAAAGAACCCTGCTGTAACACACCATGTACCGCCAGAGCGGCATCACTCAGACAACGGCCAGCCAACAGGGTATAAATCATCCATACTTCGGCCAACCAGCCGATCCAGGGATGAATGCAGTTCATCAACCATAAACATCCCCAGCTCACCAGCCAGGTCAAGCCAACAACGACTATCCACAACACTGCTCCACCGACTTTCAATGCTCGTTCATTGTGGCAACAGCGCCGGACAGCCCGTTGCACCCATGAAATCAGATGACCAATCCAACGTACCGGATGAGGCCAACGCGGCGGATCACCCAACCAACTATCGAGCAAGAAAGCAGCAAACCAGGCGGCAAGTGTCACAATAGCCTCCTCGCATACATCAGCCAGCGATCAAGCAGGCCAGGACGCTGGGCAAAATGGATATGAAGATAACTGGCCAGCGTTTGCTGTACCTGATAGCCCCCCGCCCATTGCTGGATTGCCATACCATCACGCCATTTCGTGCAGTCAAAGACCGAAGGTACCGAACTGATAAAATCGGAATAGTGGAACTCGTGACCCCGTAGAACCTCACCCTCTGCGGCCAGCAAAGTGTCACAACGGGCTTGTGCCTGACAGTAACCAAAACGCATCAACCGAGTTCCCATACGGCTTTCTCCCGGCAAAATGCCGGCCATCTGGTGACGCGCGCCTTCTCCATCGGTCAATGACTCGCCAAGGTACATCAGGCCACCGCATTCAGCATAAAGGGGAACCTGACGATAATGCGCATCCTGTAACGCTTCCCACATAGCACTATTGGCGGCCAATTGAGCGGCATAGATTTCAGGGTAGCCACCGCCCAGATAAATCATCTGACAATCAGGCAGACGGCGATCATGCAGTGGGCTAAAACGGTGAATACGCACCCCTGCCTGCTCCAGCATGTCCAGATTATCCGGATAATAAAAGTTAAAAGCCTCATCATCCGCCAGTGCCAGCGTTAGGCCGTCAGCCAGTGCGGGATCAGGCAATGATGGTGCCTCACCTTCCGGTGAAACAGGACAATCACAGAGCGCCAACAGACGATCAAGGTTGATATACGTTTCAACCTGTTGAGCCAACCGCTGCCAGCGAGCATCATCGGCAACCTGCTCCTGAGCAGGAATAAGCCCAAGATGGCGGGACGGCAACGACACATCTTGCATAACGGGCAAACGCCCCAGCACCGGAACACCACAATAATGTTCAATGGCACGACGGATGAGTTCGAAATGATTTTCAGAATTGACGCGGTTAACAATGACGCCCGCAATTGTCAGAGAGGGATCAAAACGACAAAAACCCAGAACAGTCGCTGCAACAGAAGTGGATACTGCCTTACCATCTACCAGTAAAATCACCGGACATCCCAACTGCTTAGCCATTGCAGCGCTACTGCAATAATTCGGGTTCGTACCATAACCATCATACAACCCCATCACACCTTCAATGACCGCCACATCAGCATGGCGCATATGCTGATTATACAGACCGTTTAAAGTTGCTGTTGGCAACATAAACGCATCAAGATTGCGGGATGCCACACCACACACCGAACTGTGCCAGCCGCTGTCCAAATAATCCGGACCCACTTTAAACGGCTGGACAGCCAACCCGCGCAGCATCAACGCCCGCAAAATGCCAAGGGTAACCGTGGTCTTACCGCAACCACTCCCCGTACCTGCAATAACAAACGCCTTCTTGCCTGACTGTTGCATAAAAAATTCCCGATATATCGACCGAGAATAGGTGTCAACAAGACGTGCCTGACGCAGCATCAGCACTGCGCACATCCATTGGATGACAACCCGCTTCCCTCCGAAGGAGTTGAATGTCTCATACCTGTCAGGTCGGTCTTCTGGCTTAGCGTCATCCTTCCCCGCCACCTTCCCAGTCGTTCCGACCAGTGGCATCAGCGGAGTTGTCAGCATCACAGCAGCGGGGGCTGCGGAGGATTTTCACCCCCTTCCCAACCACACCATTGAGGTGCAGTATTAACCCGACAGCGGTTTATTTATTTTTAACGTGACTATTTATTAAGTTATTAGATCGCTAATGATATATATCCATTTACATTATAATAACCTTATTAACTCCATTGAATTAAGATGCAAATTAAATATATATTCTTCATATCAAGAAGACGGCAGGATTTATTATTTTCGGCGATAAATTTATACGACTTATAACAAAAACCACCGCTAATCTGGTAACAGCGATAGTAACAACACCACAACAGATTAATCGTTGATCATAATCAACTATCTATTCATATCACATAAGTTTATGATGCAGTTTGTCATAAAATAGCTTCTTACACCCTCTGTATAACCGAATCACAATGAGAACTGCCGATGTTATTAGATACCACTGTTCCCCGCATTCTTGGCGCCTGTTTTTATTACTCACCGCTGTCAGAACAAGTCCGCCCGCTAATTCCATTGCTTACAGACATTGATAAATTATTTCCCTGGTCAGATAACGGAAAAATAGAAAATTTGACGAAAAAAATCGCTGCCTCGCCGGCGGAATCCCTGCAATATGACTATTCTATCCTGTTCGAAGGACAAGGAGCCATGCCAGCACCGCCTTGGGGATCCGTTTATCTGGACAGAGAAAACCTGTTATTAGGTGAAAGCACATTAGCTTACCGGGAATTTCTGGCGAAACAAAATATGATCATGTCCAGTCAACAACGGGAACCGGAAGATCAATTCGGCTTGATGCTGCTGGCTCTGGTTTATATTTTGGAACAAGGACATAAACCTGCTGCGCGTACACTGCTGGAACAGCACTTGCTACCGTGGGCATATCGTTATCTGGAACTGACTAAAGAGGCCAAACTGGAAAATGATTTCTATCCCATTTTAGCCACTATTACTATTGACTATTTGCAAACACTACAAACTGAATTGGAATTAATTCCAGCAAAACCAGAATTATTTCGCTAACATTTTTATCATTCCTCAATTAATGCTCCGGGTGAGAAATTAAGTAAAAACTAACAAACTCATATTCCCCCGGAGCTTAAACCCTATTTAATCAATTCATCATTTATCACGACGAACTTATACCAGAAAAACGCTTATCGTCAGCTTTCGTTCCATTGAACGTTATAGCCCTATTGCCGTATATAAAACTGTTCAGATGATTTTTATGTTATTTATTATCGGGTACGGAACACAGGCACCCAATAGAATGACTTTATGCGCTAAAAAAATGTTTATTAATTCATAAATTAGTAATCATTAAATACCCCAAAAGAGGATTTATTAAAATCCTAAAAAAAGTTTAGCCATAGACATTATTTTATTGATCAGCTGTTTTCTTTACATGGAAATATTAAAAATGTAAACAACCTAAGGTCAAAATATGAAAAAAATCTTTTTAGCTACTCTTATTACAGGGATTGTATCAACAAATTGCTTCGCACAAACACTCCCTGAAGGCAAAAATGAGCATATTGCTCATCAGCAAGACAACACCAACAACGAAGCTCCACTATTAAAATCGACCGATCCAGGTGCAGATCGATTCAAGCATGTTGGAAAGTTAAGAACGAATGGCCTCTGTACCGCCACACTCATTGCCGGCTCAGAAAAACCGGATGCCAATCAACAGGCTCTGATTCTCTCCGCAGGCCATTGTCTTGACGATACCTTAGACACCAACGAAGTAATTATTGATCAACCCGCCGGTCTTGGTTGGACGTTTACACCAAATTACTTTATTGACTTGATTGATAAACATCAACCTATTGATATTGATAAAGTTTTATACGCAACCATGAAAGGGGGTGACTTGGCGGTTTTCAGACTGAAAGCAACTTATGGAGAACTGGCAAAGCGCGGAATACTGCCGGTGACATTACAAAAAGAACTTAAGCCATCAGATCAGGCCGTTGAACTCGCTCATATACCTGTCAATGGTGTAGAGAGTGATAAACGTTATCTGCGATATTCCGACTGCCACATACTTGGAGAGACACCGCTTTTGTATGAACATGTGTGGAATTGGACGCCAAGTGTTTCTGTTGATTGTGCTGGTGTTTCTGGGGGAACCTCTGGTTCGCCGGTTATATTAAAAAATCAATCTAAGATAATTGGCGTATTAAATACCACCGTCACACCGGGTTACACTGGTTGTGGGCTTGGCCGGCCTTGTGAATTAGTTGATGATAAAGGTTACTCACGCAAAGGTGCCAGTTACTATATGCCTGTTAATAAAATTGCACATGCACTTACCCATGATGGAAAACTGGATTTAAATAAACTTGACGATGGCAAAGGGATCACCATTAGCGCCAGTGGCCCTCTTATTACTCAGAGTACCGTTAACGGCAGCGCTGCCACATGGAATTTACGACTTGGTGAGGATGGTTTTGACAAAATCCGCTATAAAAAAGGACTTGCGAGTCATACTGATTGCTCAAACCCTAAAGGGTACAGCAAACCCTTCTCAGTCACTGAGCAACCGCTGGATAAACTCCTGACACCTTCTAAAGAAGGAGTTTACACAATGTGTGTTATTGGACGACATGCTGAAAATAAACGCTGGCAGGATACATCTAACGCATCAGTAAAATTACGTGAAATTGATAACACCCCTCCATCAATAAAACCTGCAATAAGATTAGTCTTTGAAGCGGATGACAGATGGGTTGTTAATCCCATATTTAATCAATGGGAAATTGTTGACTTACGTATAAAATCAGGTCCTCTGGAATCTACGAAATGTGACGATTACACCGGATATTCTATCTATAGAAGAATACCGATTTCTCTTATGAAGAAAGACTCCCCAGTACGTTTTTGTGTATATGGATTGGATCAGGCGGGTAATAAAGGCCCAATAAATCATAGTGATTTTAGTGTTAAGAAATAAGTCTTTAAAATTGGCCAGTGTTTGCTGGCCTTTTTTATCTCTACTGATAAATATAAAATACGAATTATACTTACGACACTAAGGATTCAAGATAACAACTAATTAATGGAGAAAATAAATATTTTATGTAATCAAGCAACACCTGTTAATATCTATAAAAATATCCTCTATACGTATTAGATGTGATAGAAATCAGCATATCCATGAGTCAAGTAATAACCAAAATAACGATTTGCAGAAGAAATTATTAACTTAATATACCCTATAGATTTCAAGATGCATCGCGACGGCAAGGGAGCGAATCCCCGGGAGCATAACTATGTGACCGGGGTGAGCGAGTGCAGCCAACAAAGAGGCAACTTGAAAGATAACGGGTATATCCTATGAAGACGATCTTATGGATGATAGTTAGCTCACAAAAATCACTTGATGAGGTTTCAAATAATTTCATTAAAGGAGCCTGTAACATGACAATATCGAAAATTTTAACTGGTGCAGCTATCGTGGTTTTATCTTCGTCAATATCTTAAACGCTGGCGTGGTATAGCAACACGATATGCGAAAAATAGTCAGTCTTTCCTCGCCGCTGTTCAGATCCGTTGTCTCGCGCTCTGGCTACAAATCTCATGACGATATTTTATAGGGGCTATTGACGTTTTGAGAAGAATTTTTAAATGAAACACCCAGAAAGCCGTTAAAACTGTTAACTGCGGTTGACAACACAAAAGGTTGTATTATAGAAATAAATGAGGGGTAAAATGATTAAAGTAAATCGAACGCCCGAAGTAGAGAGATGGTTAAAATCTTTGAAAGACAAAACCACAAAAGCAAAAATCATTATAAGAATTGATAGAATGAAAGAAGGTAATTTCGGAGATGCAAAACCTGTTGGGAGTTGAATGTCAGAATTAAGAATTCATCAAGGGAAGGGATACAGGGTATATTTTGCTAACAGGAATAATGAAATAGTTTTGTTGCCTTGTGGTGGCGATAAAAATACACAACAACAAGATATCAAAAAAGCGAAATAAATAGCTAAAGAATGGGGATTTTGACATGAATAAAGAGCTTAAAGAGTTTGATGTTGTTGAGTTTTTAAATGATGATGAAGATATTCAAACCTATTTAAATGCAGCGATAGAGGAAAATGATACTAAATATTTATTTATTGCATTAGGCAATATCGCAAGAGCAAAAAATATCAGCCAGCTATCAAAACAAGTCGGAATGAGTAGAGAGAGTATTTATAAAGCACTTTCTGGAGAAGCAAACCCTACATTTAATACAGTGTTTAAAATAACGAAAGCGTTGGGTTTAAAATTACATTTCACAGGGGCTTAATTGCCCCGTTTTTTCAGTAAAAGGGTCTGAAGCCCAACCGTACGGAAACGCACAATAAGTGCATTTTTTAACCAAATAATTTGGGGTCATATAAAGCACACTAAGTGTGTTCTGACGCTGGTCAATAGCTTCTTAGCCGATTCGATCTTGCTGCTGGTCATTTTGGGCTTGCGCCCACCCCTCACTTTGCCTTCAGGGGTTGTAAGCCGGACAATGGCATTCAGTTAAGCTCTCATAACTGGGCTCCATAAGATGTACACGAAACGTCAACAGCCCCTAGGTAACTCTTTAATTGATTCTGGTTATAACACTTCCCGTGAATTGGAATACCCCATAGTTTACCAATATATGTGATTTATTTTAGGTTATTTTTTAAACGAAAACTGACCGGAATTCAACCGAATCCAATATTGCTTTTCATAATCGTCATTTTGGTTATTTATTGATACGTGAATATGCCCGATTTTTGCCATACTAAATCCCGTTTAATGCTTTAACAGGCTGCCTTGACAAAGAATACTGTCAGTTAACGGGTTAT